>JANMHA010000359.1:0-51056 GCA_031374925.1 Pirellula sp. | reverse complement strand
CTTGTATTCGGTGTTCATGAAGTCGATGCCTCTCAACCATGACCTGACTCGCGATTGGTCATGGGAGAAGTTCCCGTACTTTGTTTTTTATGGAGTGTTCTTTGTCCTTTCGATGTTTACTTGGTTGCGCCGCTGGTCGCTCATTCCGGTTTTGGGAGTGATTACAAATCTTTATTTGATAGCAGGTATTGGGCACCTCAATTGGCTGCGATTCGGCGTCTGGTGTTTGGTCGGCTTAGTCGTCTATTTTTTCTACGGATATAGACACAGCCGTTTGGCACATCGATGATGGACCTGTCCAAATGCGCTTGCTAATCGATGGTTACAATCTGATGTTCGAGAGCACCTCGGTCGAGCGTGGGCTGGATGGCAAAAATGCCTTGCGGGCCGCACGCGGACGAATGTTGCACTTGCTGGTCGATCTCATTGAGGAGTCGATGCGGGACCGGACCATGATCGTGTTCGATGCAAAAAAGGCCCCACCGGGTCTGCCCGACAAATACGAATACCATGGAATCCAAATCGTCTATGCTCGCGATTGGGATTCGGCGGACGAATTAATCCAGACTGAGATACGCCGACATTCTGCCCCAAAAAACCTGACGGTCGTATCCTCCGACCACGCCATCCATCGCAAAGCGTTGGCGCGAGGAGCGACCGTGATCGATAGCGACCAATGGCTCGATCGAGAGCTGGTGAACCGCGCCCGTAGAGCCAGGAGAGGAGTAGATAGCCCCGAGGCAGTCGAAGACCATGAGTTTGAGGCGAAAAACCAAGTATTAACCGAAAAAGAAAAGCAAAAGTGGCTGAAGGAATTCGGCGTTTGAAATTTCCCTCCGTCGAATGGGTAAGGCTTCCTCGGGAATATCGAGTCTAGGACTCACCGAAACGTCGTTCGTGTACTGCGGGTCGATCATCGGTGTGTTCATCGTTGATATCTAGAAGGCGTGTGAGACCAGTTGCGATGGAACGTTTCGGGTTTGATTCGGTGCACGCCATTGTCCATAAGGCTCCCGAATAGTATTGAGTTATCGTAATCCGACCGCGTCACTTTTGAAGGCCGAAGGGTGTTGCCTGCGGTTTTATGCCCGTTTCTTCTGAAAACGAAGGGCTAAAGCCTCAGTTATTACCCAGACTTTCTACTTCTTCCATGGGGTCGAGAGACCTCAATGGAGCGGGTGACCAAGATGGTCCCGAGAAGTACTACTGTTCCACCCACGAGCATGCTGGGAGTGATGGGTTCATGAAGAAAGAGGAATCCCCAGATGACTCCAAAAATAGGAATCAAGTAGGCGACCGTCATGGAACGCGCCGCCCCATAACACTTGATCATTTGGAAATACAACATGTAGGCGATACCGGTGCACAAAACCCCAAGCGCGATAGCACAGAACCAAGCTCTCATGCTCGGCGCGTGGTCGGATAAAGACCATGGCATCATGGGTAACAACAGCAGACTGGCCCCAATCAAACTTCCACACGATACGGCAAGGGGCGGGCAACCTTGGAAATTGCGTTTGCTGTAATGGGCGGCAATGCCATACAGCAACGCGGCGCACAGTCCGGCCGCGATCGCAACCAGATTGCCATCAAGGGCATTTTTGCTAGAAGCCAAAATCACCACGCCGCAGAACCCGACAATCAATCCGATCGTTTGGATGACTCTTAAACGTTCTCGTAGCCAAACGAACGCCACCAGGGCGCCAAAAAGCGGAGCGGTCGAATTGAGTACCGAAGACAAGCCCGCGGTTTGATACTGGGCCGCAAAAGCAAACAAGGAAAATGGGATGGCGGAGTTGATGGCACCCAAGGTTAAGAACTGCCGAGTCCGACCTCGTAGATTGGAAAGTTCGCCTCGCATGGCCAGAATAGTCGTTAACAGGATCGCCCCGACTGCTACACGCACCTCGATCAATGCAACGGGCGTGAAATCCCCAACGGCCACCAGCATCAAAGGAAAGGAGCCTCCCCAGATCGCGCCCAAAAGAAGCAGTTGCACAAGGAATCGAAGGCTCATCTGATGTTTTAATATTCCGAGTGACGCCAACGGCCTTGTGCCGTTGGGTGTATGAGGTTCTAGGACAACAGTACCGAATATTCATCTTCAAATCAACGATAAAAGAGAATTATGTTCTTCTGGCGAGGCTCCAACACCGCAAGCGATTGCCAATTCAATAGCGATTCCCGTCCTATTGGCTTTTCTGGGAATTCGCGATAATGTGGATCCCAGCACATCCGCACTCTGCTTGAGAACTCATTTCCCTAAGCAAATGAACCAAGGAAGATCGACATAGTGAACGACACAAGCAATCCGGGAAGTGGACATTCCCACAAGAACTTCATTGAAATCGAAATCGAAAAGGACTTGGTCAGCAAGCCGGAGTTAATCGGAAAGACTGTCTATACCAGGTTTCCACCAGAGCCGAATGGTTACCTCCACATCGGGCACGCTAAGAGCATTTGCCTCAATTTCGGCTTGGCCAAAACATACGGTGGACAATGCAACCTACGATTCGACGATACGAATCCCACGAAAGAGAGCGAGGAGTATGTCAACTCGATCAAAACCGACGTGAACTGGCTCGGTTTTGAATGGGACAAACTACTTTATGCGTCCGACTATTTTGGTCAGTTGCATGCATGGGCTTGTCAACTAATCAGTGAGGGTAAAGCGTTCGTTTGCGATCTCAATGCCGAACAAATGCGAGAATATCGTGGCACCCTAACGCAGCCCGGACTAAACAGTCCCTTTCGTGATCGCTCCGTCGAAGAGAATCTCGATCTGTTTGCTCGCATGAAAAAGGGTGAATTTCCGGACGGGGCCAAAACTTTGCGAGCGAAGATCGATATGGCTTCCCCTAACCTCAACTTGCGAGACCCTGTTCTATATCGAATCATGCACGCGCACCATCATCGAACCGGCGACGCATGGTGTATCTACCCGATGTACGACTGGGCGCACGGCCAAAGCGATTCCATCGAAGGAATCACACATTCCATCTGTACGCTTGAGTTTGAAGACCATCGTCCACTCTACGATTGGTTTTGCCGAACCTTGCGAATCTACCATCCGCGGCAAATGGAGTTTGCCAGAATGAATCTATCCTACACCGTGATGAGCAAACGTAAATTGCTCCAACTCGTTCAAGAAAAACATGTCTCCGGTTGGGATGACCCTCGTATGCCGACGATTAGTGGTTTAAGAAGACGCGGTTACACTCCGGAAAGCCTGCGCATGTTTTGCGACAGGATCGGTGTCGCCAGGTTTAGCAGCACGATCGATGTCGTGGTGCTCGAGGGGAGCGTTCGTGAACACTTGAACACGATCGCTCCTCGTTTCATGGCGGTCCTCGATCCGATCAAAGTGGTGCTCACCAACTATCCTGAAAATCAAACCGAGTGGATGGACGCGGTCAATAATCCAGAGGATCCGAACGGCGGCACACGCCAAATTCCGTTTACCCGGGAACTCTTCATCGAGCGTGAGGACTTCATGGAAAACCCGCCGTCGAAGTTCTTCCGTCTCAAACCTGCCGGCGAGGTGCGGCTGCGATACGGATACGTTATTCAATGCAACGAAGTCGTCAAAGACGCGGGTGGAAACATCCTCGAGTTGCGTTGCACATTCGATCCGACCACCAAAAGCGGCTCGCCGACCGCAATTGAACGCAAGGTCAAAGGAACCATCCATTGGGTCTCCGCGACCGAATCAGCCGAGGTCGACGTTCGATTGTACGATCGCCTTTTCCTAAGCGAAAATCCCGAGGATGCACCGGAGGGGAAAACGTTCTTGGACAACATCAATCCGAATAGCATTCGGGTTGTTCGAGCCATGGTTGAGCCCGAGGTCGCGAAACAACCCCCAGGCGTCGCTATTCAATTCGAGCGCAACGGCTACTACTGTGTAGACGTTGTCGATTCGAAACCAGGTGTCCCTATCTACAACCGAATTGTCTCACTCAAAGACGCTTGGGCAAGAATTACGACGCGAGAAGGCAAGGCATAGTGCAATGTCGCCTTTTGCTCCGCAAAAGTGCGTGAACGAGGCGCACTTTTGTGGAGCAAAAGGCGACAATAGCTTCGCCTCGCGGCTATCGCCCGAAACGCATGTTTTGGCCAAGCGCATCGACTCCGGTTGAAATCATGCGAACATGCTCAGAGGCTTCGTCTTTTAACAAAACGATCGCCTGCAATTTCGGTTTCTGCTGGGATAGTTTTTCAAGCCAACCGGCCAGGTCCCGCCGAGCGCGAACACACGTAGCCGTCGCAGCCGCATCTGCGTCTGTTGCGTCCTCGGCGATAATGGTCACACTTTGGTGGCCCAAGACTCCAGTATTCGTACTGGGGTCGACGATGTGACTGGAATACTCGTTTTTCGCCGCGCCAACCCCATCCGGAAAACGTTGCCAACGATCACCTGAGGTTGCTATTCCACATCGACTGATTCGTGCGCGCAGGAGTTCCGCCCCAGCTTCGTTGGCGCCCGCAGCTGGAACATCAATCGCAATGGGCCACCCTTCGGTTTGGGGGGGCGACAAACCAATCCGCATGTTGCCCGAGGCATTTACTACGAATCGTTCGATCTCCATTTCCATTAGTTTTTCCGCGATTCGATCGACGACGAACCCTTTGCCAATTGCTCCAAAGTCAAAACGGACGCCAGGCGTTTGGAACCGAATCGCCTGATTTGGCGTATCGAATTCGATTAATCCCCAACCACTCGCGCGACGAGCTGCTTCCCATTGCCCTTCCGTTGCTAGCACTCTTCTTCGTCTCAGTCTCGTGATTGCCCCTAGTGCGGCATCGAAGGCACCATTACTCCAGCGATGCCATTGGTCGCACCTCTGAACAACGTCCCAAAGTTCCATGGAAAGACGCACCCAACTCCCATCGTCCGCCTTTAAGCCAGCTAGCGACGCTTGGCTGGCGGGATCGTAGTCGCTTAGAACACTGCTCCATTGATCTGCAATTTGGCGAGCTTCTTCGACCATTCGATCCTGGCCAGCGTTCTCGCTGTACCATCGCAAATTGATCTTGGAACCCATTGATGGAAACTCGGCCTCGAATCCCGTGGGGTCAGACTTACCGGCAATCAGGGCTCGAGTCCCGGCGGCAAGGATTGTAGTATTCAAGCCGATGGCCCAGCTCGAAAGGTGCTTGATGCATGCTCGGCGATTCCGTTTCATGGCCAACTATTTTTCTAAAATGCTTGACGGGGGATTATGGGGTTTGGGACACTATTGGATGCAGCATGTAGGGTGAGGTCCGAGTTCGAAACAGATCTCACTCCCATCTTCGAATGATCTTCTGTTTTTCAAAGTCAGTTTCCCGTATTCAGTTTGAGGTTCTTGGCAATGAATCGAAACTTTTCGGAACTAAATGGCATGAAGATGTGCCTAAACCACAGTCAATCTGGCATCGAAGAGGGGCTTGCCGAATTGGAACAAGACTTTCGCTCGTGGCTTGAGCATCCGCACCAGCGAGTGACTTGGAGCAAACTGATGGAGCACTTGGTCAGCTTTCGCTGGGTTCTCGATCAGCACTTTACACGCGTTGCAGGAGAAGGCTACTTGGAAAATGTAGCTTGTCAACGCCCAGGGCTCTATTCCGATCTTCGTGAGATTGAATGTTGGCAATGTCGTCTGATCGATCAGCTTGACTTGACTATTCACCATGTACAAAACTATGACCCTCAGCGCGACGAGATCGCCGATATGGCCGAACAGTTTCATCGGTTGCATCGAGAAATTCTCGAGGAGGAATGTCAGGAGCGACAATTGGTTGAACGAGGATTGGCTTGACCGTTTTGTTTGTCCAAATCGAAGAGGTCAGAACGACGCTTCCAACGATGGCGGCTGCGGAAGAACTCGCAGCCGCTTTGGTGGAGCGGAGATTGGCAGCTTGCGTTCAAATCACGGGTCCGATGACGAGTGTTTATCGCTGGCAGGATTCGATAAACAAAGATCAGGAGTTTTCTCTTTGTTGCAAGACTTCCTCCGGTCGGCTAGCGCACTTGATTGATTATTTTCAAGCTCATCATCCCTACGAACTGCCAGAAGTTTTGGTTTCGAGTGCGCAGGCAACTCCCGAATACGCGCGATGGTTGCAGGACCAAGTCGAGTGTTTGACTCCAATGTAGATCCTCGTACTCGAACTCGCAATCTTAATCTGTCACTCCTCGCTGATCACTCCATCGAGCAGGAGCACGAGCGCCATTACATTGAGCACGAGTACGATTGAATGCAAAACGTGGTGGGTTTCGCCCAGAAGAGTGAACTCACACCTACACTCCTCCACTTCAACTGCGGTTCTTAAAGCTGGGATGAATCCCAGCACTCCAAAACGGCCTTGAGGGCTTCGCCGGTGTAGGATCGTAGCTTCTCGATGTCGGGCTCGGCCACCATCAAAGCTTGGGCTGGTGTTTTCTTGGACGCTTTCTTACGCGATACCTTCGTTGGCCCTTTTGAAACGGGGATCGCATAACTGATGTCACTTGCATAACGCACCAGCGATTCCGCCGGGCCCGCAAAGACGACTTGGCCACCATCTTTTCCTGCCTCAGGGCCCATGTCGATCACCCAATCTGCGCACTTGATCACATCGAGATTGTGTTCGATCACCACCACACTGTTGCCGTTGTCCGCCAATGCATTTAACACATGCATCAACTTGCGAATGTCCTCAAAGTGCAAGCCTGTGGTCGGCTCGTCCAGCAAATACAACGTATCGCCAGTCGCAGGGCGACAAAGTTCGGCTGCCAATTTCACTCGCTGCGCCTCGCCGCCGCTAAGGGTCGGGGCGCTCTGGCCTAAGGCCAGATAGTCGAGACCTACTTCGCAAAGCGTTTTCAGCATGCCATGTATCTTTGGCAACTCGCTGGTCACGTCGCGGGCTTCGCCGATCGACATGGTAAGGAAATCGCTGATCGAGTGGCCACGGTACTTCACGGTTAGCACCTCTTCGGAATAGCGTAGGCCACGGCATGCGTCGCACTCGATCCATACGTCCGGCAAAAAATGCATTTGAATGCGTATCTGTCCATTGCCTTCGCACTTTTCGCAACGACCACCTGCGATGTTGAAACTGAAGTGCCCTGCATGCAGGCCGCGCATTTTGGCTTCTGGCAACTTGGCAAACAACTGACGAATGTGCTCGAACACACCGGTGTAAGTAGCCGGGTTGCTTGAAGGGGAATTGCCGAGCGGTGACTGGTCGACGCGAAGCACCTTGTTGATGTTTTTCGCACCCTCGATTCCGTCATGCGGGCCTGCTTGCAAATCAGCTCGGTGGAGCGATCTGGCTAAGGCGGGATAGAGAATTCCGTTGATAAGACTGCTCTTGCCGCTGCCGCTTGGGCCTGTCACCGCCGTAAAGCAACCCAACGGAATACTCACGTTGATGTTGCGAAGGGTGTTGGCCCGGGCACCTTGGATCGTTAACCAACCCTTGGGTGGATCCACCAACGTGGACCAGTCATTGCATGACGCCGGAACGCCCAGGGGAATCGCAATCCGGCATCGGCTTGGTATTTCGATCCCTTTGGCACCACTGATAAACGGACCGGTGATCGATCCCTTTTGCTTCACGATTTGTTTCGGGGAACCCTGAGCCACGACCGTTCCACCCAGCGGACCAGAACCCGGTCCGAAGTCGCACAATTGGTCGCTGCTGGCAATCACGTCACGATCGTGTTCGACGACTAGCAGCGTGTTGCCAAGGTCTCGCAGCCGGTGCATGGCTCGAATGAGTCGATCATTATCTCTGGGATGCAACCCGATCGTCGGTTCGTCTAAGACGTATAGCACGCCACACAGCCCGCTACCAAGTTGGCTCGCCAATCGAATACGCTGGGCTTCGCCACCGGACAACGTGTTGGCCGATCGATCGAGCGTGAGATACTCCAAACCTACGTCCTCTAAGAATTGAAGACGTTGAGTGATCTCGCGATGCAGTTCGCCTGCGATCTTCTTTTCCCGCCGTTCCAACGTCCATGTCTTCGTCTCGGCCAGCAGCTCGCCAATCGGCATGCGCCCAATGTCCGCAATTGTAAACGAACGGAATCGAGTGTGGGCAGCCTCGGCTCGAACGCGAGCACCACCGCACGCCGTACAAGGCACTTCCGCTAGAAAACGAGAAAGCCTCATTCGCAAACCGATGTTTGAATTCGAGGCGAGTTCTAACGCTGGAAATACCCCTCGATAGACAAACGTCATGGCCACGGTTCGGTCCGTTGGATTGGCGTACGATTCACGAGCATCGATATCGGAGTTGAACACAACGATCTCCCGGTCGGGCATTCCATGGAACAGAATCGAGCGTTGTCCAACTGGCAACTGCGAAACAGGACGATTGAGCGGAATTCCCGACTCGCGACTGAATGCGTGAAGCATGCCTCGAGCTAGCGGATTATCGAGGTCTGGCCATAGCAACATGGCCCCTTGTTCGAGCGATCGGCTTTCATCGACGGAGGCCGCTGGGTCTGTTCCGGTTTGCGTTCCAAGACCACTGCAACTAGGACACCAGCCAACGGCTGTGTTGAACGAGAAACTGTGTGGGGTCAAGGATTGAAACGATAGACCGCAGGGAGCGCAGGCCAATTGCAACGAAAAGGTATGTGTCTCCCAGTGCACTTCAGATCGTTCATCATCTACGATCGCCAGTTGAATCACACCGTTGCCCATAGTCAAGGCAGTCGAAACGCTATCGCTCAAGCGTTTGCGGTCCTTGCCATCCAAACGGATCCGATCGACGACGAGTTGCAGTTCGTAGCGGCTCTTCTTTTGCAGCGATGGCAAGAGATTGATTTCGTGGGTGCGCCCGTTGATGCGGATTCGAACGAAGCCGTCTTGTTGGAGGTCGGCCAGAAACTGCTCCGGTGTCTGATTTAAATGGGGAGTCACCGGCGCCAGCAACAGTGCTTTTGTACCAGCAGGCGTACCCAGCTCAATCAATCGATCCACGATCTGATCGCTTGTTTGCGTACTGACTGGCAGATCGCAGCGCGTGCAATGCATCTGTCCTAATCGCGCGAACAGAACGCGAAAGTAATCGTAGACTTCGGTTACGGTTCCGACCGTACTGCGAGGTGTGTGAGATAGATTGCGTTGTTCGATTGCGACCGAGGGACTTAGTCCGTCTACTCGTTCCACGATGGGCTTCGGCATCTGTCCTACGAATTGCCGAACGTACGGGCTTAAGCTCTCGACGAACCGCCGTTGACCTTCGGCATAGATCGTATCCATGGCCATGGACGTTTTGCCGCTACCGCTTTGGCCGCAAAAGACGGTCATTTGATTGCGAGGGAGCGTGAGATCAATATTTTTCAAATTGTGTTGCTGTGCACCTACAACTTGAATGTCTTGCAAAGCGAGGCTTTTCGAAACAATCTTGGTCGACTTGGCTGGCGTCTTGGTGGGTTTGTTTTTGGCTTTTGAGTCCAACATCGCGTGGGTTAGAAAATACTTTTTCAGAGCAACGCCGGTGAAGGATTTCTTTTGCTTGGCGATGGCCTCGGGGGTGCCTTGGCAGAGGATTTCGCCACCGCCGGCGCCTCCTTCGGGTCCCATGTCGATGACCCAGTCAGCCGCTTGAATAAGGTCCAGATTGTGCTCGATCACGATTACAGTGTTGCCGAGATCGACGAGGCTTTGGAGCACTTTTAATAGCAAATCGATATCGTAAAAATGGAGGCCCGTAGTTGGCTCATCCAAGACGTAAAGCGTTCTACCAGTCGCGCGGCGGCTCAATTCCCGCGATAGTTTAATGCGTTGTGCTTCGCCTCCCGACAGAGTGGGTGAAGGCTGGCCAAGCTTTAAGTAGTCGAGCCCAACATCGTGCAAGGTTTGAAGCTTTTCATAGATCTTTGGAAAGGCGGAGAAGTGTTCGAGGGCTTGCTGAACGTCCAGGTCCAAACAGTCGGCGATCGATTTGCCTTTGAACTCCACTTGGAGGGTTGGTCGGGCGTAGCGTTTGCCTTCGCAGATCGCACAGGGAACCCAAAGGTCGGCCAAAAATTCCATGTCGAGTCGGTTGGCACCGTGTCCCTCGCAAGCCGAACAGCGCCCCTGCTCGGTATTGAAACTGAAAGTGCCCGGTGTGAACCCGCGTCGTTTGGATTCAGGAAGTTCGGCGAACAAATCGCGAATATTGTCGAACAGTTTAACGTAGGTCGCTGGGTTGCTGCGCGGCGTACGGCCGATAGGGCTTTGGTCAATATCGATAATCTTGTCGAGGTGCTCAATTCCATCGATGGCATCATGTGCTCCCGGCTTATCCTCGGCACGTTGCAGTGCATTCCGAAGGGCTGGCGATAGTATGTCGCTGATGAGTGAACTCTTTCCACTGCCACTGACACCGGTGACGGCCACGAAGCATCCGAGCGGGATCTCGACGTTGATATTTTTGAGGTTGTTGTGGCGTGCACCTCGGACCTTGATCGTCTTGCCATTTCCTTTGCGGCGTTCCGCAGGCCGATGTATCTGGCGGGTACGATTGAGGAAACCGCCGGTGATACTCTTTGGGTTGGCTGCGATTTCTTCCAGCGTGCCTGCGGTCAGCAGTTCTCCACCTCGAACACCTGGCCCTGGTCCGAAATCGACGATCGTGTCGGCTGCCCGCATGGTGTCTTCATCGTGCTCGACCACAATGAGGGTGTTGCCCAGATCTCGCAATCTCTCTAACGAAGAGAGCAAGCGAGCGTTGTCTCTTGGGTGCAATCCAATAGACGGTTCATCGAGAACATAGAGAACACCCACTAGTCCTGCACCGATCTGGCTGGCCAATCGAATGCGCTGCGACTCGCCCCCGGACAGAGTTGGAGCGGTTCGTTCCAACGAAAGGTACGAAAGTCCTACGTCGAGCAAGAACTGCAATCGAGCACGCACTTCTTTGATGGCTTCGCCGCCGATGGTGATTTGCCGGTCGGTCAAGTCGAGATGGGCAAAGAACTCGGCACACTTATTGAGAGGCAATCGCGAGCAATCGCCGATGGCCAACCAAGGATTGGTTTTGAATGTCGGAGCAAGAGATTTGAGCCGAACGGAGCGAGCTTGCGGATTGAGTCGAGTGCCGTTGCAATCGCTGCAGATGCTTGTCTGCATGTACTTTTCGAACTGCTTGACCACCATCGGGTTTTTGGAAGCGCGGTAGGTTGCCAAAAGATCATGCACGATTCCAGAGAAGGCTTGTCCATGCAGCGCGCGGCCTTTGGCTTGAACCTTGAGCCCCTGATAGCCCAATAGGAGCCAGTTCCTTTCTTCTTGCGTTAATTTTTTCCAAGGAGTGGATAGCAGATAATTGCGTTCGAGTTTTTTTACGTGCTCGACATAATTTGCAAAGTAGGTGATCGAACGGCGGAGCCATCGGGTCATCTCGGTCGACTTGCCGATTAAGTCAATGGCTCCATTCTTGAGTGACTTGCTAGAATCGGTGACCAAGAGTTCTTCGGTGAAGGTAAACGTTTCGCCGAGGCCGTCGCAGTTTTTGCATGCACCTTGAGGCGAGTTGAAGCTGAGCAATTGGGGCGACGGGGGCGGATACGAAACGCCGCATTTGGCACATGCGTAGGTAGAGGAGAAGACTACATCTTGCGTGGGATCGCTTGTGTCCAGTCTTTTATTGGTTGAAATCGCTGGATTCTCGACCCCGACAGCCAGACTTGGTTCGGATGCTGCGTCCGGTTTCTTCTTTCGGCTGACTTTTTTTGTGGCCACGACCGGTTCGTCTAGTGTCGCGTTGGTCAACGCCGATAAGAGCATTGTACCCTCGCCGAATTTCATAGCGTTGTCGACCGCTTCGGCGATGCGTTGTCGCGAGGTTTGGCCGATAATGATCCGATCGACGACCAGCTCGATGTTATGCTTGATTTGGCGTTCGAGGTCGGGTGGCGCACTGAGCAAGTAGACTTGGCCGTCGACGCGAGCGCGATTGAAACCATGGCGACGAAGATCGTCGAACAGATCGCGATGTTCCCCTTTTTGGCCGCGAACCACGGGTGCCAAAAACAGAAACGGAGTTTTGGAATCCATGGACTGGATTCGCTCTACCATTTGATCGCGTGTTTGCGATGCAATTTCGGATTTGCATTCTGGGCAAAAACCGGTTCCCACGCGAGCGAACAGGACGCGCAGGAAGTCATGGAGTTCGGTGATCGTACCCACGGTCGAGCGAGGGTTGTTTCCAGTCGACTTTTGGCTGATCGAGATCGATGGGCTGAGACCGGATAGAAAATCGACGTCGGGCTTCGGAAGCTGGCCAACGAATTGGCGAGCGTAGGTCGAGAGGCTTTCTAAATAACGGCGCTGGCCTTCGGCGTAGAGAGTGTCGAATGCCAACGAGCTTTTGCCGCTACCGGAGACACCTGTGAAGCAAATGAGTTGATTGCGAGGTAAAGTGAGATCGAGGCTTTTGAGATTGTGTTCGCGCGCTCCGCGAACAACAATCGGTTGATCCTGTGCTGTCACTCTCTAGTGGACTCCAGAACTCGCGAGATAGCGTTCGGCATCGAGTGCGGCCATACAACCGGTTCCAGCCGAAGTGATGGCTTGTCGGTAGTAATCGTCGGAAACGTCACCCGCAGCGAAGACTCCCTCGACACTGGTAAAGGTGCGGTTCGGCTGGATCCATTTGACGTATCCATTGGCGTGGTTTTCGACTTGCCCGTTGAGAAACTTGGTATTGGGTGTATGGCCAATAGCCAGGAACATGCCGGCGGCTTCGAGCACTTTCGTTTCGCCGGTTTCGACATGTTTAGTGCGTACCGAAGTAACGCCAACTCGCAAGTCGTCGGCGTCACCGAGGACTTCGTCCACGACGGAGAATTTGATAAATTCAATTTTCGGATTCTTTAAGGCTCGATCCTGCATGATCTTGGAGGCGCGCATTTCGCCGCGTCTCAAGATCAAGTAAACCTTCGACGCGTATTTGCTCAGGTAGGTCGCTTCTTCGATAGCCGAGTCACCGCCGCCGACGACGACGAGTGGCTTGTTGCGAAAGCGGGGCAAAGCACCGTCGCAGACAGCACACGCGCTGACACCTTTGTTTTTGAATTTTTCTTCGCTCGGCAGGCCCAAGTAGTTTGCGCTGGCGCCCGTGGCCAGAATGACGGTCTGTGTTTCGAAGGATCCGTTTTCGCTCGAATGGAGTTTTAGCGGCTTGCCGGAAAAATCGACGCTTACGATGTCGTCGGTGATAACGCGGGTGCCGAAGTTGGTCGCTTGTTGCCGCATGAGTTCCATCAGTTCTGGACCGGTTACTGCATGCGGATGCTCCTCGATAGGGGGCAGCATGTATTTGCGTTCGGAACCGATGGCGGAGTCTAAGAATTCCTTGAGCTTGCCGGAGGGAAAACCAGCGTAGTTCTCGACTTCGGTCGTTTGGGCGAGTTGGCCCATCGGATAGCGGCCGTTCACCCGGTTTTCCTCGGTCATGGCCCCCTCGAAGAGCAACGGTCGAAGATTAGCTCGGGCCGCGTAAATGGCGGCTGACCAACCTGCGGGTCCGCTTCCGATGATGACGCAATTTTCAATGTTACTCATGTAGGATCAATAAATACGTTGCTGGGGCTGTTCATTGTGGCACGGCACTCTGTTCAATGTGGCACGGCACTCCTCGGCTGTGAATTTAGTATTGTCGCCTTTCGCTCCGCGAAAGTGAGCCTCGTTAGCACACTTTTGCGGAGCAATAGGCGACAAAGTTCTGCACCTTGCGACTAAATTCACAGCCTATCCGTGCCGTGATTCACGACTCGGAGTGTCTACCTACACTGGTCCTGTTTTCGACAGTGCCTTTTGTAACACAGGCAAATGAATTGACAATGGAAAATTGAGAATTCACAACGAAGTCCATGTTCCCACTTGAAACTAAAATGTAGCGAATCTTTCCTGTTGATCCGTTATCCAATGTCAATTGCCCGCATCAGGTGGAGGAATTGATTACAATGCGATCCCCGCCATGTCCCGTCCCAAAATGGTTGTCCATAGACCATTGTCAATTTTCTACGAAAGTTGCCGCCATGACCATTAAACCATCGAGAAAGCGGAATACTGTTGTGAGCAAAATCAAAGAGAGCATCCGGTTCCTGTTATCCAATCGGTTCAAAATGGAGACTCGACTTCCATTTGCCATTTCCTATCTCTTTTTACTGATTGCGTGTTTACCCTGCATTCCCGCGCACGCGCAACAGTCTCCACCGCCAGGCTTCACGGCCCTGTTTAATGGCACGGACCTCAGCGGCTGGTATGGATGGACAACACGCGATCCGCGTGATCTTTGGGCTATGTCGCCCGAAGAACAAACCAAATACAAGAAAGAGTCCATTGACGGTGGAATGCTAGACAAAAAGGGGCAGCCGACCAACGAACACCTCAAAGCCCATTGGAAAGTCGAAAACCATGAGTTGGTTAACGATGGTCACGGTCATTACCTGACTACCGATAAAGATTACGGTGACTTCGAATTGCACTTGGAATACAAAGCATTGCCAAAGGGGGACAGCGGCGTCTACCTGCGTGGGATACCTCAAGTCCAGATTTGGGATGCGACCGAGGGAGATCCGCGTGGACTAGGTCAAGACAAAGGTTCCGGTGGCCTGTGGAACAACCGCAAGGGATCGCCCGGCAAAGACCCATCGAAGAAGATGGACAAGCCGTTTGGCGAGTGGAATTCGCTTAAAATGACCATGATCGGAGAGCGAGTGACCGTCGTCTTCAACGGAGAGACTGTGGTCGACCATGCAGTCCTTGAAAACTTCTTTGCCAACCAGAAGAGTGGTTATGTAGCTTACGGAAAACAGGACGCTCAAAAGAAAGATGGCGATGTGGCGAAAATTCCAAATGGCGCCATGCGAGATCCCGTCTATCCCAAAGGCCCCATTCAACTTCAAACGCACGGCAGCGAAATTCGTTGGCGCAATGTCTTTATTCGTGAAATCGGCGCCGAGGAGGCGAATAGGGTTTTAGCCTCCCGCGATGCAAGTGGATTCGTCGAACTCAACAATGGCAAGGACCTAGGCAATTGGCTCGGGGCAGTTGATAACTACGAAGTCAAAGACGGAGCCATCGTATGCAAACAAGGCAAGGGAGGTGATTTGCTGAGCAAAGACGAGTATGAGAGCTTCGTTCTCAGGGTCGAATTCAAGCTCCCACCCGCTGGCAACAATGGCATCGCTTTGCGAACGCCGGTCGGTGGTCATTCCTCATCCGATGGCCTAGAGATTCAAGTCATCGATAGCGATGGTTACAATGCAAAACATCCGAACGCGCCATTGAAGCCGTTTCAATATCATGGCTCGCTCTATCATTGTGTTGGAGCAAAACATGGTTATCTTCGCCCAGTCGGCGAATGGAACTTTGAAGAGATCGAAGTCAAAGGTCAGACGATCAAAGTCACTTTGAACGGCACTAAGATTCTGGACGTCGACATCGATCAATTTGACCGCACCCAAATCGAGAGTACTCCCAAGGGACTCGATAACCGGAAAGGCCACATCGGCTTTGCTGGCCACAGCGATCCTGTGGCTTTTAGAAGCTTCAAGGTAAGAAAGACAAATGACAATTGATTGCAGACAATTGTGGACAATTGTGGACGAGCGAGGCCCTTCGCTCGTTGGGTTTCGACGAAATCTGAGCGAGGGCCCAGCTCAGCCACTTTATCTGTGCGAGGGCCTCGCTCAGCCACGCTTTGAGATTTTGCACAAAATAAGGAGTTAGTTATGCAGTGGATTTTCAAGAAACAGTTTTACGTAGCAATTCTCTCGTTGGTAACGATGGCAAACTTCGCCAGCGGCGAGGATTGGCCACAGTGGCGAGGCGCGCAGCGTGACGGTAAATCATCGGAAAAGGGCTTGTTGGCCAAGTGGCCGGACGGAGGTCCGAAATTGCTGTGGCAAGCAAAGAAAGTCGGCAACGGCTACTCCACTCCGTCGGTAGTCGGCGAGCAGTTGTTTGTGATCTCCAATCAAGGGAATGAAAAAGAAGAGGTCATAGCACTCTCAACGTTCAACGGAAATAAGCTCTGGTCGACCCCCATTGGAAAAGTTGGGGCCAATCAGGGTCCGCAGTACCCGGGAACACGAGCCACCCCGACCGTTTCTGGTGATTCAGTCTATGCACTCGGCTCCGATGGTGACTTGGTTTGTTTGGACACAAAGCATGGCGAAAAGAAATGGGCAAAGAACCTCAAAACCGACTTCGGTGGGGTCGCGGGAATGTGGGCTTACACCGAGTCGCCACTCATCGATGGAGATGTACTGATCTGTTCGCCAGGCGGGTCAACCGCCACTGTTGTCGCTCTTAATAAATCGACGGGAGCTCCCATTTGGAAGTCCCCAATCGTCGAAGGAGACGCCGCCAGTTATTCTTCTCCCATGATTACGACTGTCGACGGCGTTAAGCAGTATGTTTTGTTTTTGGGCAAAGGAGTCGTAGGGCTAAGAGCAGACAATGGCGATCTTCTCTGGCGTTATTCGAAGACGTCAGACGCACAGGCGAATATCGCAACTCCTGTCGTCAAAGGTAACTATGTTTATTCCGCAGCAAGTCGAGTTGGTGGCGGGCTTGTTCAAGTGACCGGAACCAAAAGCGAACCGAAAGAGATTTATTTTGCAAAGTCGTTGCCAGCCGGAATGGGCGGCAGTGTGTTGATCGACGGCAATCTCTTTGGCTCGATAGGCGCAACCATGGCATGCGTTGACTATGTAACAGGTGCTATCAAATGGCAAGACCGCGGGATCGGTTCGGCGTCGGTTTGTTTTGCAGACGGTCGATTGTATTTGCATAGCGACAAGAACGACATCGCCATGATCGAAGCCTCAGCCGAAGGTTACAAGCCATTGGGCAGCTTCACGCCGCCGGGCACCATGGACCATGGAAATGCCAAAGCTTGGACGCACCCCGTGATTTCCAATGGCAGGCTGTACATTCGCGATCAAGGTGACATTTGGTGTTATGACGTTCGAGGGTGAACTGAATTGCACAATGGTCGATAGCACTTCATCCTCCCCTCGCTTCGCTCGACCCTCCCAGAGGGAGCAACGCTGTGAAGCATTTTCGTCCGATCGGAGCTTGCCTCCGACGGACGCCGTTTTGGCGTACTAAAAGTGCTGCTCAGACCGTAAGGTACAGCACTTCGCTCCCGCCACTACCGACTAAGGCGGTCGAGGCGGGAGCGAAGTGCTGGCGTTACCGGGTCGTTACGTAGGACGCCAAAACAAGGTTGAGGGGAGGCAAGCTCCCGCTCAACCTAAGCGAATTGTTGGTCAAAATGCTTCGCAGCGTTGCTCCCTCGGGGAGGCTGACTAAACAGGACGATCTCTTTACTCGGGGGAATGCTCACCTTGTCTCTACGGCAAGTTCCATTTCTTTCTGAGCGTCCACTGACCAATCATAACCAGGGCCAATAGAATGAATGCGGTCCACGTATCCAGCGTTCCATCGCCAAGCCGTCGGTTCTCGATGGCGGTTTGGGTGGATTGTTTTCGTCGATCCAAGATCTGCTGAACAATTTGATCGGATTGTTCCGGTGCAACTAACGTGCCACCCGCCGAGGCATTCAGCTTGGCCATTTGACCAAGCAGTTGCCAGTCGGGCATTGGCTGCATCGTCTCCGCCGACTGATCGATGACCAAAAACGGGAGTTTTGATTCCAGTAGCTGCCCCTTCGAACCATTTGCATTTGCTCTCCACTCGTATCGACCACCATCCTTGGAACCTGCAAACTGGGCTCGCATCGATTGTCCGAAGGCCGAGCTTTCTCGGCGTTGCAGTTGCACCTCACCCAAGTCCTTGTCGGCCTCGCCGGTATTGCTCTTTCGGTCCGCTAACTTCCAAAGGTGCAATTGTATGTTCTTAGGCATTTCCACTAAATTGGAACCACCATTCCACTGCAAAATCATTTCGCTCGGCTGCGTGAGCAAAAGCCCTCTTCGTGGCATGCTCATTTGAATCCCTTCCTCAACGATTTCGCGACGCAAGCACCAGTAGATAATTTTGCGCCAAAACGCTTTGTGTTCGTTTGACTTGCCTTGGCGTGTCCATAAATAGGTAGTGTCAAACGCAATGGAAACTACTCGCCCCTGGTCGGCCAGTCCGCTAACGATAAGCGGTTCTTTTCTCTGACTCTCCGCGAGAAGGTTTGTCCCCGGCGTTTTCTTGATTCCCGCCCAGCGATTCGCAGCCGGCAATGGCACGAGCTGTCGCCAAGCCTCTTCATTTTTCTCCGGTGTATCAATCAGCAGGATTTCGTTGGATCCGAACGGTACTACTTGGATGGGACCAGGTAGATGGTTCTGCAATTCAATCGGACTGTTGAGTTCGAAACTCTGTCGGCGTTGTCCTTTCATATCGACCGGCAAAATATCGCGCAACGGCGATTCCTCCCATCCTCCCGCACCGTATGCGGAATAACCGCCAAGCGTAACTAATCCCGCTCCCTTTTTCACTTGATCGGCAATGGCTTTTGCACCCGCGAAATCAATAGCCTTGTAGTCTAAGTCCCCCAGTACAAAGCAATCGTATACCCCATCCGAAAGGCGTTGCGACAAGTCGACTGGCCATTTTTGATGTGGCGGTTTGGCAATCAATTGGAAATTCATCTGCATGTCTTTGCTCTCGGACATCGCGCGTTTGATGAAGTTCTGCTCAGGTCTTGGTTCCCCTTCGATATATAGGATCCGCGCCCCGCCGCCACGTACGTTCAAAAAAACGGTCGCTTCGTTGTTCTCCTTGACAGCTTCTCCTGAAATCGGTTCTGCTCGCACAGCTAATTCGTACGCCCCCGGTTCAAGCTCGACCACTAGCGGCAACAGAAACGGTAACGCCTGATCGGATTTGGTTGGTCGAATCCGATCCAACGATAATTCGCGATCTGGTTTTCCAGGTTGGATCAGCAGCAGTTTTACCACCAACTCTCTGTTCGCAACTCCTCGACAACGCAGCAAACCGCGAACGTTCAATTGGTTCTTGGTGTATTCGTCCAGTTGCTCCGGTACTCCCTCGACCGCTAGGTCTTGCGACGTTTCGCTGTCGTTTCTTGGGCCAACCCCAACCACGAACAGGGGAACATCAATCTGCGCAAGTCGACGGGCTACCTGCTGTGGGTCGCCACCCGATGGCGAATGTGTCTGAGCACCATCACCCATCCAAATCACTGCGGACAAAGGAGATTCTAGCGGCATGGACATCAATTGACTCAGAGGCCCACCAATATCCGTTGAGAATCCCTCGGGGCGATCCGGCAACTGGGCTGCCCGCTCGCCCAAAACACCTTCCTTGCCGTCGCCAAGCGGTTTCAAGGTCGAGTCGTAGAGATATGGAATCAAGCTTGCTTCCTTTCCTAACGACGCTCGAGCGTTCCAGAGCGATTCCCAGATTTCACGCTCCATTTCCCAACGCGTTGCCTTACCATCCCCCGACGGCAATTGCATGCTTGCCGAAGCGTCCATCACCACCGCAACGGTACCTCTCGGCGTGGTTTGCCGTGTAAAGGTGATCCCGGGTCGAAGCAAAAACAACAGAGTAATCAGACACATCGTAAGTCGCAGCAACCATAAGACCATCGACTGCCCTCGCGAAAGGCGTCCTGTTTCTCGCACGAAGTACAAAACGAAAATCAATCCCATCGCAGCTGCAACGACGATAAAATAGCTTCCAAAGATCGGATCGAGCGACCAGTCCATTACGCCCCTTTGCCTTTGGTCTGTGCATAAAAACGACTCGACATCGTTTGTTCCGCCATGATCATCATCACGAAGACCATCAGCAAGAAAGGTGACAAATCACGACCGTAACGCCCTTCTCCAAGCGATGACTGCACTTCCTCGCGATCCTTTGCAATGCGATAGAGATCCTTGCCAATGGCTTTGTCGAGCACCGACGGTAGGATCCGTTCCAACGAAACGTCCTTGCGATCCACGTTCACGCTAAAACCACGAACAACTGGCCCTTGAGGAAGCAAACCCTTCAATCGATACTGGCCCGCATGCCGAGTAAACGTATAGACCAACGATTCCTCCGACGACTCGACTCGCGTTTCCTCGCTTTGCGGACTGTACATTTTGTACAGTTGCGGAAACTGACTGATGCTGTTCTCAAGGACGGCAGGTTCATCCACAAAATAGTTTAATTGTTGCTTGTTCCATGCGGCCAAATAACGAATCGAACTGCGAAGCAATACGAATCCAGGCCACTCATCATTAACGTAGAGCTGACTCCATATCTGCTCGCGCGCGTGCTTGTTTGGCTCCGGGTAGGGAAACGTGAACGTAAGGATGCGACCCTGCTTGCGAACTTGTTCGATGATAGCCGGTTCCGTCCCCGTAAATCGCATGAGTACGATCGAGCGGTCGTCCAAGCCATCGATGTTCCAGTATCGAAATACCGAATATTTAAACCAAGGGATATCTTCGATCGGTCGCTCAAACGGGAGCCAAATCGGATGTTTGCTAATGGAGGGTGCCATGCTAACGGATCGATCCTTGATCGGTCGCGTGGAGAGAGTTTTTACTCTTCCCGGCAACAACTTAGCGATGCTGCCCTCCATCAACGATTCTGCAGAATCAAAGCTGGACGCGAGGACAATCATAAGCCCCCCTCCCTGCTCAACCCACCTTTCCAATAAATCTATCGAATCGGCTTTCATGGCTCCTGGATCGAAAAGCACAATGCTCGAAAAACGTGCTAGATCTTCCGTTCCCATGCCTTCCAGATCGGCGGTCGAGCCCAGTCGGTACATTACCGTCATCGGTAGCGTTTCTTCGTCCGATTTTTTTTTGTTCTGGATGTTGGGGGCTTCGTTTTGAGGAGGGTCGATAATATAGCCAACAGTCCGTCTATCGATTTCATCATCGCAGATAACTAGCGTCTGACCTTGCGGCCGAGCGTCCACTGAAAGATATACCACGTTATCGCACTCGAGTGGGTCAGGGAAGGCAAGTCTTAGTTCTGCATGGTTCGTACCTTCCACCAGATCCGTTAGTGTCATCTGGATTGGGAGCGACCCACCATCGGGCACAGAAATCGATTGTGTATGGACGCGGCGAGACTCAGGCGCAACGATTTTCCCATCTCGATCCAACAGCGACCGATCTACGGTTTCTACAAACAACTCGACTGTCAGTGGCGGCGAATCACCGCTTCCCCTGGCCGACTGCACCTCAGCGCTGATGGTGACCTGCGACCCTGGTGTGGTGGATTGTTGACTAAGTTTGAAATTGCTTAAGGACCAATTGCGAATTTCAGCCACTGGGACACTCACGTCGATAATTTGCACAAGAATATTCTCTCCTGCGATTCCTTTGCCTTCCTCATCGCGTGCCAGCTTGGTCGAAAGGTCGGACGAATCAGCATCTCGCCAGGCTGGTACGGATAAATCCGTCAAAACATAAATTTCGCGGCGTTCCAGTTCGCTCTTTCTCAGAACGTCAATCGATGCACTGATGCGTTGGACGAGGCTGGTCGCTTTCCCCTCAACAATAGTTCGGTCCAACTGCCGGTTTGCTGAAATCCGATCTTGGTTGAGGCGAACGCCAATATCATTGTTGACGATGGCTATTTGGCTGCCGACAGGCAAACGATCCATTAGCCACAACGCCATCTCTTTGGCTGCGTCCAAGCGGGTGACATTGTGATATCGGTAACCCATGGTCGGAGACGTATCAATGACTATGGCGGCTGAAATAGGTCCAGATGCGCTCGGTAAGGCAACACTTTGACCACCCGATACGGCCACTCCCAACCAAGTGCCGCTAACCGCCCACAAAAGAAAAGCGATCGAGGCCGCTAGTGCTGTAGTCTGCCAGCCCCGTCGTGATCCGTGGGCAGTCAATGCCACAGCCGTTGCCAAAAGCGCAAGGACTCCCAAGAGACCCACCATGACATAGGTGGCGAACATGTTGCTGTGCACTCGCGGCGAAGCAAGAGCCAACGCGAGCAAGGCAACCATCAGCACGCGTAAGAGCAAAAGCAACCAGCGTTTGATCGACCACCCCCGTTGAGCCGTGATGGCCGATTGACGCACAAATCGAATCGCCGGGAAGATGATTGGCTTGGGCTGCCGTCGACCCAACATGTGCAAAAGGATGGGCGCGATGGCAGCCAAACCACCAATCAATAGCGAAGCATGCAGGAATGTCATTTCTCGCGAACGCTCCGAACTTAAAAACGATTGCGGCGGCTGAGTAGGTACTCGGTGATCGCTTTGTCGTACGGCATGCTCGTATCGAGAGGCACGTAGTCGATTCGGCTTTCGTTGAACCCTTGTTTGAGCTCTTCTCGAAACTTGCGAATGTTCTCACGATACTCTTGGCCAATGTCGTCGGCATTCACGCTTAGCGACTGTCCCGATTCCGGGTCGGTCAATTGAACAAGTCCATCGAATGGGAAAGTCACCTCCGCCTCATCGAGCACATGGAACACGATCACGTCATGCCCTGCATGACGCAACATTCGGATCGAGTCGAGCGTCGGCTGGACGTCTGCCAACAAGTCGCTCATAAGCATGACGAGCGAACGATGACGAAGCATGGCTGCCAACTGCAAGATCGGTGCCCGCAATTCGGTTTCGCCTGCAGTCTTGAGTTTGGAGAGCAAGCTCAAAATGGCTGAGAACTGCCCTCGTCGCGATCTCGGTGGAATGCTAGCTCGAATTTTTCTATCGAAGGTAACGAGCCCTATCGGATCTTTCTGCATCAACATGAGGTAAGACAAGGCCGCCGCCAAGCAGATACAGTAGTCGAATTTGGTCAACTGCTGCCGGTAGGTGTAGCCCATCGACTGGCTTAGATCCATGACCATGTAGCCGGTAACATTGGTTTCGGATTCGAATTTCTTAATGTAGTATTTATCGGTTTTGGCGTAGGCTAGCCAATCGATATCTTTGGGATCGTCGCCATGGGCATACCGCCGATGTTCGCTGAATTCGACCGAAAACCCATGGTAGGGGCTGGCATGCATACCTTGCAGGAAGCCACGAACGATCATTTGAGCTCGCAAATCGAGCCTTTTGATCTGCGACGCCAGCTCGGGTTTAAGATATTGTTCGACAGCAACCATGAAGCGTTTCGATTCGTGGACAAGGGTTACAAAACTGGATGACATGGTAGAGTTTTCAACTCCTCCACTATCCCCAATAGCCCAATCCTCATTATATCGGACAACTCACGTCCTGTCTTTGCACTATCTTTTAGCTCGAATGTTCAATGATGTCTTCAAAACAGAGCATTGCGAACTAAGGAATGATTCTTAAAGCGATTTTACTTATTTGGTCCGGCACCTAACGATGTGGGGGATTCCATGTCATAGAATAAGCCGGAGCGTTTTCAATCAACGAATCCATTCAACGGAGTCAAGAGGAACATCATGCATACCGTGTTTTGGAAAGGCGCCTTCCTCGCAACATTCATCGTCGGCTGCCTAAATGCATTCGTGCTTGCCGAAGAGCCTTCCGATGGCAAACTTAGGATTGTCGTCTTTGGTGCTCATCCAGATGATGCCGAATACAAGGCGGGAGGCACAGCTGCCATGTGGGCAAAGCTTGGTCATCATGTCAAACTCGTCTCTGTGACCAACGGCGATATTGGGCACTGGCAGATAGCTGGTGGCCCGCTTGCACAAAGAAGGGCCGCTGAGTCGAAAGCTGCAGCTAGTATACTAGGAGTCACCTCGCAAGTGCTCGATATTCACGACGGGGAACTGATTCCGACACTTGAGTATCGAAAACTGATTACCAAAACGATTCGTGAATGGAAAGCCGACGTTGTGATTGCTCATCGTCCCTGGGACTACCATCCCGACCACCGCTATGTTGGCGTGTTGGTGCAGGATGCTTCCTTTATGGTAACGGTTCCGTTTTATTGCCCAGACGTTCCGCACCTGACCAAGAATCCAGTTTTTCTCTACTCGAGCGATGGTTTTAGAAAGCCGTATCCATTTAACGCCGATGTAGCGGTTGCCATCGATGAAGTGTTTGATAGGAAACTGGAGGCGATACACGAACTAACATCGCAGCATTACGAGGGTGGAGCAAGCGGCAGCGTTGAGTATGTTCGCAGTGTGCCACCTGAATCCGACGTGGCAGGCCGCAAAGCTTGGCTCAAAGCAAAATGGTCCGATCGGCAATCCGCCGAAGCCGATCGCAACCGCGAGCTACTGATCAAGTTGTACGGCGATGAGCGAGGGAAGTCAGTCAAATACGCCGAGGTGTTTGAATTGTGTGAATATGGTTCACGGCCCAATGCAGAAGAGCTCAAAAAGCTGTTTCCTTTTTTGGGCAAATAGGCAGATAGATCACCAACTTTCAATTGAGTTCGGTCGCCGTGGATCAAAACGCTCCGATAAAATCGGAGCACTCCAAATCTTCACAGACTCAAAGCAATCGAACAGAAATCCGTTTTGGCAGTAGTTCAAACTGGCATTCGGTCAGTCCGGTAAGGGGGAAAGTGCTTGGAAACTCGCCGTCCAAATGCAAAGGAAAAGGGCGGGACGATCGAAGAGATATTCGGCTGCAAGTGCTCGAGCAAATGCGAGGATCTGTCGTTGGAATTCTTCCTCGAAGGACACTTGGGAAATAGCGAAGCAAGTCCAAGCGAGATAAATTGCCAACGTGCAATACGTCAAACAATCCGTCATCGAATTTTGCGTTGGGAGCCAATTCGAAGCTACCTTCGCGCGTTCCAATGGCAATACTCAGCATAAGCACTTGTTTTTCTGAAGCGGACGCTGAAGGATCAGTAAGGTCTAAAGAAACCTCAATCGCTTCGGTGCAAAAATCCCCGCCAAGACATCGTAGCAATGCGAGGGTGTAGCGAAGTCGGGGGAAAAGGCGACGCATGGGGCGGGCGAATTCGGCCACTTTACCGGGCAATCCAATCCCAGCGACATTAGCAAAAAAACGCTTGTATTCTCCCCACTGCACGAGACCAACATCGACACGATCGGAGTCGGAAGCGAGTTTTGCGCGAAAGGCAGCTAACGACTGCGCGTAGTCATTGGCAGTACCAACAGCAATGATTCCGAGGGAGGATACATTATCTTTGTTTCTCAACAATCCGTTGAGCACTTCATGGACGGTACCATCACCACCGATTGCAACCACCATGTCGCAAGCCAAAAGGCTCGCTTCGTACGCCATCTCTTCAGCATGGTTCGGATGCTCAGTAAACTTCAGTGGCGTGTCTGAGGGGAGTCTATTCATCCAGGCTCCTTTCGCTCCAGTTCGGCAACCCCGACCAGCAGACGGATTCACGATCGCGACAATCGCGTTGTTTCGGTTCAAATCCGTGGTCCTTATGTTGTCGTTCGGCTGACGGTTGTCCTACGCGGGCAACGCTTCGCCAAAAAATCGCAACCAATTGCCATGGAAAAACGCTTGGATATCGGGTTGCGAATAACCCCTTCGTTGTAGGATTGCCACCAGCGTTTGCAGATCGCGGTATCGATTGAGATCAGCTGGAGTTTGCTCGAAACCATAACCGCCGTCGAGATCCGTGCCGAGTCCTACATGCCGAATGGACCCGGAAAGCTGACAGACATGATCGATCTGGTCCACGGCTCGTTCCAACGTAGCGACCGGCTTGGTTTTGCCACGAACAAACCCGTCTTGCAGCATGATGACATCCATGGAGACACCGAGAACTCCATCCCGTTCGATGACGAATCGAACTTGGTCGTCGCTAAACTGACGCTGCCAATTGCAAATAGCTCGGGCGTTTTGATGGCTGGCATGTACTCGCCCCTGGAAATGCTTGGCAACTTGCCAGAACGAGACGTCGGATAGATGCGTCATATCAATCGTCATCCCAAGCTCGTCACAGTTTTTCAGCAGTTCGATTGCGTCGAGGGACAGCCCCACTTCGCTGCGCGTTCCACCTCCGTAGCGATTGGTTCCGTAGTGGGTCAGGCCAAGTGCTCGCAAGCCGGCTTCATGAAATTCGAAGACGGTTTTTGGGTTGAGGAGTGGATCCGCCCCCTCCATGGTCAGAATGAATCCCAGCGGTGTCGTGTTCGGTTCCGATTGGTAAGCGTCAAAATGAAACTTGAGCTCGCTTCGCGTGCGAAGCATTTTCAGGTAGCCGTCGGCCTCCATGGCGCGGTAGTAGGCCAAGTGCGCATGGGCCATTCCGTAGCAAGTGTGAGGCGACGTCCAGCCGAAGGAATGATTGATTTGTTGTTCTTGTCGTGCAAGCAAAGTTGTCAGACAAACGGCCACTTTTGAAAACCGCAGCTCGGGCAAGCTCAATACGTTGGTTTGCCGTCCATGCTCCGTCATTTCGAGCGTGGTTTCTTGTGCCCTAATATCGTCAACGCATTGCCTCAAATCGCGATTCCAATCGACTCCGTTTAATGCTAAATCGAGATGCGCATCGAAGATCAACATGGCAAAAGTACCTATCCCGGAGGCGCGGTGGCTAGCCGCGTTCTAAAACGAAAAGATTACGAAACTGGGCTGGCAAAAGTATCGCGAACTTGGACGCGGTTTAAGTTGCCTTTACGGTACCAAGCAACTCTTTTCTAAGTTGGCTTAGCAATTGAGTCGCGTGCTGAATCTCAGCTTTTTGACGTTCCCGATCTTGGGGTATTTCCCGTTCGATTGTCAAGGGACCAAGGTAGCCGATTTCCTTGAGTGTTTCCAAGTAGGCTCGCATGTCCACTTGACCTTTGCCGAGCGGTACTTCGGCTCCCCACGTGATTCCCGGTTGGTCGCTCCAAGTCGCATCTTTGCAATGGATACTTCGTACGCGAGAACCGACTTGTTTCAAGGCTGGGATAGGTTCGCCCATACCGTACAGGATCATGTTGGCAGGATCGAAATTGATGAAAAGATTGGCACGCTGGGTGTCACCGATAAATTGCATCAGCGCGTCAGCCGATTCTTGCCCGGTTTCGAGATGAATATTTTGCTCGTTGTGCATCGCATGATCGCAAAGCTGGCGGGTGACTTCCACTATATCCGTGTACTCACGCGATTTGGTATCGTGAGGAACAACTCCCAGATGCAGGCCGACCGCACTACATCCCAAAAGTCGAGTGAAGTCCGATATCTCTTTCATCTCTTTTAGACGAGCCGATCGGGTTGCGACAGGAACCAGTCCAATCGTCTTTTCAACCGTTGGAATATCCGCGTAGCTCTCTCCCTCGAAGCCACCAAAAACACAAGTCAGTTCGATTCCATAGTCATCGAGCTTCTTCAGGAACTTTTCGGCCGCTTCAGGCGTACGACCTTGGGCATGTGGCGTATGCAATTGGATCGACGGAATCTGCAAGTCTCGAGCGACTTCCAAATGAACACCCATACCGGCGTCGATACTGGTAAATACACCTAAGGACCAAGGAGGGAGGCTCATGCGAAAAGACCTAAATGGAGGGGGAGAATTGCCAAAGTAAGGACGATCAACCGCCGATCATCCTAGATCGCGCCATGGCATCTTCGGCCATTTGAATATAGCGTTGTTCTTGGGTGCCTGCCCAAGCGCGTTGGTAGGTGACACTCAGAACGGTGAAATTCGTGGAATCGTTCGGCTCCAATTCGCAGGCTTTTTCCGCATGCTGGACTGCCTCTGCGTGTCGCCCCGACTGAGTGTAGATCCGGGCAAGCATCATATGGGCAAGCACATGGTTTGCGTCTTCCAGCAAGATCCCTGTTAAAAGGCTGGTCGCCTCGTCAAGCTTGCCTTGATCCTTGAGTTTTTCAGCTTGGTTGAGTCGCTGTGAGGTGGTTGTCATTATTATGGAGACGGGTTGGTGGTACGATCGGTCCTCACACTTCGAAAAGCATTTAGATTTGGAAAAGGATTGTAATCGATGAAAAACTATTGTGGAACGCCCTTCGTCCAGCCGTAGAGCCTGCTACACGCCGGATTCACTTGTTTCTCGCGTTGCAAACAAAAGTTTGTTAGAATTGGGTATCCCCGCCAACACGACTGCCCCTAAGATAGCCTGCCGTCAATCCAATCTTAGTCAAACTTGACCCTTTTCAAAAACCTGAAAATGAGTCGCCGAATACATATTGTTCTTCTTTACGTGCTGTTCTTTGGTCACGTGCGACCGTTTTTTGCCGACGATCTGGACAAAGGCACCGCCGAAGAGCCGTCGCTCGAAGCTATCGATTTTTTCGAGTCGAAGATTCGACCCCTTTTGCTAAATCGTTGTGTTGAATGCCATGGCGATTCCGAACCCGAAGGAGAGTTCAGCCTTAGCTCGAGAGACGGGCTCATGCGAGGCGGGAAACTAGGCCCGGCCGTCGTACCAGGCAAGCCCAAGGAAAGCTTATTAATCAGCTCGATCAATCACGATGAATTCCTGAAAATGCCACCGAAGGAGAAACTGCCGACCAATGAATTGGTACTCTTGTCCAAATGGGTTTCGATGGGAGCGCCTTGGCCGTCGACGATTTCAAACGGTGGTGGACCGAAGCCGCGCGAATCGGCCAAAGTGAGTTCTGAGAGAAATCCGGAACAAATCGAATTCACCGAAGAACAGAAGTCATTTTGGTCCTATCAGCCGTTGCGTTGGCCAAAACCGCCAAGCGATGTTCCGAGCGAATGGGCATCGACGCCCATTGACTCGTTTGTGTTGGAGAAACTTCAAGCGAAGGGATTAATGCCTTCAAAACCTTCCTCAAAGCAAGTCCTGATTCGTCGAGCAACCTACGATTTGATCGGTTTGCCCCCGACCGAAGAGGAGATTGAAGCTTTTCTGAATGATTCCTCTCCGGATGCTTTTTCCAACGTTGTCGATCGTTTGCTTGCTTCCCCTCGCTATGGCGAAAAATGGGGCAGGCATTGGTTGGACCTAGCCCGATTTGCCGACTCCAATGGGCTCGATGAAAACATTGCTTATGCCAACGCTTTCCGCTATCGGGACTACGTCATCTCCAGTTTTAATCGAGACACGCCCTACGATCGATTCGTCCAAGAACAAATTGCGGGCGACTTGTTGGAACCCAATCCCGATGAATCATCGACGAACGGAAGTATCCTGGGACGCTATGCGGCGACCGGTTTCTTGGCGATCGGAGCGAAAATGTTAGCCGAGGACGATCCGTTGAAAATGCAAATGGACATCATCGATGAACAGCTGAGCACCCTTTGTCAAGCGTTCATGGGAATGACCATCGGATGTGCTCGATGCCACGATCACAAATTTGACCCGATCCCGACGGCTGACTACTACGCTCTCGCGGGCATTTTCAAGAGCACCAAGACCATGGAAAACCACAAGGTTGTCGCTAAGTGGTTTGAACGCCCGCTCGCAACCCAGTCCGAACTGGAGGTCATTCGAAAAGCGGACCTAGAAATCGAAGCAGTCAACGCTTCGATCGCTACGTTGAATGAAGAAAGTCGCGCCCGCGTTGCAAAAGAAATTCAAAATTCGATCGCAAACGCGTTGATAGCGACTGTCCGATACGAAGAGTTCGTGTCCATGGCCCAACAGAAACTCACGCAGGGGCTTGACCATGGGGATCGAGCCTACTCGGTCAACGCGGGATATGCTCTGATCGAGGCAGAAGGGTTTCAACGTGGTACAGTCACACGCGAAACCGAGAAAGAGGAAAAGGAGACTAGGGTCATTGTCAGCCAGAGCGCTGCGAACGCGGAGTTCGATCTCGAAGTGGAACATTCAGGCCGATACGCTATCGAGTTTCGGTATGCCGCCAGCGGTCGCAGACCTGTTCGGTTGCTCCTGGATGGCATCGAAGTGAGCCCGTCCATCCTTGCGGAATCAACTGAAAGCGGGCAACCGAAAAATCAAACTTGGGTTGTGGCTGGATTCATGGAAATTACGGCAGGTCGACATGTTTTGCGATTCGAATCCAAGAAAGCAATTCCTCGTATAGACAAGTTCGCTCTCGTTTTCCAGAACAACGCCGCTTGGCCATTCGGTGTCGCACCGGTGTCGTTGTCGCGTTCTGGTATGGATTTAGGTATCACGTACTCGGTGCTCTCACTGTGGCGAAACTACTTGGATAACGTACGCCAACGAGTGGATAACGATTCCAACGGAGAATCGTTGTTTTCTCTTTGGCTGCGCTTTCGGGATTCAACGAGTGACTTCAAATCCGTCTCGCAGCAGATCTACATGGAACTTGCAATGGATACGCCGTTGAGAAACCAAACTCCGACCGTCTTGCGCGATGCGTTGTCCTTGCAACCAAATTCCTTAGAGGGAGTTGCTGCTGCCATTGAAGTTGCCGCTCACCGCGTCCTCGCGACCGATCCGAAATCGGGTGATGCAATCGGCAAGTTGCGTGAAGAACTGCTAAATAAAGCGTCTCCGTTGGCTGGCCCGGAGAAAGACATTCCTCGGTTTTTTTCCGACAGCGAGCGAGCCCGATTTATTGAACTAGAGGCCACACTGGCGGATATCAAAAGCCGTCGCCCCAATCCGCCAATGGCGATGGGGGTGACAGAGTCCCAACCAGAGGATTTGAAAATCCATCTTCGTGGTAGCCACCTTGTTTTTGGCAAGTTGGCAAAACGCCGCTTTCCGCAAATCCTGACAAGCACCAATTCAACTCCAATCCGAGACGCGACTAGTGGACGTCTTGAGCTGGCGCAGTGGATGACACGTCCGGACCATCAGCTAACTAGCCGCGTGATGGTGAATCGTGTTTGGCATTGGCACTTCCGACGAGGAGTTGTTTCTAGCGTCGACAATTTTGGACTTCTCGGACAGAAGCCAACGCACCCGGAGTTGCTCGATTGGCTTGCCAGTCAGTTTGTGGCCAACCATTGGTCCGTCAAGCATCTTCATCGAACGATCATGCTTTCGCAAACCTATCAAATGGGGGCGCAAGCTCAAGCGACGGCTGCCGAGGTGGATCCGGAGAACGAACTTCGCTGGCAGTTCCAAAGGCGGCGACTGACCGGAGAGGAGATCCGTGATTCAATCCTGGCAGTTGGAAAGGGTTTGGATTCAACCATGTTCGGGACATTGATGAAGGTCGAGAATCACAGTTATGTCAATTCTACTGGCGCGGGTGGGGTTTTGAACTACGCCAACCCGCGTCGCAGCATCTACTTGCCAGTGATACGAAGCGGAGTGTTTGAGGTCTTGCAGACGCTTGATTTCCCGGATCCTGCCATGAGTAGTGGCGAACGTCAAACATCAACCGCCGCTCCGCAAGCCCTGCTAATGATGAACAGCGACTTGGTCCAAGAGCAAACTCAGTTCCTTGCCGAGCAAATCACAAACACGTCTATGGACGACAGACAACGCATCAGCACCGCCTACCGCCGCATCTTAAAACGCCCGCCAACGATGGATGAAGTAACCATAGCGGAAAACTTTCTCAGAAATGCACGTAGCACAGCAAACCTAGTCGCGGACAATTCCAACCTAGAAAAGCCTCCTGCGAAGGAGTTGCCCAGCGAGTTGTTGCTTTGGCAAGGGTTTTGTCGCGTTTTGATTTCTTCCAACGAGTTCAGTTACGTCGAGTAATGAAACATGAATGACTTTCAGAATCACTGGCACTCGTTTCACGGTCGTCCTCTCAGCCGACGCGAAATGCTTCAGCAGAGTGGCGTTGGTTTCGGAAGCCTTGCGTTAGCAGGTTTGTTGGCAAGTTTAACGAGTGCTGATAAAGCAACGGCTCAGGAACTGCGATCGAGCCCGCTTGCGATTCGTCCGCCTCATTTTCCAGCCAAGGCCAAGCGGATTATTTTTTTATTCATGCATGGCGGCCCATCGCAGGTGGATACGTTTGACTACAAGCCTCAATTAGAAAAGGACGATGGCAAGACCGTTCCGTTTGACAAGCCGCGCGTCGTATCCAGTGAGACAGGTAGTTTATTGAAATCTCCGTGGAAGTTTCGACAATACGGGGAGAGTGGCTACTACGTCAGTGATTTATTTCCGGAAATTGGCAAACAAGTCGACAACATTTGCTTCATCAATTCTGTGCATGGTTCGAATTCTCGGCATGGGGCTGCCCTTCTGGAATTGAGCACTGGTAGCGATACTTTCATACGACCGAGCATCGGGAGTTGGCTAACCTACGGTCTTGGGACAGAGAACCAAGACCTGCCTGGGTTCATCACGATCTGCCCATCACTGTCGCACGGTGGCGCCAACAATTGGGGTTCTGCGTTCCTGCCTGCCGTGTATCAAGGAACACCCATTGGCAATGCCGGTCTCGCTTCCGAAAAAGCCAAAATCCCATTTATCACACGGCGGACGCCGCAAGCCTTGCAACGTCTGGAACTCGATTTGTTGAAGCAACTAAATCACGACAGGATGTCAGACATGGTACCGGACCAAGAATTGGAGAGTCGCATCGAATCGTTCGAGCTAGCGTTTCGAATGCAAAACGAAGCCCCTGAGATTCAGGATTTTTCTAATGAGACAGGGGAAACGCTGGATTTGTATGGGGTCAATAATCCTGAAACCAAGAACTTTGCGATCCAATGTCTGATGGCCCGTCGATATGTCGAGAGCGGCGTTCGGTTTGTGCAGATATCACACAGTTACAAATGGGATCAACATGGCGACCTTCAAAAAGGTCATTCCAAGAATGCAAAAGAGGTGGACCAACCGATTGCAGCTCTGTTGACCGACATGCGTCGACGTGGGCTACTCGAAGATACCATTGTGTGGTGGGGAGGAGAATTTGGCCGTACGCCAGTTAGCCAGGGTGGACGCGATGGACGCGATCACAATCCGCATGCCATGACCCAGTGGTTTTGCGGTGGCGGTTTCAAGCCAGGAATCAAATATGGCGAGTCCGACGAATACGGTTACTATGCCGTTAGGGACAAAGTGCATTTTCACGACTTGCACGCTACGATTCTTCACCTGATGGGCTTGGACCATACCAAATTAACCTATCGTTACGCCGGACGAGATTTTCGATTGACCGACGTGCACGGCGAAATTATCAACGGTGTCTTGGCTTAGTCAATTTCGAACTGGTCCTTGCTCGTGTTTTACGACTCGCGACTTGATCCACCGATGACATGGGGCTTCGACAAAGTAGTGCAAAACGGAGGCTGCTAAGAGACTTACCAAAAACGCGACTACCATTGAAACGAAAGCTCGGAATGGGCTGCTGCCTGCCCAGGGACCTAATCCATGCAGAACAAGCCCATTCACCAAATAGTGGATCAGGAACAAACTATACGAGACTCTGCCTAGCCATAACAATGGTCGTGAAAATGACGCGTTAGGCCACCAGCGCAGCCCCACATAGATGATTAGACTTGCTCCGAGTGCAACCAAAATTCTAGGCCGAAAGTCGATCGCTAGGGAAGCCGTCATGGCCAACGCATAAATGGGAAAAACGAGCGGAGAAACTCGGCCTTGCAGCGTCCACCCGACAAGCGTCCCTAGGACCAGGGAGCCAAGAAAAAAGTGGACGTAAATGTCGTTTTCCACTACTCGACTCCAAGACCAAGCCGAAATCAATCCTAGGGGAAACAATACGAAAGACATTGCAACCGGGCCTGAAATGTCCTGCTTACCTATTCTTCCAATGGTTTGCAGCACAACTTGAATCAACAAGAAAAGAGCGATGTATTGAAGATCGATGCACAAGTACCATGTTCCAGCGGAGACGTTTCCAAAGCCCAAAATGTCTTGTAAAAAGAAGACATGGGCCAACAATTGCCACCATGAAAAAGACTCGGTCAAAGGTGGGTCCATAGCTTCACCTAGTATCCAAGATGCCATGAGCAACAGAAATAACATTACGAGATAGGGGGGAGCCAATCTCACGTAACGTGCACCGAAAATCGAATAGGCCTCGCGCAAGGAAATTGGTCGGTCAGGCGTGGTAATGGCAAGACCAAAGCCGCCGAACACCAAGAAGAGGTGCACCACAAACAAACCATAATAATAGATCCCGTACAATAGATGAGGTGCGAATTGATTGGCCAGTTCTGAGGTTGGTGAGTATTCGAACAAGTGATGCACAACGATTATGCAAGCTGCAATGCCTTTACAAACATCCAGAAAATCAAAACGCTGGCCTGGCTTTAGATAGCTTGGTCCTAATCCAAAAAGCGGTAGAATGCTGGTTGAGTATAGACCGCCAACAGATGAAAAAGGCTTGCGCATTGGTCCCAATTCTGGACGAAGATAGCCACCGCTAAGAAATTTTTGGTTAGAGTAAGATTATACGAGAACCGGAAGATTTCAAGCAGATTTTTGGGTATTGGATCCCACCGCATCGATAATCTCACACCCCCTTTTTTGAATTCCGCGTGTTGCTTGATGCCGCCTAGCTGACGCGCCTTTATTCGCCCCACCTACCTAAGAACCTCAATAGCGCAAGCAACGTGAGGGTCTTCTCAAAGGAAATCGAGCAATGAATTTCGTCGTTCCAAGTCAGAGTGCAAGCGGTGGCGGGATTTGTGTATGGGAGCAAAACGAAAACTCCATGGAGCAAACAACCATTGATTGCCTAGCTTGGTTGGAGCAGCGTGGCATCGTTGAGTCGATTGAGTTTGAAGTCTCCTTTTCCGGGCCTAGAAAAGGCATACGTTTCGCGTTGACGAAGGAGAAGTTCAATGAATGGACTCCCGACATGGATACGCTTTTATTGTCTAAGCGACTTTCATTGGCAAATCAAATGCGCGATAACCTAAAGAAAGAAATACTCATTGCGATGTTGGCCAGTCCGGTGGTTTTCGAATTTCCGAGCGCGCAAGAACTGGAATCCCACATCAACGTCCGATGCAACATAGTGAATGCGGCAACAAAAACGTTTCTTTCGTTCGCTGCCTACGATGCGGAACGCCCAGCCGATTACTGGGAATACGATAGGGATCGTGGGTTCATCGTTCGGCCCGGTAAATGCGTGATCGATGCTTTAAGGAAAGCAACGCAACCCGAAGACATGCAAACGGCATATTCCTTTTCTTGTTATCGTGCGACGGAGTATGTTGTCGCGTTGAGTCTTGCAGAGGAAGCAAGCGTGTGCAATCGGCAATTGCTGAACGACCTTCAGCTTCAAGCGGAAACGCGTGCGATAAAATCGGGCGAATTCCATCAGGTTTTTATGAGAGAATACGGTTCGCGTCAAAATCCAATACCCTCCAAATATTATGTCCCCGGAGATCGCGTATGGTTTCGCAATCCCGATGCGGGTTCGTCCGACGCTATGGGTTTTGAAGGTTCCTGGGTGTTCTATCACGGTGGCGGCATGTTCTCCGATTTTTGGAAACGGAATCAGGCCTTTTCGTTGCAATCAAAAAGCTTGGAGATTTTTCACTGGCGAAATGCGACCTATCGCGATTCGGGCGGCGAACTACGCATAGATGAAAAAGAGGTGCAGTCCTGCATACAATCGACTCTTCGAAATCCAGCCGAACTGGATCAGATTTTGCGATCGATGGAAAAGCTACAAGACCCTCGCGGAGTTTATTCCGAGGGAGGTTGCATCGATCCAACGCGAGAATACCCAAAATGGGTTCGACCCTGTACGACAGATATTGTGCTCCCGGATATTAAGGGCGATAAACGATCGTAATTTGGTGACGGTGCAGAAGTCCCTTAGCGATGGCACCGAATCTCGTAAACGGAACGGCGTCGCGGCCATCGCTAGTGCTGTCGCAAACACTATCACAATGCCTTGGAAAAATCGCGATTCACTCCGGTATGAGCTCTAAGCAAACGACCTTGTCTTTTCCTCGCACATAGAGCAAGCCGTGCGACAAGACAGGCGGTGCCCAGCACGGCGATTGAACCAGCGGTTTTCCGTCCCTGCTGTCTAATGTTTGTGCCAACTCCATTTGAGCGACGAGCGTGCGCTTTTCCTTGTTCATCTCCATTAGCTGCAATGCGCCAAACTCGCCCAACATCAACACATGATTGTCGACCAGCAATCCGGTCATTCGGTCATGATTGCGGATGGTCCATCGCACTTCCGGTTTCCATGTCTTCGAATCGTCGTTCGGCTCTCTTAATTCGAGACAACGCAGGTCCGTATCGGGCTCATTGCGACCGCTGCTTGCATAAATAATATTGCCATCGAGCAAGGGCGTCGACCAATGCGATCGAAGAACTTGTTCTTTCCGACCCCAACCGTCCTTCCAAAGTTCTTCAAGTCCCGACTTGGTTAGATTCAATAAAACACTTCCTCGCTCGTAGGTCTCGGAGATTAGAATTCGGTTATTCCATACCACGGGTGATGCAGCGTTGACACTCTCAAGATCATCCGCTCGCCACGGAAAGAACGTTTCGTCGGCGCCATTGTTTGGATCGAAACACAATAGCCCTTCTCGAACAAACGCTAAACAAACATCGGCACCATGGATCTTTTGAATGATCGGCGCAGAATAGCTGGCATGATAATTTCCAACTTTATATAATTCCTTACCGGAAGTTTTGTCGAAGGCCACCATGGCGGTCCCATTCGACTTCGTAAACGAACCGCCTCCAATCATGACGAGGATTTTATCCTTGTAGATCAAGGGTGATGCACCCACACCGAAAAAATTCTGAGACACGCCGTAGGACTTATTCGTATCGAGCTTCCACATTTGAGAGCCATCCCGAGTAGAAAGGCAAGCCAACGTCCCTGCTACCCCCAGCACGTACACCCGATCGCCCTCCACCACGGGGCTGCATCGCGGTCCGTTGTTGTAGCCATAGGCATCGCGATACTCGACCAAGCACTCCCATTTCCAGAGAGGTTCCCCCGTCTCGGCATTCAAACAGCTAAGCCGCTCCACATCACCAAATCGATCGAATTGAAACCAACGTCCATTGGCTGCCACCCCGTTCCCGTAGCTCACGCCTGTATCGGCAGTCCAGACGACTTTGAGTCCAGTCGCGGGCCATTTCGTTAGAATTCCGACCTCTGGGCTTCGCGAGTCATAGTTGGGACCAAGCATGCGAGGCCAATCGATTCCCGCTTTTCGTGTCCAAGGCGAACCCGCTTGGCGAACCGGTGCAGGTGACGGTGTGTCCGCCCCACACCCCGTCGCCACGACAACGGAAAGGACCAAAATAAATGGCTTAATTGCGGTCGAAAAAAGACGCATCAAGGAATACTCTATAGGTTATGGAAGATTTAATCATTACCGACCATTTGATCGTACCCGCCAGCGAATTGGAATTGGTTTTTGCACGCAGTAGCGGACCGGGCGGTCAAAACGTAAACAAAGTCAATACGAAGGCAACCCTCTGCTGGAATCTCTCCAACAGTAACGTATTGTACCCAACCGCCCTGTCGCGATTGAGAGCCTTGGCAGGGAATCGACTCACGGAAGCCGGGATTCTACAAATTACCAGCCAGGTTCATCGCGAACAGCCTAGAAATATTCAGGCGTGCAGGGAGCGTTTGAAAAATCTCATTCTGGAAGCGATGAAACCACCAACGATTCGACGTCCAACTCAGCCAACCCGCGGTTCCCAAAGACGAAGAATTGCAGACAAGAAAAGCGTCGGAGAAAAGAAGCAGAATCGTTCAACCAACAACTGGGACTAGGCTTTATTTCATGCCTTACTGCACGTACCAGCGTATCTCCGAGACGCTGGCGATTTGCGTTTTGCGAACCGCAACTGAAAAACGAATGGATCTATCAGGCCAAGATGCAAACCGCAGTAACTGAGCCAACGCCAGAAATGGTTTCTTTTTACGATCGCCGAACCAGAGAGCATATCGAGCGAGTTCGTTGCTGCATTCAGTTGATTGCCGCTAGTTCGGACCATGCCGAGGAACTCGTTGCCAGGGGCGAGGTGCACGATGCTTCCAAATTTGGTCCGGAGGAGCGTATTCCATACATATGGCTAACAGAGTTCCATCGTTGCCGACGCAACGGCTCTCCATTCAGCTACCCGGCCGGGATAGAGGCCCAGGTAGAAATGGCAATTGCACACCACATGGGCCATAATCGCCACCATCCAGAATATCATTCCGATGCAAACGACATGTCGAAGGCCGATCTGATCGAAATGGTTTGCGATTGGACCGCGATGGCGCAAGAGTTCGGACAAGACGGCGGAAGCGCTCGTGGCTGGGCTGATAAGACAATTGGAACTCGAGTACACTTCAACGAAGAGAAACGCTTTTTTGTCTACAAGATCATAGAGCAGCTCGATGCAAAACTGCGATCGCCTTAATTGCATGTCTTACGAAGCATCCGGTGCAGTGGCTTTCGTACGTCCTGGAGGTCGCTCGATTGAAGGCGACTTTTGTAATCAAGGATGGTGACGCAGCGGATGACTGATAGGAAATGGATTGAAATCGATGGAGCGTAAGGTCTGGGGGGCGGGCAAATGCTCCGTTCCGCCCTTGCTTTGTCAATGGTCACAGGCAAACGGGTTCGCATTTCCAATGTGCGAGCAGGTCGCGAGAAGCCGGGAACTACCATTGTAGCCGAAGAAATTCGCACAACACAACCGAAAGTTATTGCCAGAAGCGTTTATCTACTTTAAGCTTTGACTTGCAGAGCTAACAGAGTTTGGGGTTTGCTCATGACAAGGCATGGAAACGAACGGCACGACAACTTCGATGAGGCATCAACAAGCCTTAGACCAAATTCAGTCCTTTCGTTTCGCGTTGGATTCGTCACAACTTCATACCGAATTCTTGATCTGGAGGGATCCAAAACATGGCAGCAGATAGGCCGGGCAAGTTTGCCAACGCTGGCCTCGATCGCGTGTTTCACGAAAAGGCTAGACTGTCCATTATGACCTGCCTTGCCTCGCATCGAGACGGATTGTTGTTTGTGGATTTGAAACAACTGTGCGATCTTTCCGACGGCAACCTCAATCGCCATTTGGAGGTGCTTCAAGAAGCGGGAGCGGTGGCGCTGGATCGCACCGGCGCTGGCCGAAGCTCGAAGACGGTGTGCAAAATGACCAGGACTGGTCGCGCTGCATTCACTCATTATCTCGAAGAGCTCGAGAAAGCGCTTTCAGCCGCCGCAGACGCTATTCAGAAAACAAAAGGAGCCCGCTCCGGATCCCTTAAACCTCGATTAGGTGATGCGGGGTATTGAGAATCCGTCATTCGTCGACGCCGTCGTCTTTGAAGATTTCGTCTCGCGAATGGAGTTGACAAAACAATGCCCGCTTTTGCTCCGGCAGAGAGTAGTCAAAGCCAAGTTGTCGCAAGAAGCCATCGGAAGCGCTGATAGCCATAACTTCCAGGATTCCTTTGTCGCGAGCCCGATCGACGCATGCTTTGACCAAAGCGGACCCGATTCCGTTCCCTTGGTAGCCATCGGCAACCGCCAAGCATTGAATTTCGCCAAGCTTGCGAGAATAGATCTCGACCGCAGAGAATCCAACTATTTTTAGCTCGCCAACTTCATTGGCAACTTCAGCTACATAGCCGTTGGCCATTAATAGAATCAGTTCGGATCTCATTCGCTTGAGTAGCTTGCGCTGCTCGACGAATGGTTGCAACAATGCCTGAATGTTATCTAGGTCGTCAAAATGAGCTCGTCGAATCTTGAACGGGAGCTTTGGCTTTTCCTCAGCAACTTCGGATAATTCGGACAAAGTAGCTCAACCTATGGTAAATGGTAGCGATCATTCCATTGCCAGATTTCGGGCCGGCGCGCGTGCTAGCATTTCCGCCTTTTCCTCCAAAAAAGTGCGGTAACAAGGCGCACTTTCTAGGATAGGCTGTGAGTTTATTAGCAAGGTGCAGAACTTTGTCGCCTTTTGCTCCGCAAAAGTGTGTTAACGAGGCGCACTTTCGCAGAGCGAAAGGCGACAATCTTAGATCATAGCCTTCATTCCTACTAGCATCGCAGGGATATGCTAACCGATTCTCACTTTCGGGCAAATCGCGTGCGGCCGGTAGTCGGTAATCTTTACTTAAACCGCACGAAGGTTTGATCGTATTGCCTCGATTGAACCGTTTCCCGTATAAAGGCAAAAGAGAGTTAGGCAGGAGCGGTTCGCCTACCGAAAATTCAATTCGAGATCACTTTTGTGGACTGCTAGTCCCAGTGTCGTCAAATTCACCACTATGTCCGATCAAGACTTCACGGAAAGCTTTATGGGACAACGACTTTTCTTTTCAGTTGGCGAACCGAGTGGCGATCTGCATGCTTCGAATTTGATTCGAGCCATTCACCAGATTTCTCCCTCGTCGACGTTTCGCGGGTTGGGCGGATGCCGCATGATCCAAGCGGGCATGGAACTGGATTACGACCTCACCAGTTTAGCGGTGATGGGTTTCGCTGAGGTGCTGCCGAAGCTCAGGGAATTTTTCCGCGTTGCCGATTTGGCTGAACAGTGTTTTGCGCGCGGCGAGGTCGACGGAGTCATTCTGGTGGACTTCCCAGGATTCAATTGGCACATTGCCAAGCGCGCCAAAAAGTACGGTTTGCCCGTCTTCTACTACCTGCCACCTCAGTTGTGGGCATGGGGTGGATGGCGAGTCAAAAAAATGCGTCGCTACGTAGATCATGTCCTATGCAATCTGCCGTTCGAGACCCCTTGGTTTCAAGAGCGAAAGGTCGATGCAACCTACGTAGGGCATCCGTTTTTCGATGCGGTGGCTCAACAGACCTTGGATGTGCGATTCGTCGACAAATGGCGAGACAACAGGAAACTTCAAGTAGCAGTCTTGCCGGGCTCGCGCGACCACGAAGTGCACAATATTTGGCCGTTGCAACTCGAGGTGATTCGCAAGCTAACGGTTAAGCATCCGCAAGCACAGTTCTTGGTAGCAGCGATCAAAGACTCGCATGCACTTTGGTGCCGTTCTCAACTGAAAGCATCGGACGCAAGGTTGCCAATACATATCTTCGCTGGCAAGACGAGCGAGATCATCGAGTTGAGCGATTGCTCGTTGATGAAGAGCGGTTCGGTTTCTTTAGAGCTGATGGCAAGAGGCAAACCCGCTGCGGTCATGTACCATCTCAGTCAAACGACTTACGCCATGGCCAAGCTGCTTGTAAAGTGCAAGCGGATGTCGTTGCCCAACCTCATTGCGGACAAGCAAGTCTTGCCCGAGTTTCTTTCGCACGGCAAGCTCACCTCGAAGTCCGCCTTGAAATCGATCGAGGATGTCACGGCGGAGATGTCTAGGCTATTGGGAGATTCCGAATACCGCATGTCGCAGCGAAGGAACTTAAATGCGCTTGCAGCTCGATTCGCAAAGCCAGGCGCAAGCAACACGACGGCAAAGTTTATCATGTCGAAACTGATCCAGTCCGACGAAGGAACTCTGCCCATGGACGGTGACAACATGGGAGACGCTGAATACCGCCGCGTGGCTTAGCAAAGCGGCAAGCGGCACCGGCGTTCATCCATCCAGATAACTAAGGCCACGCAGAACAGCGTGATCCACAAACGCTGCCGGTTGCTCTATATAGGGAATAAGCAAACGTCCGTCACCGCCAGATACGATCACTTTGATGCTGACCTCGCTTGTATTCTCGTTTCGATAACGACTAACGAGATGGGAAGCTCCGCCAACCAACGCCGCGTTAACCCCAGCTGAGATTGCTTGTTCGGTGTTCTTGCCCGGCAAGATTGGACGCATGTCCACCGCGTGATTGCCCAGCCAGGGTAACAAATCCGTTCCTGCTGCCAGAAGCTGGAGCGAGAGTCCCAGGCCTGGCATAATTGAGCCTCCACGGAAGACACCTAACGCATCCACGAAGTCCACGGTGACCGCCGTACCCGCTTGAATGACAATGGTCGGACGAGCGTTCGCTTCGCCATCGTTAACATATCGATAGGCGCTGTAAGCCGCGAGCAATCGATCGATCCCTGTCCGTTCCGGCAATTCGACGTCGATCTCCATTGGAATATCGGAATAGGCGACCACCTTCAGTTTTGAGAATAATCCGCGCGAACTCAAACTCGCTCGCAATTGTTCCAATGCCTTCCGCTGAACACACGATACCAACCACGGTTCATTATCGATGTCGCCGAAGTGGGAGACAAGCCACTCGAACGCTTGAAGGTCCTCCAGCTTGCACCAACGCTGGTCCGGTGCAGCCTCTTGTTCTGGAGATGGCTTCCTAAGTGACGCGAGAGGGGCTGACCAAGATAATCGATAAACTTTTTCATTTTGAAACAGTCTACCGTTAGCGACTTGCGAAGCTCGTAAACCGCTATTGCCTATATCGACCAAGATCATGGCGCTGCGGCAGCGAGTTCCGCGTTTTGCTCAGCCAATAAGGTTGCGATCTTGTTGACCAGCGTGTTGAGCCCCTGGCCGGTTACCGCGCTGATGAGAAAAATGTCTTTTCGCCCCAGGTTTTCGCACAACATTTCATGAACAATCTCCGCGTCTGGCAGTTCGGCTTTGGTAATCGCCAGGATCTCTGGTCTAGCCGCGAGATCACTGCTGTATTCGGCAAGCTCTTTACGAATCGCGTGGTAGTTACCAATGGGGTCCGATTGATCCATCGGCATGGGCTCAACAAGATGCACCAAAATGCCCGCTCGCATGATATGCCTTAGAAAGTCGTGCCCCAATCCGGACCCCTGCGCCGCACCCTCGATAAGCCCAGGAATATCCGCCATGACAAAGTTGCGATCGATGTCCACCGACACCAAACCGAGGTTTGGGAATTTGGTAGTAAAAGGGTAGTCGGCGATTTCGGGACGGGCTCTTGAAAGTCGGCTAAGCAACGTGCTCTTTCCAGCATTTGGCATTCCAACGAGTCCAACATCAGCGATCGCTTTTAGTTCAAAAATCAATCGACGTTGTTCGCCAGCACCTCCGTCGGTAGTGTCTCGCGGAGCTTGGTTGGTGGAGGATTTGAAATGGGTGTTGCCCCATCCACCTCGGCCACCGCGAGCCGCAACGATTTCATCACCTGGATTGATAAGATCTCGAAGAATCATTCCCGAGTCTCGGTCCATCAATACGGTACCAGGCGGAACGACCAGGATTAGATCTTGACCGCTTTTTCCGTGGCAGTCTGCCCCTTGTCCGGGTGTGCCATTTTCCGCTCTCCAGTGGCGTTGATGGGCAAATTGAACAAGCGAGTTCACGCCTGCTTTGGCGCGAATAATAACGCTGCCACCACTCCCTCCATCACCACCGCAGGGGCCCCCGCGAGGAACGTGCTTTTCTCGGCGGAAAGCCATGCAACCGCTACCACCTTTACCAGAGATGGCTTCAATTTCAACACGGTCAACAAACATAATAAAAGATCAGATCTTGGCTGGAACCAAAGTGCCGAAGCCTGAACTCGGCTCCGTTTTTTTATAAACCTGTCGAATGGCTAAGTCGAATGGCTAAGCAGATTCTGAGATACGAACGTTGATGCGGCGACCTTCTTGATCGAAGTAAACATTACCTTCAACAAGCGAATAGATTGTGTAGTCTTTGCCCATCCCGACGTTGCATCCTGGGTGCCATTTCGTTCCGACTTGACGGATGAGAATGTTACCAGAAATGACCTTTTCGCCACCAAATTTCTTTACGCCGCGACGCTGTGCGTTGGAATCACGACCGTTTCGTGTTGATCCCTGACCTTTTTTATGTGCCATTTAACTGCCTATGCCTAACTAACTATGCCGAGTTGGATTGTCAAAACCAGCTACTATTTCTCCGCGAACGCGGGGCAAGAGTTTAGCGGTAAATCCACTGATAATCAAGGCGTTCTTTGAGGTTAAACTGGTTTAGATAATATTCGACACGGTCTTTGTTTTCGAACGCGGGCAGGCCAAGCAAAATCCGGTCCTTGGATTCGTCGATTGCGTCACCGGGACGCCAAAAGTAGATCCGAAGGGTCTTTCGGTCGAAATTCTTTTTTCCATCCGAATCGATTCGGATTTTGAATGCATTGGTCAAACCACGCACATCGATCGCGAAAAAATCCAATCGGGGATCGATGTCCGTCCAAGTTGCAACACCCCAAACCGATTTGTCGTCTTCCAGCGTGCTGGCGGAAATATCCATCTTCCCAATTTCAATGTGATCATGAAGCGGTTTGCCAATGCGTTCCCTTGCCGCAATTGCATCCTTGGCGGCTGGAATGATTTGAGCATCCATGTTGATGTTTCGCTCTTTGCTTAACAGCGAAAAACGAGGGAGAAAGCGGACAGAATCGAATTGGACTTTTTCGGGAATCCCTGGCACATCTGCGGCAAGCTTCGGCGACAAATCTTCGCCGGTGTAGCGAACTCGGTAAACAATATACCAAACCACTTTGGACCGCAATTTCCCACTTGGTTGGGGTACGTCAACTTGAATTACTCTGGCTGGCTTGAAAGAAAACTCAAGCCCCCAAACGTCGTGTCGGAAAATCACGTCGCGTGAAAGGGCCAAGAGCGTCTCACTGGGAGATGCAAAATGAGGCTTGTTTTGAGGGAAGTCCGGTGCGGCCCATTCGAGCTCCGGATGCTTGGCGACGAAATCCAAATCGAACGGTCCAAGCGCGGTGTCTTCCGAGTCCTGGTCAGGCGGTACAACCGTCATCACACCACTCGCGAGCTTGCGCGGAGCCAAACTCCGGCTGGTAGAACCAGTTGCGGAATCGCTTGGGGAATTAGACTGGGCGCGACTGGTTCCAATTTGGAAAGACAGGGCCGCTGCGATCAAAAGAGATTGAAAAACCCAGGTTTTCACAGTTTGATGTTCCACACGGGAGCAGACGAAGGGAAGTCGGCGAACTCCGATAGTAGACCAAGTTCCCAACAAAAACATACCCGGAGTATAATTCGAGGCGGCCACCCGCGCAATCGAAAACTCCGGGATAGTGGAATTTTTGGAATTCGAAGAGAGGTAGAACGGGGTAGGAAGTAATAAAGTGGCAATTTATGCCAATCCCCACCCAATCCTTTATTTCTTTCGGTGCCGGATCCTAGCACGCATCCGCCTCTTCTTACGACCAACTTTACGACGACCTCGACCTGTTTTCTTTACACCCACGAACAAATGCTCCTAAATCAAAGGCGAGAAACATGTGTTTCCACCAGGCAGTGACAAAAAACTACTCATGTCGTCGCTAAGACTCAAAGGATCGCCGCGCCAACCAAGCTGCGTAGCCTAACACAATACGTTGCTTTTTGACAAGTCCATGCAGGGAGAAAGCTGGAAGTAGTGTGGTTCGACACTCCGTGTCCAGAATCACGCAGCACCAAGTCCAGAATCACGCAGCACCGACCGGCTGGGCATTGCGTCGAGGATCACGCATCTTCTACCGGATAAGTAGTTTTTGCTTCGGTAGATGCATATTGGGGCGAGGGTCACGGCACGGATAGACTGTGAATTTATTCGCAAGGTGCAGAAGTTTGTCGCCTTTTGCTCCGCAAAAGTGTGTTAACGAGGCGCACTTTCGCGGAGCGAAAGGCGACAATAAAAAATTCACAGCCTAGCCCAACTTCCCCAACAAGTGCCGTGCTACACTCCTAGTCCTGCGTATCCTGCTGGTCCTGCGCATGCTAGTCCTGCGCATGCTAGTCCTGCGTATGCAGGCCGCATTCCGTCTTGCCGGTGCCGCTCCAACGGCCGGCTCGTTCATCCTCGCTTAGACCGACCGCCCGTGTGCATGGCCAGCAACCAATACTCGTAAACCCGGCGTCATGCATCGGATTGTACGGGATTTTGCGCTCCAGAATTCGATCCCAAACGTTCGTTTTGGTCCAGTTGGCTAGCGGACTTACCTTGACCAGATGAAACCTCTTGTCCCATCCGACGATCGCTGCGGAAGCCCGATCAGGACTCTGATCCCTGCGAATGGCGCTTGCCCAAGCGTGCATTCCATGCGCCGCCTTCTTCAATACTGTGATCTTGCGATCGCCGCAGCACTTATTCGGATTCACCTGATGTACCGGCCCACCGTGCAGCTTTTCATAAGCAAAAACAGTCAACTCGGGCTGCAAAAGCTCGACTTCGATACCGTACAATTCGGCGACACGATCTCGCAATGCCAGCGTTTCAGGAAATTGGTAGCCTGTGTCCAAGTTAAAAACCCAGGTTTTTGGTGAGATTCTTGAAAGCATTTCTAGAATCGCCATCCCCTCAGGACCAAAAGCGGTGGCCATGGTGAATTTATCTCCATAACGTTCGATCGCCCACGTCAAGATGTCCTCCGGCGTTGCAGTCTCTAGCCGCTGACTGTGCTCTGCTAGGTCGGCAAGCACCTCGGACGTAGGGAGCAGAGGGGGATCGGCGGCTTGAGACCCGATAAGCTCGCTAGTCGATCCGTCTGGCTCACTTGATTGGTGGTCGTGCAGTGGGCGTGGCCGATCGGACAAGATAGTTCAACGCGGGAAAAATGTGTTCGTGAAAAAAGTAGCGAGGTGCTAGGCCAAGTGTGTCCATGCTTTACGTGTGGCAATAATACCTGCGGACAACTCTACAGGTCAAGCTGATGGAAACCGGTGCTGACGAATGTTGTGGGTTCAGGTAGGCTGTTAAGCCCAACAAAAAACCACACACGCGAGGCCAAATAAACATGCCGATTTACGAGTTTTACTGCCCACCCTGCCACACGATCTACAGTTTTTTTGCTCGCTCCATCAACCAGTCCGTTGTACCCAAATGCCCAAAGTGTGGTCGCAAAAAATTGGAAAAAAAGATCTCCCGCTTTGCGATTTCGAAAGGACTAACTGAAAGCAGTAGCACTCCGGACCCATTTGAGAATGTGGATGAAAGCAAAATGGAACAACTCATGGCGGAAATAGCCCCCCATTTGGACGAGGGGGGCGAAGGTCCCGAGGACCCGCGACAAATGGCAAACGTCATGAAACGCATGTTCGAATTGACTGGAATGCAGCCGACCGGCGCCATGCTAGAAGCCATGAAACGTATGGAAGCGGGTGAAGATCCGGATAAAATCGACGAAGAGATGGGAGATGCATTGGACGGAGATGGGGATCCGTTTGCATCGCCAGGTGGCAAAGCAAAAAAGATGTCTCGATTCTTCGAGGCTCCCAATGTCGATCCGGAACTGTATGATTTGTAATTCTCTCCAGCTGTCCATCTCTCCCTGGCAGCCCACGAACGAACCATTCGCCGATCCTGATTGTAGAACTTTGTCGCCTTTTGCTCCGCAAAAGTGTGTTAACGAGGCGCACTTTCGCGGAGCGAACGGCGACAATAATAGGGTCGTAGTTTAAGAGTAGTTGAGCAAGGGCCCTCGCTCAGTCGCTTGACCGGACCCAGTTATTGACGACTCACTGTCTGCACTGCTTTATTATCTATTATCTCATTCAACAAACCTAGATGCCAAACCACAATACATCCGACCGCTCGATTGATCCTGGCTGGCTGATCGATTCGCCTGAACGCACGCTTTCCTGGGGACGACGCGCAGACCGGGATAGGAAGACCGCTGCGACGCTGCGACAATACATCTACATGCAAATGGCTGCATCGGATTTGGTTCTCGACGAAGAAGCACGACAAAAGGTGGACTTGCCGGAAGGCTTGCTTGCCAATCTCGAGGAAAAAAACCGACTCTTATCCTTGCTCAAAGCCCCAATCGATCAACGTATCGAAGCGTTTCTTGCCAGCCACTTCGCCGAACTCAAACTGGACTCTCCGCTGCAGTTGCCTTCCCTTACCTTGGTGCTGGATCACCATGGACTTGCTCGACAGCTTAGCCTTCCCGATGGCGGTGAGCATTTTGAAAATGAACTGGTCAGCTCATACCGAGTGGCAAATGGTGTCCTACACAATCCTCGAGCCGACCGACGTACTACGCAAGGGACGTTTCATGTGACCGAAGGTGGATTGCCGATTGCGGGCGACAAGCGAAGCGTACCCAAAATCGTTTTTGCAAAACTATTCCAACAAGCCGTGATGCCACCTGATACTCTCTTAGAACTCCCGTTCACTCAGTCCAATTCGATCCCGGCCAAAACGTTTGTGTCGCTTCTAGTACGACCGTTGGTATGCCCCGAAATACCTGGTTACTGCGAGCACAAGAGCATGGAGATCCGATTTTTTGCGCCTGGCGGACTGGTCAGCAATCTCGATTTCGTCGAATCCATCTTTGGAAATTCTGGCGACCCTCTTGTTCCTGAAAACGACGCGGCTCTCGACTGCTTGCACTGGACCGGACACACCGGTTGCGTCATCCTTGCCCCACACTTAATTCACTTGACCAAAGAATTCGTTGGGCTGCCTCACATTTCTAAGGCGACGGATCTGCAAATTCGCGATCGCATGTGCTGGGAGGATCCAGCCGAAAAGTACAACGACGGCCAAGCCTTCAAGATCACCTGCCGCAACCAAGAAGGGGTGATTGTAACGCTCATCGCCGACAACTATTACGGTTACTGCAAAAAGGAGGTAAAGACCCAAATCAGCTATGCGGCCAACTTGCTAGGAAACGTTGAGGAAGAACATGCAGGTGGCACTCTCGCCTTTGTTTCGCACAACTTGGGAGAAGAGTTCCAATGGAATTCGCGTCGCTACAATGGTCAGGCGTTCACGGACGTCGAACGCGAATACGCGGCCTTTATCGATATCAAGCCTGAAGGCTATGGCACGGATCGATTGCACCCTCGTTTGGTCTATGTGCCCGAAGACGCGCTGGCGTCCCTTTTCGACCGAACCATTCGATGGACCAGAGGGGATAAAGTATACTTGATCCCCTTGGAACAAGATAAAATATATATGGCACCCAGCGGGTACAAAGTGCAAATGGAAAAGCACCCCTGCGCACCATCCTGGCGTTTGATCGGGACGGCTGGCGAAGGAACGGTCTGCCATAAACCCTGCACCGTCAGCGGCGGTGGAAAAAGCGAAATCAGCAAGTCACTTCGCGACTATATGCAAGGCGGACCTATCTTCGTCGCCGATATCGATAGCGATTTCAATCAATTGCAGGAGATCTTTGAACGCGATTACTCCGATCGCTGGCGTGAAGATTCGACGGAAAAACCTGACTATTCGAACCGAGATAGCCGCAAAGTCTTAGATCCTAGCCGAACACTTGGCAGTGTCATCAAATTGCTTACCCCTTCGCGAGAATATACGGAAAAGTACAGCCAGTGGCTAAGCGGTATCCCAACACACCTTTACGCTATGGCCTTCATCATCAAGCGATTTTGCAAACCGGAATGGAATGGCAATTGGCGGGAACATTTCGGTGTGGATGTAGTCAACGGCGACAATGGACACGAACTCAAATACGGAAACCGCAAGCTGGTCGGCATGTACCTGCGCGTCGGTCTCGATCCGCTAGGACGTTGGCGAATGTACAAACTACGACAGGATTTCGCAGCCGCAGATAAGATCCAATTGGAAGACGATATCACGGCTAGCGTTGTGGTCCCCAAACGGTTTTTGCCGACGTTACCTGAAGCGACGATGGATCCCCAAGAGAGAAGTTATAAGTTCGTTGCGAACTGCGAATACCGACTATTTCAGCGCCCCGACGATGCCGTCCATCGAGGGCTCGACAAGCAGACAGAGCTCGACATGGCGGACGTGGGCAATTTCTTTTGCAACTTCGAACCGCTTGCTCGCGATGCCGTCAGCCAAGAGATAGCAAACATTATCGATTTCGAACAGTATACTGCACCGATGCAAAAGCGTATGCACGCATTCCTTGCGAGCGACCAGTCGTTTGTGGTTTCATCCGCCCAACCACGCCTTGTCGACGGTAAGCCCTCCAAGAATCCCCGCTACCTTCAAGACCGAACAGATCTTTTGGACCCATTTGACCGGTATGTTGCCTATCGCGGCATGCAGCTTTATAGGGCAACTCCAGCCGGAGAAAGCGTGCCTGCCCCGGTCAACGCGATCCTTTCCGGTCGTCGCAATAACCCGCCGGATCACAAGTTAGGTATTCGGTCCTTGGCTGTCTTCAGCCCCATTCATTATCAAGAACTCCCTGAACTGATCATGGACTACGTTTGCTCTTTGACTGGCAAGAGTCCCTCGACGACCGGTGCAGGAAGCGAGGGAGCATTGACGAAAGGACCGTTCAATGCGCTCAATATGGTCTACGACTTAAACGCTGCGATTGTCAGTATGATTCTCACCGGACTGGGAGGGTTTAGCACCGCAGCCGGGCATATCGGGCCCGAAATCGAGGTCGGGCATGACATCAGTATGTTCGTGCCAGAAATCTGGTGTCGCTTGCGGCCAGAGGAACGTGAACCAGCATTCCTGATGCGTGAAGGCTTGCTCGAAAAAATCGAAGACTTCGAGCACAATGGGACCACCATCCCTGCCAGTCGCCTTGGGTATCGAATCACCGCAAGGTTTGTACGACGCTATTTTGGACGCGTGTTTGACAATCCCAGCAAAGTCTTTGATGAACGCATACTTTGTCCTGAAAAACAGGACCTCGAGTCGTTTGCGGACGGAATTTTGTACATCGCCGAAGCACAAAAACGCGTGGCGGAAATTTATCTCAATGACGGCAGCTTCAAAATTGCCTGCCCACCCCTGCAAGCGATTCTGAAAATCATGGCGGAAGGAAATTGGAACGGGTTTGGACTCAGCGCACCCGAAGTTCGCGCGCTGTTTACCCATGAGAATTTGGAAGTGAGCAACTGGTATGCCGCAAGGTTGGCCGCCAAGCAACGAGTGGACCAAAAACTTTGGCAACGACACGTGGAGTATTTGGCGGAGTACTGCAGCCGGCCAACGCATTCGGCGGTGACCAAACGATTGGGATTAATCGCAAGACTTGAGCACGCGAGATCGCGACTCCTCCTTTGCAGTCGCCCTGACTATCGAGATACGCTCAAAGGGACACTCGGCGTCGATCCATCGCTGTAGACGAGTACCCGCAGGATTGGAAGCTGTCCAGCGTCGCCTCCCTCCCTCGCTGGAAATTTCGGTTTAGAAATCCTCCCCGTGTGGGAGGGTCGAGCGAAGCGAGGGGAGGGTGAAGTGCCAACTGCAATCGCGCAAATCAGTTCACCCTCCCTGGCCTATGGCCTACCCTCCCCGAGAGAGCAACGCTGTGAAGCATTTTCACCAACAATTCACTTAGGTTGAGCGGGAGCTTGCCTCCCCTCAACCTTGTTTTGGCGTACTACGTAACAGCCCGCTAACCGCCGCACTTCGCTCCCGCCTCGACCGCCTTTGGCGGTCGAGGCGGGAGCGAAGTGAAGTACTTTAAGGTCTAAGCCGCACATGTAGTTCGCCAAAACGGCGTCCGTCGGAGGCAAGCTCCGATCGGACGAAAATGCTTCACTGCATTGCCGAGGGAGGGTGACTTTCTTGGG
>JANMHA010000342.1:0-23706 GCA_031374925.1 Pirellula sp. | reverse complement strand
CCTCTCCCCACTAGCCACTACCCACTAGCCACTACCCACTAGCCACTACCCACTAGCCACTACCCACTAGCCACTACCCACTAGCCACTAGCCACTAGCCACTAGCCACTAGCCACTACCCACTATTATGCATGCTTCGGACCTCTCCATTCCTGATCCGGCCATTGTCCTCGACCTCCTCGAAGCTTTCCGGAGATCGAAAACCATGTTTGCCGCCGTCGAACTTGGTGTCTTCGATGTGCTCACGACTCCCAAGGCACTGGACACTCTTTCGGTTGAACTCCATTGCGATCGCTTCGCGTTGATGACGCTGCTCGACAGCTGCGTCGCATTTGGATTGCTCTCTCGAAGCGAAGATCAGTATGCCAACACGCCCGTTGCCGAGACTTATTTGACGCAGAACAGTCCGCGTCGCATGACGGGTTACATCCATTATTCGAATCGAGTCATGTGGAAAATGTGGGGCAACCTTGAGGATGCCGTGCGCGATGGATCCAATCGATGGAAGCAAACGTTTGACTTCGATGGACCCATCTTTTCGCATTTCTTTCGGACCGACGAAGCGATGCAAGAATTCCTGATGGGAATGCATGGTTTTGGCATGATCACTTCACCGCATTTGGTCAATGCATTTGATCTGAGTCGCTTCAAGGTTTTGGCTGACTTAGGGGGTGCGACCGGACACTTGGCCATCGCCGCTTGCCAACGCTATTCTCACTTGCGAGGAATCGTATTCGATCTCCCTCATGCGTTGGAATTGGCAAATACCATGGTCGCGCGTTCCGGCATATCGAATCGACTTGAAGTTCTAGGGGGTGACTTTTTTCGAGATGAATTGCCAAAAGCGGATCTTTATGCCTTAGGCAGAATTGTCCACGATTGGAGCGAGCCAAAGATCCGAATACTGCTGGGACGCATTTTCGAGGCTCTGCCCTCGGGTGGTGGACTCTTGATTGGCGAAAAGATCCTTTGGGAGGACCGGACTGGACCTCGTTGGGCGTTGATGCAGAGTCTCAATATGATTGTATGTACAGAAGGACGCGAGCGAACCTTAGCGGAATACGCAACTCTACTTCAAGAGGCTGGATTCTATCAGGTGGACGGTTTTCGGACGTCCGTTCCGTTGGATGCTATCCTGGCGATCAAACCGTAAAGTGTCCGCCTCGTGGATGTGGACCTATTCTTTGCGTGGCCACCAATAGTTTCGAAGTCGCTTGACTGGCCTCCCTTTCGTGTCGCTCCCTTTGGTATCGCCGTTCAACTCTGTAGGCTCCCGTTTCTCGGTCGGGAGCGATTTGGTGACTGCCGATTCCCTGTGGTTATCTCGGATCGATACCGATACTTCTGGTGGGTTCACAGACGAATCCACCCACTGAACGAGCCGACCACTTGGCGAGGCAAGCATGGCAACTGCGGCACTGGAATCTCCTTTTTGCAATGAGGTTCTGGCAAGAAATAGTTCGGCTCGCAGATCTCGACGCTCGTTGTCTCGCAGAAATCCTGTGCTAAGAGAAATATCATCCAGCCAAAGTCGCCCTTGCCCCTTTGCCTCAAATTGCAATCGAAATAGGGCCGCGTCGTTTGCCTGACTAGCAGCCTGAAATTCACTCGAAAGGTCTAAACCGACATTGCCCCAATTGGGCGTATCCTTGGGGCGTTGAATTCGATCCGCGAAGTCACGAACCGCGATGGTTTCAAAGCGATCGGTTTTGGGATCAAACTTGGAAAGGGACAGGGTCACTTCATGGGGTATTTGTTGAGCGGCAGATTGAAACGAAACGAACAATCGATCGGACTGCGTCAATGCGAATGGATCGCTTTGAATCCAGGCGATCGATGAAGAGTTGTTCGATTCGATTTTGACTGACGATTTGCCGTCTGTGGCGGAGCGAGAATCGATATCGACCGACGCGTTTGGGTCGATGGAGGTTGTCCAACCCGGCAAGCGGCCACGACGCGCTGTGTTGTTTTGGGATTCAAAACTGGGATTGCTGAGGGTGGCAAGGGCCGGTTGTGGCGAGCTCAATCGCCTTATAGCGTGTTCGAGAGCTTGCAAAGCGGAATCAAGAGATTGGAGGGTCGAGGTTTCTTGGCAATACCAGTAGATTGGAGATTCGGCATCGTCGGGCAATTCGATTCGAATCATCTCTCCAGCGGCTACGTTTAATTGACCTTCTTTTCTTGCTAGGTTGATTTCTAGTCGGGCTGGTGAGTTCGCTTCTCCAGCCTCCAGAGTCGACCACAACTGAAATTGTTGGGGCAGAAGTTCCCAAGTGAAATGAATGAACTCGGAAACCGCCCCCGAGTTGCAAATGAGCAATGAGTGGCCAGCATCCTTGGAAATCCAAACTCGCACTTTAGAAACAGTTCTTGAGTTGTCTCGATACGCCAAAGACCTAGCGTTCTGAAATAGAATTGGCTTGGCGACAGTTGCCAATCGAGCGAACGAACCGTCAAAACGGTTGACGGGCTTATCCATCGCGATATGAATAGGCTTTGGACCGTCCAAATTCCATCGCTCACCAATCGCCGCTTGTATTGGAGCAAAGTCAACGCTTTGTGGTCCGACTTGAATTGGCGAGACGAGGGATGGGAATTGGCCAGATGGGTTCGTCGATTGCTCCTTTTCAATTGAGATCCATCTCAGTTTTGATTTCAATGTCCCGAGGAATCCAATTATAGATTCCCTTAGCCATTGCGAGTACGCAGCTTGAAGTCGCTGGGAAATCAAAAGCTCCAATTGCTTGTTGTCCTTGGGCAGATTGCCACCTGCCGCTCCCGCGAAGCGTTCCAGAATGGAAGCGTTTGTCTGATCGATTGTAACTGAAACATCGAGATGGGATGAACCGATGGTTCTCAGTGCATATCCTCTATAGTTGGGATGCGAGCGGTAACGATTCTCGAATTCGGCCAACGCACTTGCGATGGCCTGTTGCACGCGAGCAGAAAGTGGATTGTAGAGATGGTTAGTTGGATTCAGGGTTGTTCGTGAACCGTCTCGATGTTGCAATAAATCGTTATCAGCCACCCTCGAATAGACCTCCTCTACTTCTCGAATCGGACTATCCAATTCCAGCATCGGTACAAACTCAATTCCGTACCTGGACATGGCTCGATACATCAACTCAACAATATCCTTTTGAATCGGGTCACGCCCGTCAGCGCTAAAAGTGCCTGTGTCGTATCGCGAGTTGCAGCTAAGTTTGGAACTGGGAAAAAGGGTGCTCCCTTCAGCGTGCACGGTCATCGCAAGAGAATCGAAACCGTTGGCATTGCAGTAGTTCCCTAGCTGCTTTGCGAAATGCAAGTAGAGTCTCCAATCGTCGTAGAGCGGAGTGCCATTGCTAGAGATCGTACGGGCACCTGAGCCAAACATGCTTCGAACATTTGCAGAGTTAAGTTCCAGAACGCAACTTTCATGACTCGACATCGCGTGGGTCGAATTGTCAACATCCGACGAATCAATCCAAACATCGACAAGAGCTGCATTGATGTTCAGAGTGTTGCTCGCGTTCAAGTTGGTGATTTCTAGCCGTGCACTGCGAGAATCGGGCCAGAATAGAACTGCGAATTTCTCTTGAACGGCGGCATTGGTAGGATGGATGACGCGATCTAAAAAACGGGTCGACGAAACCTCAAAGACCTGGTTTGTGAGGGTGTCGTCACGCGATTTCGACTCAGTCGATGAAACCACAACTCGAAAGGCCGTGTTGTTATTCGAAGAACCGAGCGTCAATCGATGCATTTGCCCAGGAATTAGACCGCTGATCGACGTCCGTACCAATGCTCCGGGTGCAATCGGCAGGTTCGTCCCGTTTGAGTCTTGGCCTGAATCGGTAGTGAATTCCCTTGGAAAGACGGAAAACGTTTTGGTAAGGTCCAAGAACGGAAAACGTCTCGAACTATCGATTTGGACTGCCAATCGGTTGGCCAGGGAGTGTGCCTCGAACGCCTTCGGCGGGATGTTTGATTGTGGGTGCCAGCCGGAGGCAGCTTCTTGGCTGTGTTGTGCATGCGTGATTGCAAGTTGGCTTGCTGCTGGAACCGGTGTGTTGTTGTAAACGACAAATTGCACAGCTCGTTCTACGCTTGGATGCCGAATGAGGATCCCAGGCAAAACACGTTTGGGTTCAAACTTAAATCGAAGTTCGTAGACACCCTCCTCCTTGGGCGCCATCGAGAGCACATCATAAGGTTCGCCATGACCACGACCATCCAACGCAATTGCTTTGGATCGTCGAAAGACTTGATGGTCATCTTCAACGCGAACTAGCGAACACTCGAGGTTACCGGTAGTCGACAACCATGCGAGCCCGTAGGGTTGGATTTGGATGTTCAGCGGTTCGTCCGCGTTGTAGACGAAGTGGCTCCGACTGGTCACGACCCGCAATCGATCACCAGGAACGCGATCGATGGAGAGTCGGCAATTTGGCAAACCCAACTCCTGCAGTTCGGGATTGTCGCGAAGGGATTTCAGAGTCCAAGTGTATTGATTGATGATCGTTTGAGCCGTTTTTGGATCCGTGATCTTAAGTTGTATTTTCAAACGGCTGTTCGATTTTGCTTGAACTCGAATATCGCAGCCGCCGAATCGCGTTTCAGAATCGTCAATGACAAGTCGTCCGTCAGCGTTTTTAAGAAGGAAACTTGGATCGTACGGATCGATTCCAAGTTGCTTTGAGTTGGAGATCATTCCGCTATCGAGTTCGATCGTTCCTTCATAGCTTGCAGGTTTGGGGCCACCCCAAACGATTCGCAGATTCAAGTCAAGTTGAAAAACCTCTAGTTGCGGATCTGCTGAGTCGTTACGAGACTGTTGAGCCTGGGACGTACTTACAGCCAATGCTGCAAATAGGATGCAATAGACGAGCAACGATTCAAACTTGCAAAACATCCAAGCACTGCAATTCGGTCCAGGGAACGCGAGGTCTAGTTGAATTCGAGAAGTGAGGGGAATCATGCGCGGGAGGATACCAGTATTGGCAGCGCAATGCCTACGGCACTTTGGAATGATAGCAAAAGCTTGCGGTTCTTAGGCGAGCGGCAGATTGGAGTATCCCAACCCGAAGCGTAAGCGAGGGGCAATTTCGCAAGTCCCTCACTTACGTTTCTGTCCCTCACTTACGTTTCGGGTTATGATTGGTAGTTTTCACATCGCCGCTCGCCTTAAGGCGGGTGGGCAGGCTGAAAACTACCTTAGGCCCCACACCGTATCTTCCCAACTAGGAAATCGCAAAACATTCAGTTCTTGATTGAAAATGCATCGCCTTGCTCAAAAAATGAGGTGCAAGCTGTTTACAATGATGCCCTCGGATCCGTTTCAGTTCGCAACATCTTGATGGCAGACTTAGAATGCAACTCAATCGAAGAACTTTTGGTTACATGGCGGGGATGGGGATTGCCGCTTCCCAATTTCCAACAGCGCAAGCTTCGCCCATGCAGCGCAAGCGGATTGCCTTTCTAGGTACCAAGGTATATCAGCATTCGCATGCCCAGCATTTTCTTGATCGTCATGCGATGGGTTACACTTTTGCAGGACGGTGGCAAGAACCCCGTTTTGATATTGCTTCGGTCTTTATTGATCAGGTCGGCGAACCGGATTTAGGTAAACAGCGGATTGATAAGTACAAACTGATGTCTTTTCCGACGATCGAAGAAGCGTTGACGTTGGGAACCTCGAAACTAGCCGTTGATGGCGTGATCATAATCGCCGAGCATGGCGATTATCCTGTCAACGAGATGGGGCAAAAACGATACCCTCGCTACGAGTGGTTTAAGAAGGTCGTAAAGGTTTTCGAGGATTCGGGACGAAGCGTACCCATATTCAACGACAAGCACTTGTCCACGGTTTGGTCCGAATGCAAAGAGATGGTGGAGGACTCGGTTCGATTAAAGTTTCCGTTTCTGGCGGGATCATCACTCCCAGTCACTTGGCGAATGCCTGCAACCGAGATGGCACTGGATACGCCGCTCAAGGAGAGCGTGTGTGTTTGCTATGGAGGTGTCGACAGTTACGACTTCCATGGTTTGGAAACAGCCCAGTGCATGTCGGAACGGCGACGGGGCGGTGAATCGGGTGTGATGCGTGTGCTTGCCGTAAAAGGGGATCGAGTTTGGCAAGAAATGGAATTGGAAGATCGAAGCGATACGCGGCGACTGTTCGTGGCCGCACTAACGCGAAGCCATAATCTGCCCGTGGAGGGCGGATACCCAACCGCCCCAGTTTCGTATGAATGGGCCAAACAAGCTATGAAAGATTCCGTGACCGCATATTTTATTGAACACAAGGACGGATTTCGCACAGGTATGTTCCTATGTCCGATCCGAGACTTCAATTACGCCGGCCTGCGTTCTGACACCGGCGCTATTGTTTCGTGTCAAATGTATTTGCCGATGCCAAATCACGGTTCGACGACCGCGGACTTTTTCAACCCGCTGGCTCGGCACATCGAAGATGTCGTTTTGACTGGCCGGACTCCCTATCCGGTGGAACGCACGTTGCTAACCTCGGGCATAGTCATCGCGGCGGTGGAATCGCTATTCCAGAAACAAGTTCCAATGGAAACTCCCCATCTCGCTGTTCGATACAAGGCGAGCGGCGAGTCAGCGTTTTGGCGAGAGTAAAGCGTGATGGCCGGCGACCTTGCTAAATTTTGGCCATCGGAAAGAACTACCGATGTATTCAAGTCGACGGATCCTCACTCGCGGATGGTTCCCGCCCAGGAAACGCTGTGAAGCATTTTTTCCTGTGTTTCGCTTCCACTGGCTACATGCCAGTGGGGCGATAATTGGCAGCTACTAGCAACCCGTGAGTGGCTAGGCTCCTGCCGAACTTGGCTTTGGTTCGGCGGGAAACTCCTTCTACCCGTGTAAACTACGCTGCCGCTCGCGTAAAAACAGAGAATTAACCTCTTCTTAACAATCGACACCTAGTGGTTTCCTTGTTTTCTGGAACAATTCCGAGCTTAAATGCAATCCAGTACTCGGAGAATACGATGCAACCTCGATTTGTCTTTCCATATGTCTTATGGTGCATGGTTTCCATGGCCGTTTTGACTGTTTTTTCAACGGAAACTGCCTTCGCTGAGATAAAAGTCGATCCAAAACTGCCAAAATACAAACCGGCAGCAGGCCTTTCTGGCCAAATCAAATCGGTTGGTTCGGACTCCATGAATAACCTGATGACGCAATGGACGGAAAAGTTCAAAGAGTATTACAAGGGAGTTCGAACGGAGGTTGAGGGACAGGGCTCATCCAAGGCGATGCCGGCATTGATCGAGGGGGCAGCAAGTTTTGGTCCGATGAGTCGCGATGCAAAATCGAATGAAATTGCGGACTTCGAAAAGAAATACGGTTACAAACCGGTCCTTCTCCCAACGTCGATCGATCTCTTGGCTGTCTATGTCCATCGTGACAACCCCTTGGAGAGCCTAACTTTGGAACAAGCGGACTCCATTTTTTCCGGAACTCGCAAGCTTGGTGGCGATTCGATCGACAAGTGGGGACAACTTGGGCTGACTGGTGACTACGAGAGTGAAGCGATAGCCCTTTTCGGTCGCAATGCCGCGTCGGGGACCTATGGTTTTTTCAAAGAAAAGGCCATGGGTAATGGCGATTTTCGAGATCGAGTCAACGAGCAATCAGGCAGCACTGCCGTGATCGCATCCGTGGGCGAAAATCGATTCGCGATGGGGTACAGCGGGATTGGCTATAAAACCGAGGCCGTAAAGCCACTCGCTTTGTCGCCAAAGAAGGGTGAGCCAGCCATCCAACCAACCGAAGAAAATGCCTACAATGGAAAGTACCCGCTGGCAAGATATTTGTATCTTGCTGTCAATCATAAACCGACGAGCAAGCTTGAGCCGCTGCGCAAAGAGTTCCTCAAGTTTGTCTTTAGCAAGGAAGGGCAAGAGTTAGCGGTCAAGGATGGTTATTTCCCAGTAGACGCAAAGACCGCAGCCAAGGCGTTGAAGATGGTAGGCATCGAACCTTAAGCGGTTGGCAAAGCTCGGGAAGCAAGATATTGTCGCCATTTGCTCAGCAAAAGTGCATTGACGAGGAGCACTTTCGCTTAGCGAAGGGCGACAATAATTTCACAGATTTGGCTGTGCCACCGATGACTCTAACCGTTTGACACTACCCTTGTGAACGATCCGCAACGACAAACCCTTCGACACCGGCGCGATCGCAATTCATCTTGGTGGGTTCGAATATCGGATCGAGTTGCGAAGCAAGTTATCACGATTGGTGGTATTGGCACGATCCTGGTCGTCATGTTGGTCGTACTGGTGTTGCTTGGAAATGTGCTGCCACTTTTCCAAAGAAACTCGGCGACCTTTTTGACGTCGGTACAAATAACGCGCGCCGAGCAACCTGCTAACAACGGAGTCACTCCGAGCTTGGACGAGGCCACCCCGGTTGCCTGTGGCGTCGATGAGTATTTCGAGTTGCTGTGGGTGCTTCATCGTGGAGACTATGTTAGCGTCCGATCGATAGCTTCCGGGCAGTTGCTAAGCACCCATGCTGCCAAGAATGAATCCCTTCAAAAGCCATTGGGCGAAATCGAATGTTGCGCCGTCGCGGACAACGATTCAAGCATGCTAGCTGGTTATTCAGGCGGTTCGGTTCGGCCGATCACGCTGACCATTCAAGTGGACTTTGTATCACAATCGGATGTTCCTACTGAAGTCTTTTCCGCACTGTCGTCCGGGACTGCATCACACGACGGCGTCTTGTATCGGTCGATGTCGAGTGGTCTAGTGCGTAAGCAAAGTGTTAGCGAAGTTGTTTTCCACCCTCCGATTTCCCTCTTTGATGCACCGGTAACCTGCGTGGATTGGCGGAATCCTCAGGCGGCATCGAGTTTTGACGAGTCGCAATCGTGGGCCTGGGGCGCGACCGACGGGCGTTCGATTTCTTTGGGTGTTATCGACAACAAGGTCAATAGTTTCTCTGGATCGATAACACAGGATACAAAACAATGGTCGCATGTTTCAAGCCTTTCGGAGCAATCCTCTACGGTAATCGGCTTAATGGTTGGGGCTCGTTCGGAACAAATTCAATCGCTCGACGCAAAAGGACGAGTGATCGCTTGGTCTCCATTCGGTGAATCGCAACTGATTCCTGGGCTAACACATACTTCTCTTGCGGGAACGGAAAGCAAAGCGATAGTGTCGGTACCACTTTTGGGCAGATCAACATTGATGATCGGAAGTGAGTCAGGCCACATTGAAAGTGTGGCAACAACCGCAACGCCCCAGGGTCAGGAGTTGCTATCGATTCACCGTTTTGCAGGCGAGAACGGACCGATCACAGATCTTGTGGCATCACCCGAAAGCCGGATCGTCGCTGCCCAATTCCGAACAGGTAAAGGGGCGGTCTATTATGTGCCTGCCAATCGTCAATTGATATCTTGGGAATCGAAAGTTGTTCAAGACTCCGGTTTTCGTCCTCGCGTATTTTTTGCAGCGAACGCGGCTTGCGTTGGGCTATTAACAGAAAGCCAAGTCGACTTGTGGCGATTGCATGTTCCATTTCCGGAAGCATCGCTAAGTTCGTTTTTTAATCGTATCTGGTACGAGGGCTATGGATCGCCACAACACATTTGGCAGAGCAGCACTGGGACGGTTGAGGGAGAATACAAGTTTGGATTTTGGCCGTTGATCTTTGGCACGCTCAAGGCAACTTTTTTTTCGATGCTAATTGGGGCCCCAATCGCATTGATGGCCGCGATCTTCGGAAGTGAGTTCATGAACAGTCGCTGGCGAGCCCGAGTCAAGCCGGTTATCGAACTGATGGCGAGTGTTCCAAGCGTCGTGCTAGGATTCATCGGCGCTTTGGTCCTTGCACCGATTTTGAGGGACAACCTCATGTCCGTTTTGCTATCCGTTGTGATGATTTTGTTTTTGTTCCTGTTGTTTTCCAACTTTTGGCTAATCATTCCCTCACCCGTGGCAATACGCTTACGCCACCTTCGATTGCCTATCCTATTCGTGCTGATTCCGCTAGGCATGCTGATGGCAGCAAGACTAGCAGGATGGGTTGAATTGATCTTGTTCAATGGCAACTTGACTCAGTGGTTATCCAACAATAACGGTACAGGTTGGTCCGGTTGGTTTTGCCTTGCGTTGTTTCCAGTTTCGTTGTTGGTCGCTTGGCTATTTAGCGGTCCCTTGAATCCCGCCATTCAAATCATCGCTCGCAGGATGAGCCCGTTGCGTTTTTCGATTGTCCATTTGGGGCTATTCGGTTGTGCAACCGTTGCCACGCTGATCATTTCGGCCATAGCCGCTTGGTGTCTTTCGGCGGTGGGAATGGATCCCCGTGGATCGGTTCTTGGGCCGTATCAAGAACGAAACGCATTGCTGGTAGGTGGTATCCTTGGTTTTGCAATAATCCCCTTGATCTATACAATCTCTGAAGATGCCCTCCAGTCCGTGCCGCAGCATCTGCGAAGTGCGTCGCTCGGTTGTGGCGCGACCACCTGGCAAACTACGATGCGAGTCGTGATTCCAACCGCCATGAGCGGACTATTCAGCGCGATCATGATCGGATTTGGCCGAGCGGTAGGCGAGACCATGGTCGTGTTGATGGCTGCAGGCAACACTCCAGTCATGGACATCAATCCCATGAACGGATATCGTACGTTGTCGGCAACGCTCGCCACCGAATTGCCGGAGGCCGCACGTGGGTCAACCCACTTTCACGCCTTGTTTTTGGCAGCCTTTCTTTTGTTTTGCTTTACGTTGGTCGCGAACACCGTCGCGGAAATTGTTCGATTGCGTTTTCGAAAGAGAGCGTACCAACTGTGAAAGTGCATGCACGCGGAAAATCGACTGGACAAAGCCTCATCGCTCAAGGTGAGTCGATGGTATGGCTTACCGGCGGCATGTTTGCTATCGCGTGCAGCATGATTTTCTCGCTGCTTGGGCTGATTCTTTACAAGGGGCTCGCAACTCATTGGCAGCGTTCTTTTGCAATCTATCCTCTGAACAACGGTGAATTCGAAGCTGGTGAAGTACAGTACAGTCAACCGTACAACATTAGTCGCCAGTCCATTGGTTCTCTGGACGAAAAGACTCGCACTAAAGCCGAAGAGCTTTTGGTTGAACGCGATCAAGTTAATTCGACACAGTTGTATCTTCGTTCCGGCAATTACGATGTGAGCAATCGCCACTTTGCTTTCGTACCGTACATTGCCATGAATATTCAGCCGGCCGATCTACACTCTGGAAAAACGTACCGACCGAGTGAGATATGGCTTTTGGAGCGTCGCGAATGGGGAGTCCTTTATGGATTCCCCTGTCGATTGGAACAGTCCTTTGCGCCTGAGTTGGATACCGAATTTGCAAGCCTGAAAATTTTGATGGAAAATCTGGATGCATTGCTTCCTGCGATCCAAACTCCTAGCGTGAGCACGAATTCGCAACCGGCCTTGGGAATGGAATTGGGCGCGTTGCTGGAGGCAGTTTCGACCGAGCTTAAAGCCGATTGGGAAAAAACGTTGGTTGGCGGCAAGGCCTCGAGCGATTCCGTTCATACCACTATCGACGCGTCCGATCTGAAAAGTGCAGTTGAGGAATCCCATCGCAAACAATCGATACTGCTCCGAAGGATTGAAGCTGCGAAACAGAAACTTGGGCGGCTTGATCGACAGCTCTCAACTTCGCGAATTGGTGTTCGAAAAGCTGAGATTCGCGAGGGAACCGAACTTCAGTCGATCGCAGACGAAGCAACGCAAATTGCCACCGAGAAGTCGATTTCGGAAGCGATTTGGTTTGATTTAAAATCCTCGATTCAGGCATGGAAGAAGAAGTTTAATGGTATGCCAAGTCAGTTAACACAATTGGACCGAATCGAGCTCGCGGCCAAAAGCCGTTTTGAGGAAGAAGTTGCATCGTTTGCCTCATCGCTATCGAAGTTGCGTGAACGAATGCAAATCATGCCAACCACTTCGAAGCGGGCTATCGAAACGGTGATCGATGTCGCTGATTCATTATCTGGATTGCAATACAGGCTCAATTTGGATATCGCTCGGCTTGAAGCAGGCTTGCAGGCTGAAGTGCTTACTCTGCAAGTTCCAACGTTGGACTGGCTAGGCGAAGTCCCATGGAATGATTCCAAAATGGCCTCAGCTATCGGCGATTCTTTTCCAAAAGAGAAATCTTCGATGGAGTTGGATCGCGAATTAGCCAAGCTCATTGGACTGGATGATCAGGTTGAAGCCTCTACCCTCTCCTGTCCTCAAACCCAACTAAGTCCGACGCAGTCGATGATGACACTTGATTTGACATCAGGAAGGAAACGGATCTGGTTGTCGGATGATATCGAAGAGATGAAAACACGAGCGGCCACCTTGCGAGAGAAAACGGTCTTGGTTTCCGATATCGTTAGACTAGTTGAGCCTAACCAACTTGGCATTATTGGAAAGACGCGGCTTTATGCAATTCGCTGGAGTGAGTTTTTGTTTGGTCAACCTCGCGAGGGTGGAATCGAAGGAGGATTCTTTCCTGCTCTGTGGGGTACGATCGTCATGACTCTGATCATGTCAATCGCCGTGATGCCTTTTGGAGTGATTGCTGCACTCTACATGCGGGAATACGCCAAGACAGGCTTGGTTCTAAGCGTTATCCGGATTAGCATCAATAACCTCGCCGGTGTGCCCAGTATCGTGTATGGTGTTTTTGGGCTTTCCTTTTTTTGTTACACCATCGGTGGCTTTATCGATGGCGGACCTATTAAGGCGGGGTTTACTCCTTGGCCTTCGAGCCTTTGGTTTTTGGCTCTTACCGTCACGACATTAGCCGGAACGGGAGCTTTTTTTCTTGCAGCCCTGGCTTCTGGTTCCCCGGCCCAGATGTCACCGATACGAAAACGACTGGCGAGTTTTGGGGGGGTGTTTTGGCTCCTGTGTTTGATCGGACTTGTATTGCTGGTTGTAAAGTCTCCTTTTTTTAATGGATTTTACCAAGCGACGTTACCCAGTCCGACCTTCGGAAAAGGCTGTTTGTTATGGGCTTCGTGTACGTTGGCTTTGCTGACGTTGCCAGTGGTGATTGTGGCGACCGAGGAAGCTCTGGCCTCGGTACCCAATTCGCTTCGAGAGGGATCGTACGCATGCGGGGCTGGTAAATGGCAAACGCTGCAGCGCATTGTTTTGCCGTACGCGCGACCGGGGATTATCACGGGGTTCATTTTGGCGATGGCTCGCGGTGCTGGTGAAGTTGCACCGATGATGTTGGTAGGAGCGATTCCGTTGATAACGGAATTGCCGCTCGATTTCGAATTTCCATTTTTTCATGGCTCTCGCTCGTTCATGCACCTGGGTTTTCAAATATACTCCCTTGGTTTTCAAAGCCAGAACAGCGAAGCAGCCAAGCCGATGGTGTTTACGGCCACTCTGCTTTTGTTAACCATCGTCACGTTGCTCAACGTGTCCGCGATCTGGCTCCGGGCAAGACTTCGCAAAAAATTTCAAGGTAGCCAGTTCTAGAGACGCATCGAATGAATTTATGGACAGATTAAAAGCTATCGCCGACGGCCAACACGTTGAGTCGGTTTTGCACGATGAAGTAATGCAAGAGGACCCGGTCTTGCGGATTGTCAATTTCAATCTTTTTTACGGACGCAAGCAAGCCTTGCATAATATCTCGATGCCGATAGCGAAAGGCAAAGTGACCGCATTGATTGGCCCGAGCGGATGTGGCAAGTCAACACTGTTGCGAAGTGTCAATCGCATGAATGATCTGATTGATTCGGTGCGGATTGAGGGGGACATGCTCCTGGGAGACGATTCGATCTTTGCGCCGGGTGTGGATGTTATTCAACTCCGCAAAAGGATGGGGATGGTTTTTCAGAAACCCAATCCGTTTCCTATGAGTATCTTCGAGAACGTGGTCTACCCGCTCCGAATTGATGGCGAGAGAAACAAGCAGCGATTAATGCAAGTTTGTGAGCAATCTCTGCGTGGGGCTGCATTGTGGGAAGAAGTCAAAGACCGCCTAAACGAAAGTGGCCTTGGACTTTCCGGCGGGCAGCAGCAGCGATTGTGCATCGCCCGAGCTATCGCAAGCGATCCGGAGGTTTTGCTCTTGGATGAACCTTGCTCTGCGCTTGACCCACTAGCCACGGGGAAGATCGAGGATCTTATCGAAGGGTTGAAGGGGGACTACTCCATTTTGATTGTCACGCACAATATGCAGCAGGCATCTCGTATCAGCGAATTCACTGCGTTCATGTATCTTGGGCGATTGGTGGAACTTGGGCTGACATCCAGAATTTTCACTAATCCCAAGCTGAAAGAAACCGAGGACTACATCACCGGTCGATTTGGCTGATTCAATGTCGCCTGTTTTAACAACCCTCCCCCCGGGAGCAACGCTGTGACGCATTTTCACCAACAATTTGCTTCACCAACCATTCGCTTAGGTTGAGCGGGAGCTTGCCTCCCCTCAACCTTGTTTTGGCGTCCTACGTAACAACCCGCGACCCGCCGCCTGCCGCACCCGCCTCGACCGCCGTAGGCGGTCGAGGCGGGAGCGGAAGGCGGGAGCGGAAGGCGGTACTCTAAGGTCTGAGCTGCACTTTTAGTACGCCAAAACGGCGTCCGTCGGAGGCAAGCTCCGATCGGACGAAAATGCTTTACAGCGTTGCCCCGGGAGGGTTGAGCGAAGCAAGGGGAAGGTGAAGTGCCGTCGGAAGCGAACGGGGACAGTCGTGGACGAGCGAGGCCCTTCGCTCGTTGGGTTCCTTCCGAATCTCGTTGGGTTCCTTCCGAATCTGAGCGAGGGCCTCGCTCAGCCACTAAAACGCGTCGCCAGCTAGGCTTACTCAGCTTTTTTGCGAACCGAGGTTTGCATCCAGTCTTGCAACGAAAGTGTAAGCTTTCCCTTTTGTTTGGCTATCTCCGAGTTCATCTTCACAACCAACTTTTCGCGATAGTCTTCCAATCGACTGTCCAACACCTCTCGAATTCCTTTTCCTAAGAGTTCAGCCAAGGGGCCATGTAATTGACTGATATTATGCACCTCGAAGTCTTGTAACGCGACGGTTGCATTCGTAACCACCGGCCGAAACTCGACATCCGGGGGAATCTTAAGAGGGTTCACGATTACATGTATGTCGCATGCTACGTTCAATTCAATGGTCGCTTCCGCATTGGTGGACAAGCTGATCCATTGAACATCGCGCCGCCATTCGCTGACTCTGCCAAAGAGTTTGAGCGGGGCAATGACCTGCGTTTCCACCCGGATAGGGCGAGCCTTTGGAAATTCCATCTTTTGGATGTTGATTTGCAAGTTTGCAGCAGGGTCGACAAACTCGATGTAGTACCGCGACCATGTGCCATGCTTTACGGTTTTCCTTTTACGTTTGGTTTCGATCTTCCAGCCTTCACGCCGAAATGCGATCCCATTAAAAACGTCCTTTTCGCGACCCCATTTTCGATTGTCCTCAAAGCTCGGGGGCAGGTTTCGCAGCACCAGCCAACGCACCCACGTGGAGAGTTCTTGTCGCTCGTCAGCCGAGACTGGTAACGGTACTTCTGCCAAGGACTTCGGTAGCTCTAGCTTAGGATTCAACGGGCGTTCATCGACTGGAATCGGCTCGATATCCGAGTCAAAGAAGTTACTCAAGTCCGGCAAGGACGAACTCGGCGGCTCCTGTCCCGAAGCGTCGCGCAAGCAGAAGTACGTTGTCAACGGTATGCAAAGAACAAATAGGGCGAATCGGCGTTTGCGGAGGAGTTGTTGGAACAACATGAGCCATTTACCGGATAGAATCGTCAGAGTTGGAATTCGCTATTTTCTCCTTGAAACCCCTCCCACTATAGAATTTCCGAGAATGCAAGCACAAGACCATTGTTTTTGGAACGCCTGGCGTGAACGTTCACCGGCAGTTTCCCTCGGTTTGAACCACTACCGCCAGCTTCTTCTCCTTTTCGTTCTTGCGCTTTGCCGACCGGTGATGGGGCAGTCGGTCGAATCGGCAAGCGAAAAACCATTTTCGCAGGAAACAGTCGATACACTCGTTTCGCGAGCGAACGATCAAGGTGACTTTGCTCGTGGGCTTCGAGTTTACACGCAGGCAAAGTCGGCTTGTTTTTCCTGCCATCGGGTCGGAGAAACGGGGGGAGCCATTGGACCGGAATTGACGCGTATATGCAAGGAAAGAACTCCTGCCCAAATGGCAGAAAGTCTGCTTTGGCCCAATCGTGTTGTCGCCAAGGAGTTTCAACCGGTCAAGATTGCAACGAAGGATGGCGAATTGATGACGGGCTATATTGCTGAGTCCGAGTCCTCGGACGAAGTCTTAGCGCTGCGAGATCCGGCTACACAGAAGATAACCAAAGTTAGTCGCGCCGAAATCGAAAACCAAGCCAATGGCTTGTCTCTCATGCCGATGGGTCTAATCGAGTCTCTCAATCAAGGGGATCAAGCCGACCTGCTTCGCTTCCTAGTTGTACTAGGTCAAAACAAAGACCTTGATATGCCGTCCATCGAAGCCACTATTCGAATGGCCAATACGCACGAGCCTGCGACTTTTCCTTTGGTGCGAGAGCCGATTCATCGCGACTTGAGGACAGCCTGGAATCAACCGGTAAACCGGAATCGCGTTTACGATTTTTACACGAAGCAAGCCGACTATTTTTCCAAGCAGGCCAAACGACCTGAATGGTTGGCCGCGTTTCCAGGCTTGGATGGCCCAGACTTTGGGCATTGGGGAAACCAAGACGAAGCATCCTGGAAGGGTAACGAATGGAATTCGGTCGTGCCAGGCTTGGTCCAGTGTGGTGTTTTTCAAACCGACAAGAAGCCTATCCCTCGGGCGATCTGTTTTCGTATGGGTAACGGGCGGGCATGGTCAGCCTGTTTTAACCCGGACACCATGACCTACGAAAAGATATGGTCCGGGGGTTTTCTCGGGTATTCGGACGTCCGACACGGTTTCATGGATGGACTTCGAATGGTTGGGAAGGAATCCGCATTGCCGGACGAAGCGAAGTCAATCCGCCAACTATTGCCTGAACTTGCTAACGCCAAGATCGAATACCAAGGCTACTACGTCCATCAAGACAACATTCTTTTCTGCTATAAGGTGGACGACGTTGAGTACATTGACGCGCCGACCATGAACGGCGGGAAATTCAAGCGTATTGTTTCAGCGAAGCAAAAACACCCACTTAGGCAACTCTTATCAGGCGGACCTAAGCAATGGCCGTTCGCATTGGAAACCAATATTGTAATGGGCGAGGGACGAGGCTTCGCGATCGACACGATCGAAGTGCCGGTCAAAAATCCTTGGAAGATTCCGATCGCATGTGGAGACCACGCGTTTCTCAAGGACGGGACTGCAATTGTTGCCACGATGCATGGCGATGTCTGGCGTGTGGAGGGTGTATCTTATGATGCAAAATCAAAGACCGAATCCGCCAACTCAAATAAGCCAAGTCCCAAGGCGCGATGGCGACGCATCGCGAGCGGACTGAATCAAGCCTTAGGAGTCTGGGTGGACGACGAGAAGATCTATGTTCTGGGCAGAAATCAAATCACTAGACTGCATGATTTGAATGGAGACCTTGAGACCGATTGGTACGAATGTTTTTCCAATGCGTTTGAAACTTCACCCGGTGGACACGATTACATTTGTGGGTTGCAGCGGGACCGATTTGGCAATTTCTATATTGCCTCTGGCAGCCAAGGAATCGTTCAAATTTCGAAAGACGGTAAAACGGCCAAGGTCATAGCGACAGGTTTCCGAAATCCAGATGGACTTGGGCTATTACCCGACGGAACTCTCACCGTTCCGAATTCCGAAGGGGACTGGACTCCCACCTCCATGATTACCCAAGTGATGCCAAAGAAACTCGAGGCAACGAATGCCGTCGATTTCCCGACGGAACCGCCGCCATTTTATGGTTACCGTGGTCCAAAAGAAGGCCAGCCCGTCGAGCTGCCACTTGTTTATCTGCCTCGCGGTTTGGACAATTCCAGCGGCGGCCAAGTCTGGGTCGACGACGCGAGAATGGGACCACTCAATGAACATCTCGTACACACATCTTATGGCGCCGGAACTGCCATGATGATCTTACGCGATCAAGTGGGAGATCGATGGCAAGGAGCTGTCGTACCGTTGCCGGGCGAATACCGGTCCGGTGTCCATCGAGCTCATCTAAACCCGCTTGACGGTCAATTGTACTTATCAGGAATGAACGGATGGGGTTCGTATACTCCGGATGCAGGTTGCTTTCAGAGGCTGCGCTACACGGGAGAAGATATTCAGTTGCCGACTGGGTTCCATGTTCATTCCAATGGAGTGGCCATTCGCTTTCGAAAACCGATCAAGTCCGAAGTCACTGGCAATCCGCTTACACATTTTGCTCAGTGCTGGAACTATCGCTATTCACCGGGCTATGGTTCCAAGGAATACTCGGTATTGCATTCCCCGATGATTGGTCACGATTGCTTGTCCATTTCCGCGGCGCATGTGTTGGACCAGGGGCAGACACTGTTTTTGGAGATTCCCGACTTGCAGCTTTGCAGTCAATTGCATTTGCGAGTACAAGTCGATGATAGAGCTGAGCCACAGGAGTTGTTTGCAACCGTGAATGCAATGGATACGGACCGAGCGGATATTCCTAACTACCAGGCTCGTCCGGGCAAGGAGATGTTTGCTCATCCCATGGTTCGAGACATTGAGTGGCTGAAACGAAGCGTACCAAACCCATGGCGAACCCGACTTCCGAACGCAAGGATGGTAGGGATCGAGTCCCGCGAAAATTTGCAATTCTCGACCCGTACGCTGGAGGCAACCGCAGGAGAAATCATCAAGTTGACGTTTAGCAATCCCGATGTTGTGCCTCACAACTGGGCGCTCATCAAGCCGGGGAGCCTAGAGAAAATTGGAAACCTTACCAACCGATTGGTAAACGATCCGGACGCGTTCCTTCGCCACTACGTGCCAGATAGTCAAGACGTGATCTGTTACACGGATGTTGTTGAACCGAAAGGGGAGGGAGCAATTTACTTCCGAGTCCCTAATGAGCCTGGACGCTATCCATATCTTTGCACCTTCCCGGGACACTGGATGGTGATGAACGGAGAGTTGATCGTCAAACCCATGCCGTAGGAATGGCGTGCGGTCGGGATTAAGCCCCAACATTACCCACATGTCGAGTTGCCGCAGAGCAAACCCCTATGTCTTCATGCACGTGCCCATGCCGCAGGATGTTTTGGTTTAGGCAGGATTCTTCATTCGGCGAACTCGACACAATCCGACACAGGCCATTCCCAGACTGCTCAACAACAAAATGGAACTAGGTTCCGGAACGGCTGTGATCTGTCCGGCTGAAAATTGGTATGTTCCCTGGTAATTATTGCCAAAAAGAACCTTGTCAAAATCGGCATCTGGAGCCGACCCATGCAGGCCAAAATCCACGAGGCCTGGGTTAGCAGGATCAAAATCTCCAATGGCTAGATTGTATCTGCCTGAAACTAAAGTCTTTAGAGACAACGTGCCAAGAAAGATGGAATTCCCCTTAACCGCAACCGGATTACCACCACCAGTGGCTCCGCCATAAACTTGGAGCTTACCCGGGGAGTTGGGCATGTCGTGGTCGGCGGGGAAGCTACCCGAAAAGACAAATGGATTGGCACCAACAAGCTCAATTTTGGTTGGATCATAAGTAACGCCAAAACCCATCGATATTAAGCCGAAGTTGGTCAAATCCGTACTTGCGCCGTTTTGGGCGACGTAAATGCCGACATTCACGGTCGAATTGACGGCAGTATCAAAATGATTGAGCGACGCATCTGTTGCGGAAAATTGTATTGTGTAGCCTGCTTGTGTTCGATTCGCGAAACCAAGAAAAACACACATGAAAACGCAAAATAGTCCTGTACGCACAATTTTTACCCTCGAACTAACTTGGAATTCCCGTCAATCATTATTCAAAAGGCTGAGGCTTGCGAAATCTCAGTCCAATTCGCCCATAGTCCTGAGCGTCCACGTTACCGTCTTGCTCGAAGTCGAATGCTGACTTGCAAGCGGTAGATTCCGATATGTTAATCCAAATTGTAAGCATCTTGTGTGTCAACCTCCCGATGGCCATCGGAATATCAAAAAAAAGGAAAACTTTGCTCGCTGCGTGTTGACAAAAAGATTGTTCGTCAATCCTAACGCCATTTCGTTTTCCGTCCTGTAATCCAATCGCATTGGGCGCTTTGGAACAGGCAATTCGAGGATTACGGTTTTCATCGAGCAGGGCCCTCCTAGGTTGAGTGGGAGCTTGCCTCCCCTCGACCTTGTTTTGGCGTCCTACGTAACAAGCCGCGAGCCGCCGCCCTCCGCTCCCGCCACGACCGCAAAAGGCGGTCGAGGCGGGAGCGGAGGGCGGTACTTTAAGGTCGGAGCTGCACTTTTAGTACGCCAAAACGGTGTCCGTCGGAGGCAAGCTCCGATCGGACAGTCCACCGCTCAGGTGGGAGCTTGTCTCCCCCTGAGCACGTTTTGGCGTCCTAGGTTAGTACGCCAAAACGGCGTCCGTCGGGGGCAAGCTCCGATCGGACGCCCCCTTTCGCCCGCTAATAATCACCGGATCAGTCGTTCTGAAAGTCGCTTTTCACGCTGTTTTGCGACGATCGTTCCTGTGGCACCGCCGGCAGCGCTACCTGCGACTGTCAGCACTGGTTTGAAATAAAAGGGCAGGTAGGCGACTCCGGGAATTAGCGAAGTGGCTTGGGAAACAGTGTCTCCACCGAGTTGTGAATAAACCTGGGGCAGTAATTCCTTTTCAATGGGCCAGTTTTGTTTCATTCGGGCATAGGTAAGGACGTCACTTGCAACGGATGTGTCTCGAACGAGCGGCAAGATCGGTAACCAGTTGGCGGCGATATAGGTTCCGGGATAACGTTGGTCATAGAGTTTTTTCACATATCCAGCACGAAGGAGCGAGTTCGATGAAGAAGTGGAATTGATCGAAAGGGTGTTGGTAAACCCATTGAACGAATCCATTCCTATGGCTCGCCCCGGAAGAACGCAGTAGCCAAGGTGGTATAACGCACCGCCAGTGTACTTCCAAAAGGGTGAAACTCGCTGATTGTTGACCAGTCGATTCCATTGCTCGTCGGGATTGTATTCTCGCACATCCACGAACACTCCCTGGAGGCCATTGTCATCGAGGTAATCGGTTGCGGATTGAACAGCCTGCAGTCGCAGAGCGCTTGGATCGGGCTCTGGCATGGTTGGCGAAAACCACTTCCGAAAAACTTTTTTAGGATACTGAACGGCCCGTTCGATCGAATCGATTCGTGGGTGGTCCCCGCCGATAGTGATGAGATTGGGCGTGCGCGGCAGGGTCGCCAGAAGATCTTGATTGACGATCCCGTATCGATAGGATTTTTGAATACAGCCAGATACAAGCAGGAGAATTGTCATGGCAAGGCATAGCAAACTTCTAGCTTGCAAACAGGCATTCATTCCGTTGATTTCTCGCCTCAGATCAAAAATGCTCGTCGAGGATTGGGTGGTTCCGGAGATTTGGGCAATCGGATTTCGACCGTACATCCGGCATTTGGAGCGCTTCGAATCCAAATCAAACCGCGATGAGCATCTATGGTTCGACGTACATTTGCAAGAGAGATTCCTAGGCCGCGACCATGCTCGCGGCCGCTATAGTACAAATCCCAAGCTCGTTCGGCGGCTTCGCTCGACATTCCTGGTCCCGAATCTCGAATTGCAAGTCGGATGCGGGGAACGGATTCCTCGTCCAAGATAAGTCGCGCATTGGCGGGGCCGTAGTCGGGATGGCCTGCGCTTACTTCATCGCAAATGATTTCTATGCGATCTTTTGGCCGACATACCTGGATCGCGTTTTGCAAGAGACTGCAGATAACTTCAATGAAAGCGGCTCTTTCTATCGAGCAGTAAAGCGGTTTCGGTGAGACTCGAAGATTGCATTGAATTTGGGAGAGCGACCGTTGCGGCTCGTGAACTGCCACCGCTTGTTGAACGACGGCGATTATGTCCTCGACGCGAGTTCGGATGGAACGCGGTTGCACAACACGCATCATTTCAGCTAGCATTTCATGTGCTCTCATGGATTGATCGACAATTGTTGCTAGCGACCGCCGATCCGATTCCGAAGAGGCAGATGGGATCAATTGCTGCGCTCGGGCAACAATATTTGCGAGTGGGTTGTTGATTTCGTGAGTTAGACCATAGGCAAATTGGTAGATAGCCCTTTGGCTAGCGTTTTCAACCGCCTTCTCAAACTGCATGTTTTGGCAGAGCGAAGCGATTGCAGCGTGGACAGCATGGATCAAGATTTGTTTCGCTTGGTCGTCCGTGGCCGCAGCGCTACGCTGACGAACCACAAGCTGATCTTGATGCAATTGGTTTAAAAGGGACTGCAGTCTGGGCAAGATGCCGTGGCCACTCGTCGTCAGATTTCCCACCTCTTCAAAATCGTCAAGAGAGCATTCCATCATTTCCTCGATCGAAGCGTTTTCGTCGCGTGTAGACGACCAATTCCGAAGCTGAAGGGCGATTGTCATCAGTTTGCACGAGAAGGTCGTAGCCAATTCAGGGGAAAGGAATAGGGACGGAAGTGTTAGCCGATGCACTCCATTGTCTGTTCGAATGCCCTTGGTGGCTCTGTTGGCTGCTTCCTCCATCGAGTTTTCGTCCTCGGCATCGCAGCGCTCCTTAATCGAATCCGCGGGAGCGATAGTAAGTACGGTTTTTTTAGGCAAACGAACGGTTGGCTTAGAAGCTGAAAGGTCCGAATCCGCGAGGGTTTTGGCGTCGATATTCTGGGAGGATTTTTTCACGGCAGCTTATACTCTAGGCGACGTAGCGAAAGGCAGTTTTCTCATTTCAGTTTAGTCGTTCTTGCAAGGCGCAGACAGTACACTTGAAACGAACATAGCCATCCCGAGTGGATGGCTACGAATCTTGGCTGGGTCGTTGTTGCCGCCTGTCGCTTCGCAAAAGGCGGCAGGCAGGGCACCATCTTAGATTGCGACAGGTCGATCGATTTCCAACAAATCGCAGGCGCGATCGAGGAGGCGATCGGTTGTGAATGGTTTCTGCATGAAGTCGTTTGCACCTGCAGCACGCAAGTCCGAAACTTTATCTTGCTCGACCATACCTGAAATGCAAAGGATTTTGACAGAATCCATGGTGCGGTCGCCGCGGACTCTCTGGCAGACTTCGCGTCCGTTGATATCTGGAAGCATCACGTCCAGAATTACAATATCTGGACGAAACTCTTTAACTTGCATACCAGCGTCGAAACCATTGTTCGCGGTGCGGATGTCAAATCTGCCGTCGCGTTCAAAGGTATCGTACATGAGATCCACCAGATCTTGATCGTCATCGACAATCAAGAGCTTCTTTTTTCCGCTTTCAAGAGCATCCGTTGGGATTCCGTTGTCTTTCATAAAGACGAACAGCAGATCGCGGGGAATTCGGCGAAATCGACTTCCGGGAACGCGAAATCCTTTCAGCGATCCGTTATCGAAACAACGAATAATCGTTTGTTGGCTCACCTTGCAAATTTTGGCGGCTTCGCCAGTCGTAAAAACAGTTTTTGTGCTCGACATTGGGGGAATCATCCTTCCTGAATGTTCGTTGCAATGTTGACGACGGGTCGCCAAACTCGCACGCTCGGTCTATCCTGTGACAGTAACCACGTCTGCCGACTTTACC
>JANMHA010000274.1:0-53395 GCA_031374925.1 Pirellula sp. | reverse complement strand
ATCCGCTTTACACGCGAACGAATTTACTGATCTACGGGATAACCCTCGTAAGATCGAATAGCAGCTTGCGGCGTACGACGGAAAATTTACCAACAATTGTCCCGACCACCCTTGACACAAAACTCTACATAGCAGCGAAAGGCGACAATCAGCTTATCAGTCCACCAACTCTGTCAGGCCAACTTGAAAAGTCCCATCACTCTTGGCTTGGCCACGGGCCATCATCGGTGTATTGAATTGAAGTTCGATGTTTCCGTTCGCATCGACCGCGATCAGGCCGCCCGAGTCCGTGGGCAACGTGGTGTGGATGGCCATCTTCGCGGATGCTTGGAGCGACTCATTCAAGTACTCCATTCGCGATGAAACAGCGGACGCGATGTGGTGTTTGATGTAAAGTTCCCCGACACCTGTGCAACTGACTGCGCAGGTTGAGTTCTTCGCGTAAGTGCCAGCCCCGATGATGGGCGAGTCCCCGACACGGCCATACTTTTTTCCGAGCAATCCGCCAGTGCTCGTCGCTGCAGCTAGATTCCCTTGTTGATCGCGAACGACGCAGCCGACCGTCCCCAAATAGAACAGTCGATCGTCTCCTGTATCATGGTCGAATTTGGAAGTCGAGCCACCTTTGGCGGCTTGCTTTTGCTTCCACTTTTCCCAACTCTCGATTTGTTCTGGTGTTTTGAAATAATCAAGCGACTCCAAACGCAGTCCAATTTCTTTGGCGAAAAGATCCGCGGGTTCGCCACACAGGAAAACGTGCGGCGTCTTGTCTCGCACCGCCCGGGCAAGCTCGATCGGATTGCGAGCTGTGGTGACGCCAGCCACGGCACCACAACTTAGATCTGAACCATCCATGATGCTCGCGTCCATGGATACATCGCCGACACTATTGAGAACCGAGCCCTTTCCCGCATTGAAATTCGGGTTGTCTTCTAGAATTTCCACAACCGCTTGAACAACATCGACCGCTGCGGCGGATTTATCAAGCATCACCGTACCTGCCTTTAACGCTGCTCTCAAGCCATTGAGGCGATCTTGAATTTGTTTATCCGACCAACGCCCAGGTTCACCGCCGGCCCCTCCATGAATTGCGATCGACCAAGCAGATTTACTTTGCGTTAGTTTTCCGGTTGGAGATGGCTGATTCATGCTGCGTAGGTTTGGATTGCCGGTTGGCGAAATAAGCGAAATAAGATCTTCCGAATGCGAGCTATAACAAGTAACCGAAATGGAAACAACGAATGCAACGCATCGAGTGAGCTTTGCGAATAGGATCATTGCGATGGTCTGCTTTAATATCTAGGGATTTGGGAATCGATTTCAATGCTCCATTGGTCGATTCCACCAGCCATGCTCGTGGCTTCCGGATGACCGTTTTGACGGAACCAGTTGGCAACTCGAAGACTTCTGCCACCATGATGGCAGTGGACAACAACCCGTTTTTCGTTGAGAGAAGCAAGTGCTTCTGGCGAAGGTGGCCACTGCCCCATTGGCATCAATACCGATTTGTCGATTTTCGCGATTTCAACTTCGTTTGGCTCGCGACAATCGACCAACGCGATGGTATTGCCATCATCATCAACGCCCGTTTTCAGCCAACGATGAACGGAATGAATATCGATTTCGATGTTGGACACAGAAGCTCCTGAATTAAGCTTGGGACGATGGTACACGTAAGGGTGTGTGACTGGACGGGTGTGACTGGACGTGTGGCACGCCCAAAGCGATAGCGATGGGCGTGGGAACTGTTGCAGAGGTTTCTAGCAACTTCCACGCCCTTCGAAAACTCAGGGACGTGCCACACGTAATGGTCATGATTAGAACTCACCGTTTGGCCCATTACTAGAGCGAGTCTGTCAACTCTCACCGCTCACCGCTCACCGCTCACCGCTCACCGCTTAACACCCCACTTTTCGTCAAAAAAATTGGCGTCGGCTATCTTGCCAGGAGATCTCGAATCAGGCGGCGTGGACAAGTCGACGACAGCCCAATCTGGAAGCTTCGGGATCTGTCTCGCGTTGTTAAGGTAATCATATTCACGGTAAGTAAAGCCGCTATTGAGAACCACATAGCGCTGCGGATTCAATGGGTTGGGATAGATCAACACCGGAACGTGGTTAGCAGCATCGAACTTTCGGTCACCGATCACAACTTGCACGCGATTCCACTGTATCGGAAGTTTGTCCGCTATGTTCCCAAGGGTCGGATTGCTTTGTGGATCGCCCCAAAGAATCAAATTGTAGTTTTCAATATCCTCGGGCTTGAGTTCGTCTGATGTTTTCACGATGGCATCGCCTCGCATTTGCCGATGCCATTCGCGGACCGCATGCTTGAATTCCGCTTCGACCCACTGATCCACTTTTGGGTGATTCCCGGTTTCAGTAGGCTTGACAAAGAGAAACGGACCCATGAACGCATCGTCGATAGGGCCTTGCAATCCATGCTTTTTGCGGAGCTCCGGGGAAGGGGGTTCGATCGGCGAAACCTGTTCCCACTTGCTGCCAACTTCTCGAAGTCGTACGCCCCACGAACGATCGGATCGCCTCGGAATCGTAGTAACGTACTGGTTGTTCACCCGAACATTCAAGGAGTATACGTTCCTAGGGATACTATCGACATCCAGATGAAGACTCAAATCGGTAACCTTGCTAACCTGAAGCGAAACGAACGAGCTATCCCAGTTTGCGGAAACAGTCGCGGGAACCCAGTGCTCTTCCAACGCATTGATGGTTACCCAATGAGCTTGATTGTATTGGAGCGTTGTCGTCGTGAAGGAAAACTGCTTCGGCGGTTCCGACGAACGCAACCCATCGAGCATCGCCAATCGCCTTTCGATCTCGATGCGGGCAATCGGATCGACTTTATGTGCCGTCTTGGGAGCGATAATGTGCGTCAATTCAAAACGTTCGTTCTCCGGCAGATTCCAACAAGCCTCTGCCATGACATCGGCAGCTTGTTTTTGTTTATCGATCTCCCCGCTATAGGCGATGGTCGGTAGCATACGCAGGTTGCGAGCCCATACTGGACAGTCATACATCTGCCACAGTTTTTGTTCGTACCAAGTCGGCTTAAGCTCTTCGGATTGAAATACTTTTAAAAACTGTGGCGTCTCTGAAAATCCAGCGCCGGGATTGGCAGCAAGCCATTTGTCTGGATAGTGGACGGCAAGATGCCAAGCTGCTGCGCCACCCATAGAAAACCCCCGTATGACTACCCGTTTTGGATCGAGCTTATATTCCTTCACCGCATGCTCAAGCACCTCCAATGTGTCGATTTCGCCAGCAAGCTTGTTGGCATTGCAGTAGCGACCGAAGGGGTGAATCATGATGACGCCTGGCTCTGGGGCTGGGTCTGGGTTGGTCATGCGTGTTGCGATGAATTGCAACTCGAGTCCTTTCTCGCTGCGACCACGACACCAGATATCGGCCCGTGGGACCTGCTTTTCCGACTTGGATCGCACCACTCCATACGGTTGTACCGAGCCATCGAGCTTGGATCGGAAGCCACGAACTATTTGTTGCGGCTCACCATAGTAAAGTTTCCATGGCGTTCGCTCCCCTTTCAGCTCCGAGGCCCTTGAAAGCCCTTCTTTCAGTACAAGTTTGGCACGTTCAGAATCCCTCGCCTCAAAGAATCCATCTTCGTTGAGCGCCAGTTCGACCGCTCTTGCAAATATCTCGACGTCGGGAAGGTACTGTTGGATGGTCGTGCTTTTGGATCTGCGAAGATCTGTGATTTGATCCTTGAGCGTAGCCAGTTCCTTTTGTAAATCAGCTCTCGCTTCGTCATCGATCGCAACTCCGGGTGGCGGAACTGGGCGAACTGAAGTTGATTGATTGTCAGCTGGACCATCTGCAAAAACGATCGATGTTGTCCAAGCCAAGAGGAGAGCAACAAGGAACTGGAGGGAATTCATGGTGCAGAACCAATATAGATGAAAGGGGGGAGGGACAAGCTAGGTGGCGAGGAAAGTATAGTCGCAAAAATGATGCGTTGCACGTGTTCCCTGCGAACCTGAGCGAGGCTCTCGCTCAGCCACAAGAATAAACGTGTGGCCACAAGAATGAACGTGTGGCCAATGTTTATAGCTAGAGACTCCCACGCCCTTCGTAAACTCAGGGACGTGCCACACGTCTACTGAACTCAGGGACGTGCCACACGACTATCGGTCGTTCTCGGAACCACAATGATTGCAAGTATGAGTGCGACCGTTAGTATGACTGCGGCCAAAGCAAAGGGGGCGCCAGGGTAGTAGGTACTAGTATTCGGTACGATCGTCCAGCCAAAAACCGTCGTGAATAGGTATGGCCCAATCATGCCCGCGATACCGTTGAGCGAGCTATTCGCGCCAGAGAGTTGTCCCTGTTCGTTCATCTCCAATTGCTTGGACATGATCCCTTGGAGAGAAGCATTGAAGAACCCCATCAAAGCGAAAAAGAGGGTGCAAGCAAAGAATATCTGCCCCGTCCAAGCTATTGAATAGGACGTAAAGCCTACGATTCCTCCGACCAATCCCACAAAGACTAGGATTCGCTCGCCGTATCGTTTAATGGCAGGTCGAATCAGTCCCCCCTGTACAATAACATTCAAAATGCCGACGGTGGCCAATGCTGAGCCGACCATCAGTCCTGACCATTGAAAGCGTTCGTCCGTATAAATTACAAAAACACTTTGAAACACTTGGTGAGATAGCTGGTACAGAAATAAGATTGCAGCCATGGGCAAGAGCCCAGTCTTAGAAGAGAGCAGTTTCAATGAACCTAGTGGATTTGCCCGTGACCAACGAAATGGCATACGCTTCTCTCGAGGCAAGGACTCAGGCAGGATGAAAAAACCATACATGGCGTTGGTCAATGTCAAAACGGCTGAAACCCAGAAAGGTAAACGCAGATCAATATCGCTAAGCAAGCCTCCTGCGACCGGTCCTAGTACAAATCCAAGCCCAAATGCCGCTCCAAACATGCCATAAGCAGCCGACCGATTTTCTGGCGTCGTTATATCCGCCAGATAGGCTTGTGCTGTTGAAAAGCTTGCCGCTGTGATCCCAGTGATGACCCGACCCACAACGAGCCAGCCAAGATTCGGGGCGAGAGCCAACAGGATGTAATCCAACCCAAGCCCAAAGGCTGACACTAATAAAACGGGACGTCTGCCAAATCGATCGGACAAAGCTCCCATTATCGGCGAGCAAAAAAACTGCATCAGAGCCCAAATGGTTCCAAACAAGCCGATGTACCACGAGGCAAGGACCTCGTCATCATCGACGAGTTTTTTTATGAGTTTTGCTAATACCGGAATAACTAATCCCAAGGATAAAACATCCAAGACCACGATCACCAAGATGAACGCAATGGCAGCTCTTTTTTTGTCCATCTTGCTTAAGCTTTCCCTACGAATGGGTTGGAGCATCTACTCTCGGAACGTGTCAAAAACGGGTTCTCCATTGAACCTGGGTATCGTCCTGACGACAGTTCGAAGATTCTAATTGAAGACATGTGTCTCGTTTTTCCTACAAGGAATGGGACTCTTGGAAGGGAAAAATACGAGTTTAGGCCAGTACTGGGTACTATCCTTGGGCGAGGTGCACTATACTAGTGATTCCCTCCCGGCACACCTGTTCCAGGCCCGCCGACAGAAACTTTCCCACCTATTAGCAAAGTTTTCCCGTTACGAAGGCTTTGCCGTCTAAAGTTAAATCATCATTCAATCGTTTCCCCCCTTTCGGAGTTAGTCCAACATGAGATGTCTTGGTAATCCACTTGGTCGTCGTGGTTTTATGACCGTAGGGGCTCTTGGCGGTCTAGGGCTTTCGATGGGGGATCTGTTTCGATCGCGACAAGCGATGGCGGATCAAAAGAAATACGATTTCATTGAGGCCAAGGCGGAAAGTGTTATCCACATCTTTTTGCCTGGCGGAATGGCACACCAGGAGTCTTTCGATCCGAAGCCTTACAGTCCGCTGGAATATCGCGGAGAGCTCAATCCGATCAAGACAAAGACTGGCGACATTTTCGCGGAGACAATTCCTAAATTAGCGGGCATCTCCGATAAACTGACCGTTCTCCGGGCAATGACCCACGGAGAGGCGGCTCATGAACGTGGCACGCACAACATGTTCACTGGCTACAAGCCATCACCCGCGCTAATATTTCCAAGCTTCGGTTCGGTTGTGAGTCATGAATATGGTCCTCGCAACAATTTGCCGCCATACGTCGCCGTACCTAGTTCACCGAACGAGTTTGCCGGAACAGGCTACTTGAGTTCTTCGTATGGTCCATTCAGTTTAGGGGCCGATCCTGCAAACAACGGCTTTAAGGTTCAGGACCTCAATTTGGGAGGTGGCGTGGATACGGCTCGATTTGAACGACGCCGGTCGGCGTTGGACGCTGTCAACGCGTATTTCGCGGACAAGCAAAAGTCGGATAACATCGCGGCTATGGACACGTTCTATCAAAGGGCATATTCACTGATCAGCAGCGACAAAGCACGCGAGGCGTTCAATATCGATGCAGAGGACAACGGCCTTCGTGATAAGTACGGTCGCAATACGGCTGGCCAACGGCTCCTAATGGCGCGTCGATTGGTCGAGTCCGGGGTTCGATTTGTGACTGTTACGTATGGCGGTTGGGATATGCACGCCGGAATCGCAGGCGCGATGCGACGCGACATGCCGCCACTCGACCAAGCTTTGGCGGCGTTGATTGAGGATCTTGAGTCCCGCGGATTGCTTTCCAAGACATTGGTCATGGTCAGCAGCGAATTCGGGAGGACGCCAAAGATTAACAACGATGGCGGGCGAGATCACTGGCCCAAGGTTTTCTCGGTAATGTTGGCAGGTGGAGGAGTAAAAGGTGGCTTGGTCTATGGAGCTTCCGATGCAACTGCAACTGAGCCCGAATTCGATGCCGTTTCCCCGGAAGATTTGGCTACAACGATGTACCATCTTCTCGGTATCGTAGCAGACAAGGAATTGATGTCGCCAGGGGATCGCCCGATCGAGATCTGCGACGGCGGCAAAGTGATCAAGGACATTTTGGTTTAGCGCTAGGGACTGCAAACCGTAGGGCAGGCGTCCAGCCTGTCTCGTATGGCCAAACTGGCCGTCAGGCTGTTCCGCAGCTTCCGATAATCGAAAAACGAAATAGGATGAAAAGACCCAACAATGTTCGCAAATAGTACTCTTCGGCGCAACACTTGGTTCGCCGCATTCCTGGCGTTGCTTTTTACTGCGTCCGTCCGGGGCTCGGCGCCCGAAGCCAATTCGCTGTCCTTGGTCGGATTGCAGCGGGGGACGTCGGTCGAAATAACGATTTCTGGTGCCAGACTCGGCGACGCCCACTCCTTGCTCTTTTATACGCCCGGCCTTTCGGCAACCAACGTAACCAAAGTCGATGACAATAACATCAAAGCGACTATAACCGCGACGCAAGAGGCTGCATGCGACCTTCATCCGTTTCGGGTTGTAACAAGCACGGGACTGAGCAACATGAGGTTGCTCAACGTCTCTGCTCTTCCGTCCTTAGCGGAAGTCGAGCCCAACAGCGAGTTTCCAAAAGCCCAGGTCATTGCATTTAATTCGACCGTCGACGGAGTGGTTCTCAATGAAGACGTTGACTACTTTGCCGTCGATCTCAAGCAGGGGCAGCAAATGAATGTGGAACTCGAAGGGCTACGCCATTCTTATTTGAACGACTTTTTTGATCCCTACGTCGCTATCTACGATTCAAAACGCTTTGAAATCACAGCCAGTGACGATTCGGTGATTCTGCAACAGGATTGCCTCTGTTCTATGGTAGCTCCAGTCGATGGACGCTATATCATCGAAGTGCGAGAAAGCAGTTTTGGCGGAAACGAACGAGCTCGCTATCGTTTGCATGTCGGTAGTTTTCCTCGTCCTGTTGCCATTGTTCCAAGCGGAGGACCGCCGGGCCAACCGTTGGTGGCGACCTGCATTGACCTTTTGGGAAATGAGTGGCAAGAGACCTTCGACATGCCTGCTCAACCCTCCGAGTCGTTTCGAATTTGGTCGAAGAAAGACGGACAAACATCGCCATCACCCAATTATCTGTCGGTCAATGCAATACCGAATGTGATGGAAACGGAACCGAACGATGATCACAACACGGTCGCGAGTTCGAGTCCCGTGCCGGTCGCTTTCAACGGGATTTTGGAGAAAGAAAAAGACCGAGACTGCTGGGTTTTTGAAGCTAAAAAAGACCAACAACTTGAAATCCGTGTGCACGCGCGAAAGCCATTGAGATCCAATGTCGATCCCGTATTGCAAATTTTGAAGATGGGTGGAGGTGCACTTGCAGGGAACGACGACAGCAACGGGCCCGATAGCTACCTCCAATTCAAAGTCCCAGAGGATGGCAAGTATGGTCTATGCGTTTCCGATCATCTAGGCCGATTTGGCAAGCACTTCGTCTATCGCGCGGAGATATTGTTGCAAACCCCCGAGGTCGGGACGACGGTGAATGAACAAACTAGATATGTCGCTCAGATAGTCAACGTACCTCGCGGGTCTCGGATGGCTATTGAGACCAACGTTGTTCGGAAATTTATCGGTGGTGAAGCGAGAGTTGTCGCACCTGAGCTTCCAGCTGGCATGACCCATTCCGACGCGGTTTGCGCAGCGGATCTAGGAGTCATACCGATGATTTTCCGGGCGGACGCAAATGCTGCCAACGCTGGGAAGCTTGTTGATTTGTTCGCGACAATTGCTACTTCGCCTCAAACCAACGTTTCAGGTCCTTTGAGTCAACGGACGCAATTGGTGCGTGGGCAGAACAACGTCGATGTTTGGGGTCGATTCGAGGACAAGCTGGCAGTAGCAATCGTTGAGCCGGCTCCTTTTGACATCGAAGTTGTCCAACCACAAGTCCCACTAGTACGAAACGGCTCTATGACTTTGGTCGTAAACGCCAAACGCAATGCAGGCTTCGACAAGCCCATCAACCTGCGACTGCTTAGCGCACCGGCTGGCATCGGGTTCTCCGCGGTTACGATGCCTGGAGACCAATCGACGATCGGACTACCACTTACAGCCAACAATGGAGCCGCTATCCGCAATTGGCCATTGGTAGTGATGGCTACTACCGATATCGGCGCTGGTCCGATCAACCTCTCGTCGGAATTTGTGAATGTGGACGTGACCGATTCACTGTTTGATTTCAAGTTCCAAAAGACGATGGCAGAACAAGGGAAATCAGCCAACGTTATCGTGAACGCAACGCAAAAACGTCCGGTAGAAGGGGTCGTGGAAATTGAGGTGCTGGGCATTCCGCCAGGTACGCAAGTTGCAACACCAAAAGTCCCATTCGCTGCCGACGGAACGCAGGTTTCGTACGCGTTGCAGGTTCCAGCGGAAACACGAGCTGGAAATTACAAAACCATTATTTGCCGAGCCACAGTCACCAGCGACAAGGGTGTCATCACACAAACCAACGGCAACGGCGAAGTGCAAATCGATGTTCCCATTGCTCCGCCGGCAGCCACGACGACAACCGTTGTTGTGGCAGCCCCGGCAGCCCCACTACCCGCAGAAGTGACCGCCAAGCCGTTGACACGTCTAGAAAAGCTAAAGCAACAAAGAGGCAAACAGTGAGATTTTACCTGCCGATCGCTGCGAAATCAGCGGCTGTGTTCTGCGTTTTGCTGGGAGCGAACGCAACCGGTTTTGACGATACTCCGGCGGCGGTGATTCCGCCAGTGGTTCCTGCGGTTGCACTCACCCCGACGCTGGAGGCGGCCGCCTTAGCTCCACCTGCGACCTGGCAGTCGTTGGCAATTTACCCTCCTTTGATCAAGCTAAGCGCCAAGTCGGATAGTCAACACATTATTGCTGTGGCTACGCGGTCAGACGGTATCACTCAAGATGTTACAGACCAAACCGAGTGGAAGATTGCCAACGCCGATCTAGCTCAAATCGAAAACACCGTTCTTTCTCCGAAGGCAGACGGCAATTCGCAAATCTCCGCGCAATGGCAAGGCCTGTCCGCCCAGGTGGACTTCCAAATAACAAACTCGCAATTGATTCGCACGGTTAGCTTTGAACGCGACGTCATGCCGATCATCACCAAAGCAGGTTGCAACACCGGTTCTTGTCATGGGGCGGCACGTGGCAAAGACGGGTTCCGAATGAGTCTGTTCGGCTTCGATCCGGCTGGAGACTACCAACGCATCACCCGCGAAATCGGTATCCGACGGATCAATTTGGCGGTTCCAGATCAAAGCCTTATTCTTCTAAAGGCAACTGGCTCCGTACAACACACCGGAGGCAAAAAAATCGAAATCGGAAGTAAGCACTACCAAACGCTCCTGACTTGGTTGCAAGCCGGGGCACCGAGCGATTCGACCAAACCACCTGCGGTTGCCGCCGTCGACATCTACCCCAACCAAGCTGTCATCGAGGGGGATGCCTCCAAACAAAGACTTGTTGCAGTCGCTACCTACGCAGATGGTTCTCAACGGGACGTTTGGGATCTGGCTTCCTTTACTACTAATAATGAACGAACGGCCGCCGTTGCACTGGATGGCCAAATCACCAGCGGTGTTCGAGGTGAAGCGTTCGTAATGGCACGGTTTGATACATATACCGTTGGCTCTCAAGTCCTGGCCTTGCCTGCTCAACTTCAAGTCACCAATTCTATTGCGAGCGAAAGCTACGTTGATAACTTGGTGAACGCAAAGCTGCAAAAGCTTCGTTTGCCCTCAAGTGGGATTTGCACCGACGACGAGTTTGTCCGCCGAGCCACCATCGACATTACGGGACTTCTACCAACAGAACAAGAAACCGCGACGTTCCTGGCCAGCTCGGAACCGGACAAGCGAGCCAAATGGGTCGATACGTTGCTCGAACGCAAGGAATTCAGTGAGATCTGGGCCATGAAATGGGCCGACTTGCTCATGATCAAGAGCAAGAACGACGTGAGCTACAAGGCTGCTTACCTTTACAACAATTGGCTCACCAATAAAATTGCATCGAACACCCCGATCGATCAAATTGTTCGCGAATTATTGACTGCTACCGGCGGCACATTTCAAAATCCTGCTACTAATTTCTATCAAGTGGAATTGGATCGTTTGAAGCTGGCGGAGAATGTAGCGCAAACTTTCATGGGCATTCGAACCCAATGCGCTCAATGCCATAACCATCCTTTCGATCGTTGGACCATGAATGACTACTACGGATTCAACGCGTTCTTCTCTCAAGTGGGCCGCAAGCAGAGTGAGGACTACCGCCAATTGTTGATATTCAATAGTGGTGGCGGCGACGTGAAGCATCCGATCGGCGGGGCGGTTGTGCAGCCCAAATTTCTGGGCGGTCCAACTCCCGACGTTAACGGCAAAGATCGAAGAGTTGTTTTGGCCGACTGGATCACCAGTACGGACAATCCTTACTTTGCCAAAAGTATTTCCAATCGAATCTGGGCTCATTTCACTGGAGTTGGAATCGTCAATCCTGTGGATGATTTCCGCGCTAGCAATCCGCCCAGCAATCCCGAACTACTGGATGAACTTGCGAAGCGATTGGTAGACTATAAATTCGACACCAAGCGATTGGTGCGAGATATTTGCAATTCCATGACTTATCAACGCTCTTGCACGCCGAACGAACAGAACCAACAGGACGAACGAAACTACTCGCATGCGAGTGTACGCAGGATCCCGTCGGAGAGCATGCTCGACTGCATCTCACAAGTTACCGAGACCATGGAAAAGTTTCGCGGACTTCCCATAGGTGCCAGAGCCGTTCAAATCGCGGACGGGGCGACCAGTAATTACTTTCTAACGTCGTTCGGTCGAAGTGCCAGAACCACCGTTTGCGCCGACGAAGCCACGACGGATCCATCGTTGTCGCAAGCGTTGCATTTGATCAACGGGAACGCGACCAGTGGCAAAATCACCCAAGGGGCCGTGCTAAAAAAGTGGAAGGAGTCGGGCCTGACCAAAGAAGCGATTATCGAACAGCTTTTTGCTCGCTGTTTGAGCCGAAAACCGACGGAATCGGAACGTGCAAACTTGATCAAATTGATAGCGGATTCTCCCAACGAGGAACAGGGTCTGCACGACGTCTTCTGGGCCATTCTGAATAGCCGAGAATTCATTTTCAATCATTAGACATCCCCGCAGTCATTGCTACCTGAAACAACTTCGATGAATCAACGCAACTCCCAACCAACTCGTGCCCAACTTGTTGTTATTGGCATGACTTATGTTTTCAGTCTCCTCGGGATCGTTTCGCCGGCCGCCAACATCGCCCTTTCGGCTGACGAGCCCACAAAGATCACCTTCGAAGACCATATCAAGCCGATCTTACGCGAGCATTGCACCTCATGTCACAATGCCAACGACAAAAAAAGCGGTTTGGCCTTGGATACATACCAAGCCGTGTTGACTGGAGGTAGCGGCGGTGAAGTCGTCGCAGCAGGAGATCTGGATTCGTCCCGATTGTACGCGCTCGTCGCCCATAAAGAACAACCCTTTATGCCTCCCAAGCAAGACATGATTCCACAAGCGAAAGTGGATCTTCTCAAAGTTTGGATCGAGCAAGGCATGCCAGAAAACAGCGGTTCGGCCATTCAAAAGCCGAAAGCCAACGCGGCAGCACTGGGAATGGTCTCATCCGCAAGACCTGAGGGTGCACCGCCTATGCCCGCCTCGATGATCAAACAGACACCCTTCTTTACACCCCGAGCTGCCACGATTTCAGCTCTAGCCGCGAGTCCATGGTCGCCGCTGGTGGCGGTCGGAGGTCAAATGCAAGTCGCCCTGTACCATAGTGAATCCGGCCAATTGCAAGGAATCATTCCTTTTCCCGAAGGTGAGCCGCAGTCAATCACCTTTTCTCGAGATGGACGCCTCATTCTCATTGCTGGTGGACGACATAGCGCTTCGGGTTGTGCGGCGCTTTATGACATAGCTACCGGAAACCGAATTGCACGTGTTGGTGACGAACTCGATATCGTCTTTGCAGCCGACATTAGTGACGACAATCTATTGATTGCTATGGCTGGGCCCCAAAAAATGGTTCGAGTCTTCGAGACTTTAACCGGCAATCTGAAATACGAACAGAAAAAACATACCGACTGGATCTACTGTGTTCGCTTTAGTCCTGACGGATTGCTTTTAGCAACAGCCGATCGCGCGAGTGGATTGGTCGTTTGGGAAACACAGACCGGACGGCTTTTCCAAGAATTGTCTGGTCACAAGGGGGAAATCCGATCGATTGCATGGCGGCCGGATTCGCAAGCGCTCGTTAGCGGCTCGTTCGATGGCACGCTGAAGATGTGGGACATGAACGAAGGAAAGTTGATCAAGTCCTGGGATGCGCATGGCGGCGGCGTCGCCGCAGTAGCCATCTGCAACGATGGAACAATTGTTTCAACCGGCCGCGACAACAAAGTCAAAGTTTGGGATGCCGCCGGAAATGCTGCTGGCGAAATGCCTGCCTTAGTTGAAGCGGGACATGAAGTCGCGATTACAGTCGATAGCAAACAAGTCGTTGCAGGTGACTGGGCAGGAAACGTCCGAATGTGGCAACGAGCGAATCCAAAGGACGAAAAGTCGCTTGCCGCGAACCCTGCGCCACTAGAACAGTTATTGGCGGCCGCTCAGTTGCAACTCAACCAATTCCAAGCTGCAGCCCAGATAGTTCAAGTTGAATTTGTGGCACTGCAATCGCAGCAAGTCGCTGCTCAAAAACTTTTGACGGATCTTCAATCGCAAATCGCCTCTTCGACAACTGAATTGCAAGCGGTCACAGCGCAGTCGGCTCAATTCAAATCCCAATCCGATACGATCGTGGCGCAAATGGCGGCCAAGGCGGCCGAGTTCGTAACGGTACAAGCAACAAAGAACGAGAAAGAGAGTCAACTCAATTCAGCGGTCGCAGCCAAGAAACTCGCAGACGACGGCATTGTCGCATTGCAAACACAACGGTCCGCCCAGGGTGCGGATATCGCAAGTATCGACGCGCAGATAGCAGCTCAAACCGTTCAATCCCAAGCGCAAGCGGCTGCCGTAACAAAATACCAAACAGAGTTTCAAGCGATCAATTCCGACTTCATGGCTCGCGAAAAACAGAATGCAGAGTTGAAAGCTGCGTTCGATGCTAAAAACGCTGAATATGTATTGGCATCGACCAAAGTTCAAGAATTCACAGCCACCAAAACAAGTGCGGAACAAAGAGTGGAGCCAGCCACTGTTGCTTTGAAAGCGGCCAACGAGGCATTCGCGGCAGTTCAATTGAAGCAAAGTGCCGCGAATGGTTCGGTCGCGGCGGCGCAACTTCAGGTTGATGGCCTTCAAACGGATATCGCAAAATTTGTGGCTATGCCTGCTGAACTTGCCTCAAAAAGAGTATCCATAGAGCAGGCAATTGCTACCACAACGGCTCAGGTAGTACCAGCAGAAGCTACGATTGCGGCGACGAAAACTCAACTCGAAGCAACTAGCGGCGAAGTTGCAAAACTGGAGCAGCAATTGGCAGCACTCCAAGCCGCTATCGTAGCCGAGCAGGCTAAGCGAACAGCGATTCAAACCGATATGACCGCGAAACAGCAAGCCGTCAATGTGATCAAAGGCCAGCTGCAACAAAGCGAAGCGGAACTTGCCAATGCAGCCATGCAGCAACAGCTCTTTGAAAAGGCTTATGGGAAAAAATAAGGTTGCACGCTGTGGACGAGCGAGGCCCTTCGCTCATTGAGTTCTAACATGCCTGATCGCGGGCCTCGGTCAGCCACAAAGGTCAAAGTAGTAGGCACATTCCATGTGCCGTCCACTTAGAATTCCAGCATATGCCCGAGAGCGGACGGCACGGCGGAGCGTGCCTAGTGGGGACCACCGAGCCACACTAGGGCCGCAACACGGATTTCACTACGGCTCCGGTGTGCATTTTCTCGAACGCCTCATGCCATTCGGCGATCGGCCACACGCCTCCAATGATAGGTTTGACATCCAACTGACCGCTGGAGAGCAATGCTATGACCCGCTCCCAAATCGCCCAGTGATGGCTGAAACTGCCTTGAAGGGTCACATTCTTTTGAACCAGTTGGTCCAAATTGAATCCAAGCGGTTGTGGCCCCCAGCCTACTTTGCTAATCCATCCGGCTGGACGCACCAAGTCTAGTGCGATTTTGAGTGTGATGCTCGCCCCAGCTGCGTCGATGATGCCGTCGGCACCCAGACCATCTCGATGCGTTGCCCATTTCTTTGCGTCCCCAATGATCGCTTCGCAACCATATTGCTTTGCAATTTCTAAACGATGCCGATCCGGCTCAAGTCCGACTAGGGCAACCTGCGCGCCGCACAATCTCGCCATGGCCGCGCAAAGAATCCCAATGGTTCCTGGCCCCAAAACAACGATTCGATCGCCCGGCTCAATACTCGCGTTTCGAACGACCGCGTTGTAGGCCACGCAGCAAGGCTCCGTCAAGCATGCTTGTTCGAAGGGCAAATCATCAGGAACGCTATGCAAAATGCGGGAAGGAACCCGAACAAACCGAGTCATTGCGCCATTGACACCGTAGCCAAAACCCTTTCGGGTCGGATCGAGGTTGTACATCCCGCGTCGGGTCATCGGGTTGTTTTGGCTAACGATGGCAGCGGTTTCACTGACCACGCGGTCCCCTTCCTGCCATCCCTCGACCCGTTTGCCAACCTCGATAATCGTACCGCCGAATTCGTGGCCCAAGACTACCGGGTAGTTCACCGGCCAAGAATGATCGGCGGTCCATTGATGCAAATCGCTACCGCAAACGCCGACGTTGGCTACTTCGAGCAGAACGTCTTCATCTCCGATTTCGGGGCGTTCGATTTCGCGAATCTCAACGGAGTGTTTTTCAGGAGAGTAGTTTACGACAGCGGCTGATTTCATGATTGGTTTTGGGGTAAGTGTAGAACGGCACTCCGTGCCGTTGCGTAGGTCCGTCGCTCCGTCGACGGACGGTCAGTGTAGTCTCCGACCCGAAAAATGGTTGCGTGTCATGAATGAAAAAAGTTACTTCATTCACGTAACTTCTGGAGGTGGTTTTGTAGGAAATATGGTGTGGGTTACGTACTACGTTGACCGTCATTCGACGGAGCGACTGATCTACGGATGGCTTGACAAATCATTCTAAGGGAACTCTCTAGGTCGCCACTGGCCGTTTTGAATGCGTCCGCGTCAATCGTCAGGGGGGCTCCTAGAACAACCAGCGGAGCGCCGTAGGCTGGGCATTGGACGGCCTGTTCAAGAGTCAAGCCACCAACCGCTTGGACTGGGATCGTTACGGCTTGCGCTACCTGCCTCAGTTGATCGAGCGGACTTGGCATGCGCTCGCCTCGAGCCGCAATGCCGCGTCGTTCATCGTAGCCGATATGGTGAATCACATAGTCACAGCCCAGGTCCTCCAGCCACTTGGCACCTGCCACCATATCGGGGCAAACCATATTGTCCCCCATGACTTTGACACCGAAGTCCTTGCCTGCTTTGACGACACAGCGGATCGTCTCTTCGTGCGCTCTCGCCATTACGACCACGTGCGTGGCTCCAGCCCCTGCCATCATTTGAGCTTCGAGGTATCCGCCGTCCATCGTTTTTAGGTCCGCAATGATGGGAGTCGTGGGGAACGCTGCTCGAAGTGCCCGAACTCCGTGCAGTCCTTCGGCAAGTATGAGGGGCGTTCCGGCTTCGAGCCAGTCGACGCCTGCCCGCATGGCCATGGCGGCGGTTTCAAGAGCTTCGTCAATGTTGGTGAGGTCGAGGGAGATTTGTACGATGGGTTGCATGGGAGAAGTTTGAAGTTAGAAGTTTGAAGTTAGAAGTTAGAAGTTGGCTTACACCTTACACTTAAGCCTCTCCCGTATACTCAATGGCGAGTTGTTGGATGATACGTTTGATCTCATTGCGGCCTTCGGCGGGTTCTAGCAGTTGGGCTTCGTTGCCTAGCTTAAGAACATTGGGAATGATTTCCATCGGGTGGTAGGCGGGCACTTTCATGATGCAAGAACCGTCCGATTCAAAGGTTAATTTCTGGTCTGCATGCCAGGGTTCCTCTTGAATCCATCTGGCGGCATTGCGAGATAGTCTAATCGTATAGGTTATCGGTTTTTCGCCGCCGCTGAAGATTCCGACGCTTTTTCCGAGATGTTGTTCCAGATCGACATCTTCATGTATCTTGAACCATTCGTCGAGCGCGGTAGATTTGGTGAATCGGTCCAGCTTCCAGTGGCGAAGACGTTCGTCAGGTTCCGCCTCTTCGTTCTTGCCGGATTCAATGGCAACGACATAGATGCTGCTTTGATAGATGACTAAACCATAAGGTTCGAGCCATCGGGTAGCGGGCGGCTTGCCGATCGATTCGTATTCGATCTCGAGTTTGCGATGTTCCTGGATGGCGCGGTTGATCGTTTTGAGGATTCCCTGTTGCTTTTCGTAGGTTTTGGCCGGCACGCCGAGAACACGGAGGGTCCGTCGATAGCGTTGGTAGTGATCCCAGACACCCGTTGGGAGTTGCTCGCGAACTTTGTTCCAGAACCCTTCGATACCTTGCCAAAACTGGGTGCCCACCAGGGGCAATAGCAGATCGCGTCCCATCGACAGAGCTATCAATTCGCTGGCCGTGATTGCGATTTTATGCAGTCCCTTCTCGACGCGGCTCATTTTCCAGACTTTGCCGGTTTGTGTCTCCTCGGTAATAATGTTCATTCCAGCCGCTTGGAGGGCTTCTATGTCGCGGCGAATACTGCGCACATGCAAGGTTCCGATGCCAAGCTCCTGGACGACAGAATCGCGAAGATCTTCTAGAGTCGCGCCATAGCGACGGCGTTCCAGGATCTGAATAATTTTATGTTGGCGAATTAGCTGTTCGTTGCGAGCCACTGACCATTCCTTTGATGCAAAATCTCGTTTTGGCAATTAAGGGGAGTGTGCGATTCCGAAGAGGAACACTTTCCCCATAATAGTGTATCTGAATTGCATCCTAGCCCAAGACTCGATCACGCTTTGCAGTGACCTCAGAATCTCCTAAGGAAAAGCGTTTTGACTTACTTTGCGTTTTACGTTTCCACCCACTACCTAAAACAGATATAGTGAAGCTCTACGGGCGGAGCCAATTTCGCGACTCGGCATAACGCCAGGCGAAGATTTAGACGAATCCAGGGCTTATTCCAGAAGAATAGACACCACAATGTTCACGGCCATCATTGTTGTTTTTGTCGTCGGATATCTCGCCATTGTTTTTGAACATCAGATTCATGTCAATAAGGCTGCATCGGCCATCTTGACGGGGGTGCTATGTTGGTCCATTTACGCCATCGGTCATCAGCAGCTTGTACCGCAAGCGGAGTTTCAAGAATGGGAACGCGTCCATCAAAGCAGCCAAAACCATGACGGCCCGCCTGAAACCCAAGAAAACAAAATGCCCGAGGTGGCGAGCCACTTGCCCGCCACCTTGGAATTCATCACCGAGTATCAACTATCTAAGGGATTCGTTGAGATCGCTGGCATACTATTCTTTTTGATGGGAGCCATGACCATCGTGGAATTGGTCGATGCGCACGAAGGTTTTTCCTTGGTTACCCAACGGGTCAGCGCGCGCAACCAAGTCACCCTGCTTTGGATCGTAGGGTGGGTTACCTTTTTCATGTCGTCCGTTTTGGACAATCTCACGACAACCATCGTCATGGTATCTTTGCTGCGAAAGCTCATTGCAGAAAGAGAGACTCGCTTGATGTACATAGGGATCGCAGTTATCGCCGCCAATGCAGGCGGAGCTTGGACGGCCATTGGAGACGTCACCACCACTATGCTTTGGGTCAAGAACAAGATTGGTGCCGTAGAAGTTATGCGAGACCTATTCTTGGCAAGCTTTGTATGTTTGTTGGTACCGTTGCTCATGGCTTCGCGATGGATGAAAGGGGAGTTGCCACCGGTTTCGCTCGAGAAAGACGCGGATGATGACAAAACGATTGAGCCTTGGCACAGAGCATTGTTCTTGGTACTTGGCCTGTTGGGTCTCGTTTCGGTACCAGTCTTCAAAGCGTACACTCACTTGCCACCGTTCATGGGTATGGTCTTGAGTTTAGGGATTTTATGGCTCGCCTCCGAATTCGTGGGTCATTCGATGGATGACAAAACGCGCAGTTCGACGGGTGTGCTGTCAGCCTTAAGAAGGGTAGATATGTCCAGCATTTTGTTCTTTCTGGGGATACTGCTGGCTGTAGGCGCGCTAGGAAGTGTCGGGATCTTAAAGAGCTTAGCGGTCATGCTCCAAGAATACATCGGAAATCAATCCATTATCGCTATCATCATTGGTCTAGTTTCGGCAGTTGTTGACAACGTTCCATTAGTCGCAGCGGGCATAGAAATGTATCCCGATTTGTCTCCCAACCATTTCTTCTGGATGCTACTGGCCTATTGCGCGGGTACGGGTGGCAGTTGCCTAATTATTGGCTCCGCCGCAGGCGTTGCCGCTATGGGCTTGGAGAAGATTGAGTTCATGTGGTATGCGCGACGAATTGCTCCCATGGCCCTCGCCGGATACTTTGGCGGCGTTGCAGCCTATTTTCTACAGCATTGGCTTTTTGGCTAGGGAAGTTTTGCCTATCGCTCTTAGGCTGCGAATCTATTCACAGCCTAGGAGCTTTATAACGCACTCGCCTTAGGTCGCGAGGCTGGCGTATTTCTTAGAAAGCATGTTTCTAGGCCAAGCAAATCCCAATCCTTTGCCTTCCAGGAGTTCCGTCGGGACGACACCCCCAAGGATATGGAACATAGGGCGATACAAGGATTCCCAGTCCTTGTTTCCGGCTGGGCAGTATTGCCGACCGTTGCCTTCGACGGCCGTCACTCCCGAGATACGGGAAGCCAACGCGGCTGATGCCAAAAAAGAAGATCCAACGCAAGTTAAATCTTGGACGTAGATTTTCATACCGTAGTGTTTGGCCGCCGCTGCGAACAAAAGGGAATCGCTGATGCCTTTGCAGGCCTTGATGGCGATCCCAGAATAGCCCTGTTGTTTGGCAAACATCAGCGAATCGAGGTCGGTTAGCGACTCGTCGATAACGACGGGTTTGAGCCGACTCACTCGATGCATGGTAACTTCTTTTCTCGCCCGCAAATCGCGTTGCATGGGTTGTTCGATGTAATGCAGTTTTTGGGTGGAATCCTTAGACAAACGATCCAGTCGTTCGAGGAAATCGATGACGTAATCCTCGTTTTCGCAGGCTTCGTTGAAATCAATCGAGTAGGACCAGTCACGCGTCGGAGCACATCGCATGGCTATCCGATCGATTTCAAACACGCGTCCGACATCGGCGTCCAAATCTTGTCCGGTGATCTTTACCTTAAGATGAGACAGCTGCTGTTTGTTGATCCACTCTTCGAGAGTCTCAGGCAGACCGTCGCCAACTTTTCGGTTCAAGTCGGCAGCCGACAATGGATCGAGCGAGCCAACGAGATGATACAAGTTCAAGGTGGACGAAGGTTTCGATAATATCGATTCGTTGAAATGCTTGCCCACGAAATCCTCACCCAACCATGGTGAGAGGTCGGAGCCAATGATCTCTGGTGTAAGCAAATTGAAACTATTGGTATTATGAAGTCGTCCAAACGCGTCATGCATTGCAATGTCGGTACTCGACATCGCCAACGCAACGGCCAAATCCGGAATGGACTCGGTCAGTTTCATGGCGGTCGCCAGTTCCACGGCCTGTTGTTTGGCAATCGCCTTGAGTTGTGTCGCCAAAGCAATCGGATGCCCAGCGGGGTCCAAGCTGGTAGCTGCCTGTGCAATTTTCTCGGCCAATCCGATCACAATTCGCAAGACTTGCTCCGGAGTCAGGATTTTGCTGGGCCAAGCCCATGCCGTTCCCATGGTCATCTCTCCCATGCCATAGGCGATTTTCTTTTTGCTTTTGTCTTCCATCGTGAGTGTAGTTCGAAAGACGGTCACATCCTTGACCACTCGGCCACCGAATTTCAGTGGCGATCGATAGATAAACGGGAATTTTTCAAATTCGACTTCGGTAACACTGATCTTGGAGTTCTTCGACATGATAAGCGGGGTAAGGCAGACAATTAAGGAGAGCGGTGGAACGGGGATAGCATAAGGCGCCGGAATACCGTTTCGAAACCCCTAATGCTAGGAAATTCCGGGCTAGACGCAATTCCGGCAAAAACGTACAAGACGAGGTTGGGTACCTGTTTTGCCGTATCAGCCCAGCCAACCAACCTTATGTCCAGCGCATCCGATCAGCGAATTCGGCACGTAGCTATCGTGCTTCAGAGCTTAGATGCCGCAACGTCTCGCGGTCTGTTAGGCCAGCTCCCCCCCGCGCAAAGTAAGCTGGTTCGACAGGCCATGGTCCATTTGGGGACCGTTACACCCCAAGAACGCGCTGCAGCCTTCCAATCGATGCAAGGGATGTTCAATGCGTCCAACACTCGGCGCGGTCCGGAGGGCCCCGTACTAAAGGAATCGCTTTCGCCTGCCGCCGCCTTGCTGGCGTCGCAACAGCACCCAATGAATGATCAAGTCGAACTGAGTCCCGAAGCGATTCATCAAGACCAAAATCAACACGACTGGCAATCGAGCGTTCCCAATTTCGCCACAACACCAACGGGCGGAAGTTGGCAGCATATGCCGGCCGAAGCCCTGGCGGATATCCTGCAGGGCGAACGACCCATCGTCATTGCGACCGTCATCAACCAAGTATCCGTCGAACGCGCAACCGCTATTGCACAGGCCTTGCCTATCCAAGTTGCAGCAGCAACCCTTGCCGCTTTGCCTCATTTACACCTAACCGATGCAGCTATCCTTCGAGATATTCAAATGGAACTGGAGCGCAAAATCGGCCTGTATCATGCTCCGAAACATGCGAATGCTGAGGGGCTGTCGAAGCTTCAAGCGATCGTGGCCAGCATGCCATTTGCTGAGCAAGAAAGCTGGACAAAGGCCATTGCCCAGTCCAATCCAGTCCTGGCAGCCAAGTTGGGTTGGAGATTTGAGTCGCGATCACTTCCCACCAACTCAGTCCGATTACCGAATGCTGGATTCGCCGCGTCGGAGGACTCCCAGTTGCCGGCGCCGACTTCCAAAGTCGACGCCTCTGGCATTTCAGGAAAAGTGGATATCTTCGAAGAATCCATTCTTTTGCCTTTTCCGCAGCCAGCGAAGGATCTCGCAAAAACCTTTTCAACGGAAGCGAAACAAATCGTTGCTCCAAAGCCGAATCTAAACGAATTTCGAAAACTATCGATGGAGGATCTGCTCCAGTTCTCGGATAAAGACTTTGTGGCTGTATTGCATGCCTGCCAACCACAAACCGTGTTGCTCGCGTTGAGCGCCGCGACCAAGCCATTCGTTGCAAGAGTGGAACGACTAGTACCCGCCAAGGATGTAAAACGCCTCAGGGAACGGCTGAATAGATTGGGGAAGATTCATTTGCGAGAAGTCGATACCGCACAAATGCAGATTACCGAAATAGCGATGAAGATGCTAGCGAACGGCCAAGTTGGTGCGACGGCAAGTGTCTCCTTCACCGCAGCGGCATAAGACAACTTTCCACTTACCGGACTCGAAACAGATGGCCAGCGTCTTAAAATCCAAATCGTTCACATTGGGTTCGAACACTGCTCAGACCGAAGTGTTCAATTGGGAAGATGTTGCATCGCGAGCTAAACAGTACATCGATACCGTACGAGAACAAGCTCGGCAGCTGTTACAAGAAAGCCAATTGGAATGCACTCGGATTCAAGCCCACGCCAAAGAAGAAGGAACTCGACTAGGTGAAAGCCAAGTTGAGCGGCTGGCCATGCAAATGGCAGGTCAGATCGCCGAAAAGCGGGTCCAAGAGGCTGTTCGTAGCGTCAGTGCACTGTGCGAAGAACTCGAGGCCGCTACCCAACAATGGTTGAGGCAATGGCAACATGAGACCATTACCCTCGCCATCGGAATTACGGAGAAGATTCTTGCCAGACAAATCGAATCCGACCCAAGTATTCTGATTTCATGGATCGAGGACGCCGTTCGATTGATTCAAGGTCAACGACAAATAGTGCTTAGAATCCACCCAGAGGATGCCCAACGTCTCTCCACCGCATTGTCGGAACTCGTCGACGACATGAAGCCTTCGGTTGAAGTCCAAGTGGTGGAAGACGTCGCGGTAGGCAAGTTTGGTGTCATTCTTCAAACACCTGATACAACCATCGATCGATCGCTTCAAACACAACTCAAACGACTTGTGGAAGAACTTCAATAGATATGCCCGATCCAAACCGCGTGCAGACTTTGGTCAACTCCTTTCCCAGTATCCCACGCAGCAAGCACTGGAATCACTGTTTGCAACGCATCGTGCCATACGGCATCAACGGTCGCGTACGCAGCATTCGTGGGACAACCGTGGTGGTCGATGGGCTGCCCGTTCCCGTCGGCGCCCTGGTCCGTATTTTGCGCCGAAATCAAGAGCCTGTGCAAGCCGAAGTCATCGGGTTTGACTCAGGGAGAACCATTCTCGCGCCCCTCGATAATTTTGATGGAGTAGGACAGGGAGATACCGTGGAACTATTCCAAACCTACCGTTCCGTAAACGTTTGTCCGGAGCTAATTGGTCGCGTACTCGATGCAACCGGGACGCCTATGGACGATGGCCCTCCGTTGCCATTCGGTATCAAAATGCCGTGCGACGCGGCACCTGTCCCAGCCTTAACACGCCCTCCTATCGACAAGATTTTGCCAACCCAAGTTCGTGCCATCGATTCCTTTTTGACCATTGGTTTTGGCCAACGTATTGGGATTTTCGCCGGCTCCGGAGTTGGCAAGAGTACACTCCTAGGCATGCTCGCTCGAGGAACGCAGACGGATTGCGTCGTTATTGCTCTAATCGGCGAACGAGGTCGCGAAGTGCGTGAATTTCTCGACCGCGATTTAGGCGAGGAAGGGCGAAAAAAGTGCGTGACGGTGGTTGCGACCAGCGATCAGCCAGCACCCAAACGCATCTTGGCTGCTAAGACTGCTACCGCCATCGCTGAGTCGCTTCGAGATCAAGGCAAGAATGTTCTCCTGCTAATGGATTCCGTAACTCGATTTGCGATGGCACAACGTGAAATCGGATTGGCAGCAGGTGAGGTTCCAACGACGCGCGGTTATCCGCCCAGCGTCTTTGCGATGCTCCCCCAGCTTGTAGAACGGACCGGTATCAATCAACGCGGCAGTATCACGGCTCTCTACACAGTTCTCGTCGAAGGGGATGATACCAACGAACCGATCAGCGACGCGTTGAGAGGTCTACTCGATGGTCATATTCACCTTTCACGAAGTATTGCAGCTCGAGGACGATACCCGGCCATCGACATACTCCCCAGTTTAAGCCGTTTGCAATCGCATTTGATTTCGAAAGAAATGCGACTTTCGGCCGAAGTGATTCGCAGCATGATGGCGGTCTACAAAGAGAACGAGGACTTAATCAACATCGGTGCATACCAAAAAGGAAGCAGCCCCACTATCGATCGCGCCATTCAGCTTCGAGTAGCCATTGAAACATTGCTGTTGCAGGAGCAACAGGAATTGATACCTTGGCAACGCAGTGTGGACGAGCTAACCAAGTTAGCCGCCATAGCCACTTCCCTTTCAATTCCGAACGCACCGTCCCAACCTGCGTCTAATAGCACGAACGCTTTCGCCAACGGAGCTCCAGGAATGAGGGCGGCTTAACGAATCATGGCGAAATTCCGACTCGCTACACTCCTGAAAATCCGAGAACGCGAACGCGATTTGGCTGCCAAGGCTTTGCAGGACGTTCGTTTGGCCATAGGTAAGCTCGACAACGCGCAACAGGAGATCGACGAGGCTAATCGGCAAATGAACGACGCCAGGAAGCAGTCCGGTTTCGGTGCCATCAACCTCCGCCATGTCCTGGATGCACAACGCTATCAAATGGTGCTAGCGGCTCAGTCGGCTCAGATCGCGGACCACAAAAGCAAGCTAAATCAAGAACTGGAACGTCGCCAATTCGCGTGGGTGCAATGCCAAAAAGCGGTCAAATCGCTGGAAAAACTTCGCGATCAGCGAACACTAGCTGCCGATCTTCATGCTTTAGCAAAGCAACAGGACCGACTCGACGAGTGGTCGAGCATTCGGCATGCATTGAATACAATTCGCGAAGAACACGAGCATTCTTCGAACGCGATCAACCTCGAATCCTGAGAAAAGGGCTGAACAGCCAAGCGTGTAAGCTATGAAAAAACTGATCGGACTTTTCTTGTGGTTCTGCGCAGCAACTTTCCTTGCTCAAGTCTGTATCATCGGATTGGCAGCGTCGAAAGGAAATGTTAGTCGTCAAACCATCGCTCAGGTAATCGGATTGTTGAATGGTATCGACATTCAAGGCGAACGGCTAAAGCAAGCATTAATCAGTTCCCGCGATACTCCAACTCTCGCCTACGACGATATCCTCAATGCCAAAACCAATGCCCTGCTCCAACTCGATAGTCGCACCCGTGCGCTAGACAATTTGCAACGCCAGCTTGCTGATCAGCAACGCGAACTTCAGAAGAGAGCGGCAGACTTTGATGAACGCCGGCAGCAGTTCGAGTTGAAACAAGAGCAGCAACGCACGGGACGCCAGCAGGATAGCTTGAAGGAAATGCAAAAGATTCTCGAAAACATGGCGCCGGAAGAAACCAAAAAACAACTGACAATGATGCTAGAAAAGAAGGAGTTGGCGGATGTTGTATCGATCATTCGGGGTTTTCCACCCGATAAACAAAAGAAGGTCCTGGCTGAATTCACACAAGCAGCGGATCAGGAAATGCTAGCGGACGTTCTACGTGAAATCCGGCGGGGCGAACCACTAGCGGAACAGGACCCAAAACCGAAACAGCCCTAGTGCGAACGGCGGATAGCTCGTCGGTCGCCTTACCCTGGACTTTCGCAACGGTGGACGAACCCGATGGCAAATGACACAGCAATCAACAGCGTTCCCTCCTCGGATTCGAGCACAACAGCCTTTCGAAAGAAGACGAAAGCGGAATCGATTGAAGTTAACCGGCTTTCTTTTTTCGATGCACTTCTGAGCATCGGCCAGTTCGAATCGATTGTTCCTCAAGCTATCGGACCCACCCCAAATAACCGTGTTGCTTCCGATACGCGTCCTGAAGATTCGTCGAGCAGCCAGCCCGATGATGCGGCCGATACCAGCAAAGAGAACCCTTCCTTGGGCTCGCAAGCGGCGCAAACTCAAGTGGTAGTTCCATTGACGCCGCAACTGCAATCCTCCGATCTGGAAAAAACGACAGAGGGTCGGACTTCCGAAGACAACCAAGTTATCGACCCGAAGACGCGAATCCAAGCTGGCGGAAAATCGGACTCGACGCAACGCAAGCCGAGTGACGCTGGAAATGAAGTGGCGAAAATAGGGGTGGAAAAATCGACACAAGAGCCCGTAGCCGCCAACATAGAAATTGAAAAGGACGTTTCGTCGCTCGCCGCGGAAAACTTAAATTCTAACGGCTTGAATCAAGAACTCGTCGAAAGCGATGGAAAAACGCAACCCCCAGCATCTAACGAGTTGAGCGATCTCGAACCGATTCAAAAAAGCGATGCCTCGCTCAATTCTTCCAACGCGGACACCGACCAATCGCAAGCTGGAAAGGATAAGTCGCAAGCTATTTCAGAGCCCGATCGGACAACGGCAAGCATCGAATCGCACCATGTGTCGGATGGGAACGACAATGGATCCAGCGCGACTCCGCGTCGCAACAAGCGAGCGGAATATCTTGCACAGCGAGCTTCGGAAAGCGATCCCGTTTCCACCAATCCAGGACGGTCGGATAGTTTTTCCCAGGCGATTGAATCCACCACTCCAAAAGACAAAACCGACGCAGCCACAGATCCAAGTTCGGTTTCGGGAACCAGCTTGCCGAGCAGTTTGTCGCCGGTACCTAGCATTTCCCCGGTAATCGCAACACCAATCGCTCTTGGGGACAGTCTTCTCCGTGGCAATGTGACGAGCGCAAGCAGTCGTCTTTCGTTAAATACCACAGATGTCTCAGCGGTAGGCTCAGCCACAACTCGAGGGGGGATTCAAACCGACACATCCAATTCCAGTTATACCGGTGCGGTATCCAATCCAGGTCGATCGGAACAAAGTCGTGGTGAAATAGCACGAAGCAATTCGGGAACTCAAATCTCAGCGTATCAAGAAGTAAAGTTGGTCCAGCGCGTTTTGCGTGGCGTGGAGCAGTTGGCAAATGGTGGTGGTCAGGTGCGATTGCGATTGCATCCACCGGAACTGGGTTCGTTGCAAATGTCGCTGCGAATGGAAGCTGGACAGGTCTTTGCCAAGCTTGAGGTCGAAAACTCAACGGCGCGCGATGCATTGCTGAATAACGTGCAATCCCTTAAGGACCGGATGGCAGAACAGGGAATGAATGTCGCAACCTTTGAGGTGGAGGTTAGCACCGATTCCGCAGGATCTGGAACATCGGGCTCGAATATGCAAAGGGATGGCGGATCTGATAGCCAATCACGGTGGGACAACGCGACCAGTCGCTTTGCACAACAAAACAGCAATCGTATTTCGGCAGAGCCGGGGCCAGCCGACAGAATGCCTGTGGCTGCCTGGACTCGGAACAACGGTTCGTTCGACCTTACGGTGTGAATTCGCGGGATCCCCTCCACCCAACGCCGTGAAGGATTTTCGATAACGATTTCTCGGGTTGAGCGGGGACAAAGCGGTTGCTTGTTACCCAACAGCCCATTGTCTATTGCCTGCTGCCTATCCTGAGTTGAGCGCCCGGTACGACAACCTCATGTTTTGAGCCATCGAGTCTGCCGCGGTTGGCTGCTACCTCGTCGAACTGGTCTCTGCCAGTCCGATAGGAGGTCGTCAGCTTGACGTTGCATTCGAATTCGAGCCAATGCTCGGCAGCAGACTTCAGTACCATCGTACGGGAAAGGATCAAGGCTCGTTCAGACAACTCACACTCCGGATCGGCAGACGAATCCAAAGAGGAACCTGGTAAGCCTTGCACATAGCCCTCTGCATAGGATGCGCCGCTGCCGCGCGTATAACCACGAAACTGAAGATAGGCGGATGTCGCAATGGTCAAAAGCATTTCGCGAAACAAGGCGACGGCGTTCTGTACGTCTGCACGCGGCCCGTAGAACCAAAATAAAGTCCGATGTCCTTTGGTAGACACGAACCATTGCGTTGTAGGAAGAATGGTTTTTGTAACGTAAGTAGCAAGATTCTTTTCCCAATGGCAGGCCCTTCGGCCATTTACGGGACATGCGATTCGAGTGAATTGTACATTGTCCAGGTTGGCCTCATCGACGATGTCGTCTCGGGAGAGATTGTGGCGCAACATAAGATTCTGCATCATACGCAACGCGTTGTGCTTTTCCCCCTCGGTGCTCGCACTGTTGCTTGCCGTCCGATCCAATTTCCGAAGGCGATCGAGAATCTTGTCGAACTCCACTTGCGTGCGATCCTGGGAGTCGCTGTATGGCTGTTTTGGATTCCATTCGGGTGTCGTTGAAGTGTACTGCACCGTTGCGCATGTCCAGTAGCTTTTGACAATGTAGTCATCGTCATCGCTGGGATCCCAGGTGTCGTGAACGACATGATCGATTATGGTGCAAAAGTGTTGAGCGCGTTCGTTCGCTTTGGCAAGATGAACGATGACAACTCCGCGAGGCAGGTCCTCAACAAAAAACGGCCGTTCGAATCCAAGCGTGCGTCGCCAATCCCGTTCTGCGAGATAGACCGCGGCGGTGCCTGGTTGGACTCCGTCTCGAGGTGATTTTTCAGATGCTTTCCCCAACTTTTCGTAGACGTCACGATAAAAAGCACCGGTGGCGATAGTAATGGAGCGTGTTACGCAATCACCGGTCAATCCAACATAACCGCATGCAGCCCGGCCGCCGTCATTCCAAATGAAATCCATATTTTGCCTTTCGCATAGCGGGTTATCAGCCTGTACTACCTATCGGATCGCAATGCCTTGAGCAGCGGCCATTGCATGGCACCCAATGCCGCCAGAACGCTGCACACCAAACCAAAAACAATTACCAGCGCCATCATCAGACTGGGCCAAGTCAAACCACTAAAGGGCTGTCCACTGAGAATGGCGGGTAGTGTTGCCAATCCCGCCGAACCCACCCCTATCCCGATTCCTCGCATCAATTGCCAGCCATTCTCTAATGTTAATATCCAAACCAGTCGCGACTTGGTAAAGCCGATGGCTCGCATGGCTGCGAGTTCCCCACGGCGTTCCATCGCGCTCCGCAATTGCGAAACTCCAAGACCAATGGTCCCTAACAAAAGCCCTAACGCTCCTAATACTTGAAAGGCGCCCAAGTAAGTATTTTGCACTGCCAATAACTGAGTTAGCACCGAATCGCTTGACGCTAGACTCAAACCGGAATCCGACCAGCCATCTTCTAAGACCATCCTGGCCTGTTCTGCCATCGACGACTGCGCTTTGGAAGTTTGACCTTCTTTCGATTGGATCAGAAACATTCGGTAGCCTGTAACACTTGGAAAAAGGCTTTCGAAATTCGATTCGCTGACCAATAGGCTCCCCTGCAGAATGGTATTTTGCAAAACGCCGACCGTACGAAAAAAAACCTTGCGATCGTCGAAGGTATACGAAAACGTTTCCCCTACGTAGCCGCCCAAATGCAATGCCCAAAGTGCCGTGTTTTGATCCAGTACCACGGGAACGGGCGAATCCACCGTGCCAACGGCCTTTTGATCCAGTCGCTGCCAAGGAGTGGAGTCTTTCGAATTCGCTGTTGCAAACCAGGCAAAAGCGGACCTTCCATCCGGCTGACGATCAACGGATTCCATTCGAGAGGAAATCCCCAAAACCTGTGGCTCACTGGCTTGATAAAGGTTGTTGCAACTTGCATCGTCTCCTCCGCGTACGCGGAGTGGAACAAAATCGAACGAACCCAGCGCCGCCGCCGCCTTGGCTCCCAAAATCTCGCGTTGTCGCGCGGCATTGCCGAGATCGTAGTGGATCGCTTGAGAGCTCTTGCCGATGAAGGCAAACCTGCCAGTACCCGCTTCGTTCGGAGACGCTTGAAATAGACTCATCGATAATATTAGGAAGGAAGCGATGGCAACCAACCCAATCGCTAAGATGCTTCGCATAGGGGCTCGTTTTGCATTGCTACTAGCGAGCGACGAGGCACTCATCATCGAAGCCGATTCGGAAGAACCAACATAACGACTTGTCGTTACGCTTTTCAGCCTGCCCAGGGTAAACGACAATCCGCTAATCAAGAACAACATGCCTCCACCGACAAAGGCGCCAGCTTGAGCCTGGCCTTGAAGGAATTGGCCCAACACGAGAATCGCGATCGCACTAAGTACACTTCCGATGGCCAAGTACGGTCGCTTTCTCTGCAACAATTGCGGAACGATCATGTTCGCTTCCATTTGCTGTTTCAAGAGCCTCGCAATCGGTATCGATTTTAACTGTCGAGTCGAAATCAAAATGGTTCCCAGGGCTGCAAGCCAACTCAGAGTCCAACCCAACACTAGGCTGATTGGCCTGACGTGATAGTCCAAAAAGGAGACGGTGATGGCACCCACCCACCAAGTATGAAGACCGGTGATCATGGCGTATGCGTAGCCAAGTCCAAGTGGGATACCAAGCGTTGCACCGATCGTACAAACAACTGCGCCCTCAAGCAGCAACAAACGAGTCACTGCCCCTCGCGTCCAACCGGATGCTAATAGCAACCCCCAATGGTCTGCTCGCTGCTCAATCGCTAGTCGGAACAGGAGTGCAACCAGCAATAGGGCCGCAACGATCACGAAGAAACTGAGCGACATGAAAAGTGCATCGAATGGGGTAGTTCCACTGGACGCCATCAATTGCTGTCGCCTGAGTGGAATCTCGCGCCAGCCCAAGTTGGACATCTTCGTTCTAGCTATTTCGGTAATCTGCTTTTCAAGTGCAGTTGCATCCTCTGGTTGCAGGTTGTCAAACCGAATACTGCTGACGTTCCCAAACCGCGAGCCGAAAACTTTGAGTCCACGCGAGTTGGAAATAAAAACTTTAGGCGTTAAGCGATGGTCACTCCAGTACTGGTCGTCTTCGTCCTCGATTTTCCGAGTCAACGGAAAGGGAGTGTCCCATTTACTAATCGATTCTTGATCCGTGATTCCTGGAACGACCGGAGTCCAAGCCGGATCATTGAATCGAGTCGGCGCCTCCGAGAATCTTGCAGCACGCTTTCGGTTGTATGCTTCTTTGGGTTGCGTAAGGGGTGCGATTGCAACTACAGTTGCGTCAAAGCTTTTTTCGATCTCTTCGCCGTCGACGGTTTCGGGAAGGAAGTATTCGATTTGCAGAGTATCGCCTACTTCGATCGAGAGCTCTTTGGCCAGCCAACTCGTCACTACGACCCAGTCCTCGTTCGAAGGAACGATACGGGGATTTTCTTTCGGTCCCAGCATGGACGCTAGAACCGACCAGTCCACGGCGCTAATGGTGGAATAGGGAACGTTTCGGCCAATCGTTTTTCCATCTTTTTTGACCTCGATGCCGTTGGCGAGATAAGTCAGTACGCTGGTCGGACCATTGACTTGCGTGCCATTAAGTATTTCCTTGGAAAGGGCATCGGTCATCAACATTTGATCCGTCGTGAGATGGTGGTAATCCAAAACTTGGACCGGACTGGAATTGTCTACTGCCGATTCGCCAATAGCGGAATCGGGGAACGACCGAACGACGTGTTGCCAACGCAGCCCCAAATCGGTTAAAGACGGAGATAGTTTTTCGAGCAACTTCGCAACGCCCGCTGAGGTATTGTTTTGAGTGTTCTGACTGGATCGGGCAACGAATATTGCATTGACTTTGGCTTCGATTTCCAACGCCCTTTGAAGCCATCGCTTGTTGGCGAAAGCGTTCATGATTGGCCTCTGGTCTGAGCGCAGCGAAAATCGCGAAAGGCTTTGATCCGGAAGGATCTCAATCACCTTCCAGCGAGGCAACACCATGCTATCTTGGTCTCGTTTTCCGAGTGGACTATCCGCGGGCACGACCGCTTGGCTTGTAACTCGGAGCGTAATGAGATCGCCAACTTGCGCGTGCAGTTTGTCTGCCAGCGATTGATTGAGAATCACTTCCTCGTCTTCGGGGAATCGTTTCGGTTGGATTGTTCCAAGTTTCCAAAAATCGGGATCGACACCCAGCAGCGCCATTTCGCTGGCACGATGGGCTTCTCTTTCGGCGATAGCTTGCTGTACTAAAATTAAGCTGTGGATCGAGCCGAGTTGAACGTCGTTGCTCGACAGGTTTTTTGCCAGGGCCTCGTCAAACCATCTCGGGGCTACCAAAACAGATTCAATCGAACCAATCCGATCCATTGCGATGAATCGCAACGAACCTCGCATGCTATCCCCCACGACCAAGGCGCCTACGATGACCGCGGTAGCCACCGCTACCCCCATCGCAACCGGAACAAGCAATCCTCGGAAATGCACAAGCGTTCGATAGACAAGTGACAACATGGTTTGACCGCTATTCTGAGGGAGCAAAGTACTTGGTGATGTCGCCAGCACCTACATCGAGCCAATTCATCGTCCTCCAAAAAACGATGGCCGGGTTCGCAGGGTCACGTGACTGTTGCGAATTCCTGGAACGAGTGCTGACCACCAGTAGGTTTTCAACGCGACGGAACTCGCGTTCAAGCATGCCCAAGGCGGTCTCGATTTTGTCGTCTTCGTCACAGTGAGCGATTGCTAATCGATCAAGCAGTCCGGAGCTCTGCGATCGTGATTGAATTCGGCTGGCGATTGTCGGCCGGGAGTCGGCGATGACGACCGAAATGACTCCAAAATTGGTCAAAGCGATGTGATTGACCAGGGTCGCTACAAATTCGATAGCCAACTCCGAAGACTTTTCATGAGTTTCACGATGATTTGGATCTTGATTCGAATCGGGGAACAAGTCTAGAAGGACGATGAGCTCTCGGCTTTCTGCCTGTTGGAACTGCTTCACAACCAATTCATCTCGTCGAGCGGAGCTTCGCCAGTGAATCCAGCGTGGGCTATCTCCAGGGCGATAGGGACGCAGACCAAAAAAGTCTCCTTCGTCGGAAAGCGATCGGGCTTGTCTCTGTTTCAAGCCGGAAGTGCGGACACCGAAAATATCAAGCCAACCTGGAAGAAGTTTGCCGATGGAGGGTTGGACAATGAAGTTATCGCCCCCTTTGTGGGGCAGAATCCCTCGCAGCAAGCCAAATGGGAATCGGGTTGTTAGCTCGGTTCCTAGAAACTGATAACGACCGCAACGCTGCATCACGCAACGGTATCTTTGAATACGCGTCGAGTTTGGGGCAATGGATGAATAAAGCAGTCCGATACCTTGGGAGATTTGTTCCGAGGAAGAGTCATACGAGACATACTTCATTCGATCCTGCGCGAGTACTAACCAAGCACCCAGCCAACGTTTGGGGTTCGTTATCACGAGTTCGATTTCGAACCCACGTCGGGCGTGCATCGATCGCGGCAGTCTTCGATAGGCCACTAAGCCACTGAGTGTTTTCGCACAAACCCGCCACTGAATCAGGAGAATCGCCAGTAGCGTACCCGCCAAAACAATCAGCAAATTGACGTCTCGAAGGATGGCCCCCAGCAAGACGAAGATAGCCATAAACAAAACTTGCATACCTTCTCGAGTGAATCGGGTCGAAACCGTTAAGGAGGGTCTGTTTGCCAATCGCAAAACTCGCGAGGGCCAACGCAACCATTTCCTGACAAACGAGCCATTTCCATTGGAGGCGCTGCTATCAGCGAGGGGGGATCGACTCAACGGTTCAATAAAATATTGCGACATGGTTAGGCTCGCTTACGATGGAACTCGAACCGATTCCAAACATTTCTGAATGATCGCTTCGGCCGCAGTGCGCTCGCTACCGGCCGCAAACCCACGTGGCATAACACGGTGCGCCAACACGGGAATGGCCAACTTCTTTACATCATCGGGGACCACGAATGAACGTCCTGCAAGCAAGGCAGAGGCTTGTGCAGCGCGATAAAAAGCCAGAGCGCCTCGCGTGCTGACACCAACTTGCAGTTCATGGCTCTTGCGAGTCTCATCGACGATATCTTGCAGATAATCTAGAATCGAATCCTCGACTTGAACGGTGCGAGTGAGGGCTTGTGCATCGCGGATTTCAGCCAAGGTAACAACCGGCTTCATTTCATCCACCGGCTCACCTGCCCGATGGGACCTGAGAACGTTGCGTTCCGCATCGCGTCCTGGGTAACCCACATCAATTCGCATAATGAATCGATCCAATTGACTCTCGGGAAGGATGTACGTTCCCTCGAATTCGAACGGATTTTGCGTTGCAATCACAAGAAAGGGATCGGGCATGCGGTGCGTCTTTCCGTCGACACTGGCTTGACGTTCGCTCATGGCCTCAAGCATTGCGCTTTGCGTTCGCGGTGGTGCACGGTTGATTTCGTCCCCTAGGACTACGTTGGCAAAAATCGGCCCTTGGCTAAACTTGAATTCGCCATTGTGGTAAATGCTGCTGCCAATAATGTCGGTAGGTAACAAGTCGGGTGTGAATTGAACTCGCGTGAAGATGCCATCGATACTCTTTGCGAGTGCCTTGGCAACCAAGGTCTTTCCAACACCGGGTACGTCTTCCAGCAGGATATGTTCGCCAGCCAACAAGGCTACTATCGTTTTACGAACGACTTCAATTTTCCCGAGAACGACCGCTTCCATGTTGGATTCAAGTCGCTTTAGAACGGTTTGTATCGACGAATTCATTCAGTTGCTTTCCCAAAGATTGCATTCCGAACCTCGACTTGGCGATTGCCGGCCGGTTCGCGGTGAGTTCCTCGGGTAAGAGTTATCCTGGAAAACTTGCTTGCCAACAATGACCTAGGCCACCTAAAACAAGGTCTAGGAGGAAATGGTACGGCTTAGTCTGCCGTAAACACCGGCGATAACTAAAGCCAAGGCAATGAGCCCGAAACCGTACCATACGGTCGCAGGCACCTCCCAAAAAGACAAAGACGCAAACCAAGAATTGGCAAAGGCACACAAAAAAATGAAGCCAAAGTAAACAGACGAGAAGATCGCAAGCAGGATCAAACCGATTCGCTCTCGACCGGCAATGGTTTTGGCTGACTCTTCGTCAATTCGGTTTTCAGAGTGTAGCATTAAAAACTTCTATTTGGCTTCATTTGGATTCGGTGGCATCGCGAAAGCAACAACTCGTTGCGAGAATGTATGCGATTGTAGACGGATCCAAGTGCAATGTCCAACGTGGACTATTTCCAATCACAGGTACCTTTCAATCAATGGGGCTGCGATTCGCAGACGCCGAAAACGTTTCAAATCACTATTCGACACGTTGCTTTCTCTAAATTCGTAACGGAACAAGTCGGCGAGATGAAGTTCCGTCGCTTGGGATCGATGCGTTGCGATAGAATTTGAAACTTGCTTTGCGAAATTGCAGTCGATAACCGTCATTGCAACTTCGAAATTTCGGCTTTCGGATAACCGGTCAAAGTTATAGCTTCCAACCATCGCGATTTGTCCGTCAATCACCATCGACTTTGCGTGAAGCATGTTTCGGCCCGGCAGCTCATAAATTCGGATTCCAGCTCGCAACATCCAGCGACGCTCGTTGGCAAATCCGGCATGGACCGAGGGATGGTCCGTTGACTCCAGCGAGTTCGTCAAAATGCGAATTTGGACGCCGCGACGGGCTGCGTCCTGCAGAATGGATTTCAAGTCTTTCGATATCGCGAAATAGGGAGTTTCTATTTCAATGGATCGGCGTGCATCTTTCAACAACCGGTTAACCTCGGGCGCGATGGCTCCGCTAGTCCATTTGGACATTCCAACGCAATCGTGCAAAAAACGAAGTTTGGAATCGTCGATCTCCAAGAGTTCGTTATGAACCGAAGTACCGCATAAATCTTGAGCAGGAAACGGTCCCATAGCCAGTGTCTCAAGCCATAACGCAACCTGCTCCAACGCCTGTGCTCTCGGCATCGAATTCCATTCTGGGTGCACCTGCAAAGCCAAAGTCTTCGGTGCTTCCCTCCGACAAAGTTCGGGTTGGCCACTTTTCGATTCGTTCCATCGCTGCTCAAAATAGTCCGCGGCTTGGCAAGCCGATTGGCCGTCCACATAGACGTCTAGGTCGATGCATTTCCGTTCCCCTATCCCAAAGTACTTCTGTTGCAAGTTTCGTCCACCAGTGATTAAGTGCGTGCGATCGATAATAAGCAATTTGTCATGGAGTCGAGATCGGCCCAGTTCCAACTGGTATCGCACGTTGAGCGGCCGTTCCCGAATAGCAATGCCATGCTCAATGAGGTATTGCATAAGCGGCTTCGGCATAAGATTGTCGCCAATATGTCCGTCCGTCAAAATCCGGACGACGACGCCACGTCTTACCGCGTTCAGCAACGCCACAAGAAAACGGCCGGAGGTATTGTCGTCGGATATCTCATACGAACTCAGATCAATAGACGTTTGGGCCGTCTCGATTCGTTCGAGTCGCATCGCAAAAGCCTCGACTTCGCTATGCAAGAGTTGAACGCTACTCGCCTTGGCAACGGAACCTATCGACAAAGAGAATGCCGTGAGGATCAATAGAATATCACGATAAAGCCTGCTAGCAGTCACTTTGCAATCCTTGCATCGATTTTCGTCGAAGCCGCCCATCATCCATTTCTATTCCTATTCTTAAAAATGAAACCTCGCCTGAAATATGAACCTGCGAAGAAAAAAGGACGCGTTAACCGATAAATATAATGTGCGAAAATTGGCAGGGTGCCACGACTATCCCGGTTGTACTAGTTGAACCGAGGGCCCTCGGCGGTTCGCGACCACCGAGTGGTGGTCAGGCTTCGATAACAATCGCGGTAGCGTTGTCTTTGCCTGACTCCTCAACCGCCGTGAGAACCAAGCGTTGGGCAGGGGTGAGGTCGGACATGGAGGATTCAGGTTCCAGCACAAGATCGCTGATGGCCCGGTCCCACAGGCCATCCGTAATTCCATCCGTGCACAGCACCAACTTTTCGTTTGGTTTTAGTTCAAACGTCCCACACTGTGGTTCCGCAAATTGATTGCCTGCCCCAAGTGCCTTAGACAATACATTTTTGCGAGGATGGAAGCGAGCCTCGCGTTCGTTGAGTTTCCCAGTTCGGCGAAGCCAACCAACGTACGTGTGATCCTCCGTCAACAGGGACATGCAGAGTTTCGATTGCCCCATCATCGAAGCCGAATCCGGACTGGATCGAAAATGATAGAGTCGCGTATCTCCTATATGCGCGTACATTACGGTGCTGCGATGCAGCCACGCCAACGTAAGGGTTGCGCCCATATTGGTACACATAGAATCCCATTGTCCCAGCGTAACGAGTTCCTCGTGGATCGCCGCAAAGAGCCCCTTCAATATGTGAGGAGCGGCTTCTTCGACATGCTGTTCGGTCATAAGGTACGCTCTTGGCAATATCTTAGTAATGTTGTCGATTGCAATCTTGCCAGCAAGCTCGCCGGAACGTTCCCCACCCATCCCGTCCGCAACAGCAAACAACATGTCCGCATCTCGAGTGTTTGATTGCCCGTCCTTGCCCAAGTAGCGGACTCCGCGTTGATCGATTAGCATGGCAAGGAACCGGTCCTCGTTATTGGATCGGAACGAGCCTGAGTGGGTCATAGCTGACCATCGGACAGCGATTGGAGGATTGTCTTGTCGTGAATTCTGCAAGGCCGATTCGACTGCGTTAGAAGGTTCACCTTGGACCTCGTCGAGGATTGTGGAGAATTCGAAGTCGATGACGCAGAATCTGCCATCCGATGCTCTATACGTAATGTTCCTTAGAAATGCATCGTCGTGCCGGACTCCGTATTCTTCCAACTCTGCAAAAATGGACTTTATCTTGTCATCGCCGAGCCGCTCGACGCGAGCACCGCAATTGCTGGTTACCATCTCTAAGGTAGTTCGGTCAGAAGAAAGCAACCGAGGCACGAAGCCGCATTTTCGATTCTCAAGGTGGATCAGAACGCGGCATTCATTGTCGAAACGCTCTTGAGCATTTGGCCCCTGAAAGAACTTGTGAACACGTCCATCGTATCCGATACGAACGATGGCCCGTTGAGTGTTTTTGGCTTCGATCATCGACTACTGGAATGCGTGTGGGTGATTCTCATGCATCCACAGCCCAAGGCCTGGATTACGGATAAAGTAGAAAGGTTCATCGCTTCGACTTGTATTCCAGCCATCCTGGATTTCGTCGATGTTGTATTCGATGGTGGCAGACGCGTGGGAGCCGTAGCCATAGCCTACCGATTCGATTTCTTGTTTGGATAGTTTGCCGGGACAGTACTCCACTTGAAATCGGTTTTCGGTGGAAGCGTGCATCAAGTGCGCGGCGGCTGACAGGTTGCTTCTCAAATCAGCGTTTTTTGCAACCAAATCAACGACTTCCGGCGTGGTGCGATATCCATAACGACGGATCAGACTGTCGACGTCATCATGTTCGCCAAACCGATCCACGCCAGGGGCAATAATGATCAGCGTACCGCCATCGGCTATGGCCATTCGCGTGCGGTAGATGGCTTTGTTGGCGACCCAGGTTTTTTTGTATTTGTTGGGGTCCATCCAAACGACGATCTTCTTCGGAGCCTCCGGAATTCGAAAGCAGTTAACCTTGGCTGAAAGTTCACCTGCTCGATAAAAGACGGAATGATCATCGCCTACGTAGAGCCCTCGAACAACTGGCCCTTGATCCGGTGTGGACTCGACCACGGTCAAGACATAGACGACCGGTCTATTGATCAAAAATAGATCGGCGGCCCGATTCAAGATTTTTCGAAGCGGTGTTTCGCATCGCCCCATAACGCGTTCCATCCCATACAGTGCGCTCAAATAATGACTATCGTCGATTCCAGCGCTACCGCCTGTTCCTACGAAGATGTTTTTCGTGTAGTTGGCCATGCCGATGACTTCATGCGGAACTACCTGACCTATCGAAAGTATCAAATCGTGGTCCCCTTGCGAGATCATTTGATTGACTTGTGCCGGCCAGGGGCGGTCGTAGTGGCCTTCGGTGACCTCATGAACAAACTCGGAATCGACATATCCGAGCGTATCGACTTCGGTCCGAAAGCGGTGGACGCGAATGAGATCGCGGGGAAAGTCACCGTACATCTTGGCGAGTTCGCCTTCGCTCATCGCGGTATGCGTACCGAGCGCGGGCATGACATCGGTCAGCTTGTCACCAAGCAGTTTCAGGACGGCATGCATGATGGGGCCTGATTGCGAGTCCATGCGGGTGTGGTCAGGCGGGACCGCTAGCACTTTCCGAACCGAAGGCCGCTGAGAAAGCGTGGTTTCAATTGCTTCGAGGTAGTCCTGCATGCCTAGGACAAGTTCTTTCCCGCCGCGTGAAAAATAGATCGCCATGGATAATTCCGAGCCCGATTAGATGGTTATCGTTGCCGGGAAGAATTCTAACGTCCGGCATCGGAGTTACCAGCGCGTCGAAAAAGAATGTAGCTTCAAGAAAAGTTACCCTCCCGGAATGGCACGCAAATACAATTGCTTAAACCGGACGATCTCTCCGGGAGAGGCCAAAGGCCGGGTAGGGTAAATTGATTTGTGCGATTGTCGACGGCACTTCACCCTCCCCCTCGCTTCGCTCGACCCACCCGGGGCCCTCGACCCACCCGGGGCCTCCGTTCAATAACTGAGCGAGGGCCTCGCTCACACGAAAACCAACCATGTTGCTGGCCGTCAGAGGGCTAGCTCACGCGATGGGATAATTGATTCACGGCGTATCTGTACCGGAGCAAATTCCATCAGGATCGCGGCGAGAACCGACGTGCCATATTTTCATTTCACCATTTCTCCTGCCAAAAAATCGTTTGCAGTTCTTGGTACTTCGGTTTCTTTGCTCGAAAACCAGCCGGAGAACCAACTCGACTTGGACTTCCGGGATTCGGAATTGCTAATGTACGGGGTAGTTTGTGGTTTTGGATCTGGGTAGGGATCCAGCATTTCCACTGTCTTGTTCCACCAACGTTTCGAAGTCTTGCTCATTTTAGTCCACGTGGAAGTGTTTGAGCGTGGGTAGGAAGTGACCCGCTGATTGTTGCTAGACCAAGGCATTCGGGGTATTTTCATGGTAGGAAGCCAGGATGATTTCGCACTAGTGGATCTGCTAGAATAAAGGGGGCTGGAGTCCCTTGAGGCGCTGGGTTTGGAAAATGGCCCCCAAGTCCAACTGTCAGCAAAACCTGTCCCAGGTGCCACTGTTGAAACGAGAAAAACTAATAGACCAAGGATCCGAGTAGATTGGCTAAACATTGAATGACCCCTTTATTGTGTCGAATCGAGAACAACCACCCATTCCATACAGGGTTTTTGGTTTGCTTGTCCATATGGCTTTTACGAAAATGAGTGCGAGGGATTCCGGAAATGAAGCAAGAACGGTCTTGCAGAGTCCGCACTAGGTCTTATAATCTGCCTCCCGCTAAAGAAGACCGGAGTCAGCTCAGGCGATCTAGCAGTCACTTGCCCTTAAGCGACTGATTTCCAGCGGAATAAAATACGCAACGGGCATAATTGAACAGTTTCTTTTGCGGGTGTAGCTCAGGGGTAGAGCACAACGTTGCCAACGTTGTTGTCGTGGGTTCGAATCCCATCACCCGCTTTTCTGTTTGATTATGCCTTTTTTTACCCTTCTTAGGACGTTTGATCCGACATGTCGACCGTGGAAACCAAGGCGCCAGATTCTAAGTTGGAATTGGTAGTGAAAATTAGTCAGCCTAGCACTTGCCAACGGCATGTGGTGGTTACCATTTCACGCGCGGAAATGGAACGCTATTTCCGCAACGCTTACGATGAAATTGCGCCAAAAGCAGATCTTCCAGGCTTTCGGGCCGGAAAGATTCCGCGCAAGCTCTTGGAAAATCGCTTCAAAAAAACAGTTGCTGACCAAGTCAAAAGCAGCTTGGTTATGGATAGTTTGCAGCAAATCACCGAAGGTGGCGAGTTCTCCGCTATTTCCGAACCCGATATGGATTTTGGAGCGGTAAAACTTCCGGACACCGGAGATTTCACTTTTGAATTCAATATTGAGGTACGACCCGCTTTTGATACGCCAGATTGGAAGGGTCTCGACCTGGAAAAGACCGTATACGAGCTGACAGACGCCGAAGTCGATCATCAACTTGCCCGAACACTCGAACGCGTAACGCCAGGCGAAGCCTATGATGGAGAAGCAGCACTCGGCGACCGCTTGGTCATCAATGCCACTTTCAGCTCCAACGGTCGCGAAATCAGCTCTTTCGAGGAGGAGCTCATTACTCTCCGCAAACGGTTGAGCCTTGCGGATTGTATCATTGAGAACTTCGGAGAATTGGTGACCGGCGCCAAAGAAGGCGACAAACTTACTACGACTGTCAAAGTGCTCGAAACTTCGATGAACGAATCCTTCAAGGGTGTGGACGTGGATGTCGAGTTCGAAATCGTCGAAATCCGTCGCGTAAACGTCGAAGGACTGAACTCTACGGTATTGGAATCGGTCGGTTTCGATTCTGCCGAAGAATTGCGTGCATTCGTTCGGTCCGAATTGGAGAGACAAGCCGAATATTACCAAAATCAATTGCTTCGCGAGCAAATCACCAAGAAACTAACTGCCGGAGCGGATTGGGATCTGCCACCTGCATTGGTTCGCAAGCAAGCGGAGCGAGAGCTACAGCGACGCGTTTTGGATTTGCGCCGAAACGGATTCACCGACGATCAAATTCGATCCGTAATCAATAACATTCGTCGAAACACCGAACAGTCGACTCAAGGTGCATTGCGAGAACACTTCGTTCTCGAAAAAATCGCCGAAGACAATTCGATCGAGCCAAGTGAAAAGGAATACGAAGACGAAATCCAACTGATCGCTGACCAAAGCGATCTCTCTGTGCGACAAGTTCGCGCTAAATTGGAACGCACTGGCCAAATGGACGCGCTTCGAAACCAAATCCTAGAACGCATCGTCATCAAGCAGATTGTCGACGCCGGTAATATCAAGGAAATCAAAGGGGACTCGATTCTCAAGGCTGATCCTGACGAAGCCGCTGTCGAGTTTTTGGTCGCTCCAGTTTCCCAAGTATTGCCGGAGGCAAAATACGACGAGACTCCAGAAGACATAGCACAAGAAGGCAACGTAAAGCCGACCTAGTTGTTGAAGTGTGGCACGGAGGTCCCCGCCGTGATCTCGAATTGTCATGGTAACTGAATTCGTGAGAATTCAGAGTCTGCTTGACGACCTGAGTATTTTCGCAGTGGTTTATCGGTGGGGACGACCGAGCCACGCTGGACCGACCATGCACACGTCCGCTTCCGTCGCAAACTTAAAAAAACGTGCCGCCTTATTGAGCTTGCTCAGGCAATTCTTCGATAGTCGTGGATTTACCGAAGTCCAGACGCCCATTTTGTCCCGGGACTCCATTATCGATCGCCATTTGGATCCGATTGAAGTCAACATGCATTTACCTGGCCAAGTGCCTGCCACCTGGTATCTACAGACTTCTCCAGAACAGTCGATGAAGCGACTGCTCAACTCTGGAATCGGCAGCATCTACCAAGTCGGCCCAGTATTTCGAAGCGGAGAACGCGGTCGCCTTCACAACCCTGAATTTACTATGGCGGAATGGTACGACGTCGATGCGGACCTAAACGAAGGATTGGCACTGCTAGATCAATTGCTAATGCATTTGCTGGGCACTCAAAGCGCTGACAGGATCCGATTTGAAGATGCGTTTCGAATTGCAACTGGTTTGCAGTTGTTTGAGATGACGCCAACTGATTTTGGACATTGGGCTGTGGAGCAAGGAATGGTCGACCAGGTGCGTTGGTCAACGGACTGGGACGATTGGGTCAATCTCATCTTTTCCGAGCGAGTTCAAGCCACTCTTGGAATGCAAATCCCCGTGTTGGTAACTCATTTCCCTGCTTCCCAAGCAGCCTTGGCACGCGTCTGCGAGTTAGACAGACGCACCGCAGAACGCTACGAATTGTTCTATCACGGGGTGGAACTGGCCAATGGGTACCATGAACTCATGGATGCCGATCAACTCGAGGCTCGATCGACTCTATCCAACAGTCAACGAGTAAAGGATGGCAGAAACCCGCTTCCAATCCAAAATAGATTGTTGGATGCAATGCGATCCGGCATGCCGAACTCGTGTGGCTGCGCACTTGGGTTCGATCGTGTGGTCATGCTGGCCTGCAATGCCAGATCGCTAGACGAAGTCGTATCGTTCGTGGCAGAAAACGCGTAGTACGTCGCTCAGATTCCGAGCCCCTTACCCGATAAAACAGAAAATTAGTCCAATTTCGGCATGCGTTCCCAAAGCATCCGCAAGCCGTTTAGCACGACCAAGACGGTGCTTCCCTCGTGCCCAAGGACTCCAATCCAAAGCGGTAGCTTATAAAAAGTGGACAAGACTAGAATTGCGATCGTACCGAACGCAAAAACCATGTTCTGCCGAACGCGTTTGCGTGCCATTCGACTAATCCAAACGGCCAATGGCAATCCCTTGAGATCGTCTCGCATCAAAACGACATCTGCGACCTCGAGCGCGACATCCGTGCCAGCTCCCCCCATAGCGATGCCAACATCCGCCGTGGCGAGGGCTGGAGCATCGTTCACACCGTCGCCAATCATAGCCACGCACCGACCATCCTTGGACAAACGCAACAATTCAGTTACCTTTCCATCGGGCAATAAGCCAGCTCGAACTTCGTCGACTCCCAACTCTTTGGCGATCGCAAGGGCAACGCGTTCGTGATCCCCTGTCAAGAGCACAACGTCGCGCACGCCTAGTTCTTTTAGCTTGGCAATGGTGCGAGCTGCTTCGGGTCTCAATCGATCAGCAACTCCGATAACGCCCCCAATTTGCTCTTGCTTTGCGATCACAATGAGTGCCGTTTGTCCAGCCTCCCGCATGCGCTGTGCCGTCTTGATGATGCCTGACAACATTTCGACTTTATACGTTTCGAACAATTTTTCGCGGCCCGCTCCAACCCAGACACCCTCGACTGTCGCAAACACCCCCAAGCCCGTATGGCTATGAAAATCCTTCAGTTCCAGAGACTTCTCAGGGATGCCTTGCCGCCTGGCTTCTTCCATAACCGGAATAGCCAGTGGATGTTCGCTTTGTTTTTCAACCGCCGCCACGAGCGAGAGGAAGCGAGTCATACTCGCCCCATCGGTCGTCCAGACCTCGGTTACAGTTGGCTTCCCGATGGTTACCGTTCCCGTTTTGTCCATCGCGAGAACATCCACTTTTCCAAGCGTTTCAAGATGCACAGCCCCTTTGAAGAGTATTCCGTGCCGGCCAGCAAGCGCAATAGCAGACAACATCACGGATGGAGAACTTACCACGACCGCACACGGGGAGGCGGCCACCAGGAGGACCATCGCATGGTAAAAGGCGTCATACCAACTCGAAGTGTGTATAACCCTCGCCGCCAGAAAGACCAGAATCGCACTTGCAAACACTCCGATGACATACGGCTGTTGCCAGGACTCAACGAATCGTTGTGTCGGAGTTTTTTGCGCCTGGGCTTCATGCACCATATGCACAATGCGTTCTAGAGTCGTGTCAGCGATGGCTTTGGTCATTTGAACCGAAACTGCCCCTTGGCCATTCATGGTTCCTGAAAAGACGTCGGATCCAGGTACCTTTTGAATTGGTTCGCTTTCGCCGGTCAACGTAGACTCATCAACCCACGATTCTCCCTCGATCACGATGCCGTCGATTGCAAATCGCTCGCCTGGTCGAACTCGCAGCAAGTCACCGACCTGAAGTGCTTCGACATCAACCACTTCGTCTATAGACAACTCCATCGAAATCCGAGTGGCTTGCCTTGGTCGCAATTGGATCAGCGATTCGATCGAGCGATTCGTATGATACGTAGCGTACGCTTCGAGAGTACCGCTCAGGGAAAACAGAAACAAAAGGACGGCCCCTTCGACCCAATCCCCCAAAACAGCCGCACCTATTGCTGCTGAAACCATCAAGGTGTCAACATTCAGCTTTCCCTGGAATAAGGCCGAAAGCGATTCCTTGAAAGGCCGGTAACCACCCGCCATATACGCGACGATCCACATAGCCAGGGAAACATAGAACGATGCTGCAATCCATCGAGATAGTACAAATCCCAGAATAGCGAAGCAGGCGCAAATCGAGGTTGCTATCGCGCTGGCAACGGGTGGTGACGAGAGTGGTTTCTGGGAAACGGCCTTTGTGGATGTAGACAATTCACAGCCTAAACGAGCGGAGCGATCTAAGAGTTCGAGCCACTAATATACCAACAAATGACAAACCATCGTGTGGTACGTCCCTGAGTTTACGAACGGCATGGGAGTCGCTAGTACCAAAATTGAGGAGTGTCACGCTTTAACAACCTTCGCCCCGGGAAGGTCGAGCGAAGCGATGGGAGGGGAGCGAAGCGATGGGAGGGTGACACCGAATTTGTCGCCTTTCGCTCTGCGAAAGGGCGCCTAGTTTAACACACTTTTGCGGAGCAAAAGGCGACAATGGTTCCTTTTAACGATCCACAAACAGTTTAAGTGCATCGAGCACGTCGTGCATTTGCTTTTGCGAGATATCAGCCCACTTGCTGGCACGGTGACGCACGATGCTCAACTTGAACTGCTCCATGGCATCAGAGACGTCAGGGGGAAGTTCTGGCAAACCCATAAACGGATTCCCTTGTTCCTTGGAAGCGTCGAACGATTCTGATTCGAAACCTGGGTCACCAGGTTGTGACTGGCCAGCCATGGATGGTTCGTAATCTTCCTCGCCAAAATCGGGACCTTCGGCTAGCGGGCCACTGGATTCCGCCCGATCTCTTTTTTCCCGATCGGATTCTTCATCGTTCTCGGCGGTCAGCGCATCGAAATCATCATCCACTTCCGACGTAATCAGTTCTTCGTCGCGCGGTGCATGCTTGGGATCACCTCCGCTAGTTTCCCAACGGGTCTTGCGCATTTCGGAAATACTCCAGTTGCTACGCATAGCTCCCTCAAGCCACAGTTCGGCGTCGTCCCAGTCGATGGCGGCCAAAAAATGACTCCAATAAAGCCCTGGGTAACTTGCGAAGCTTTGTCCAAATCGTTCGTACACGCGACGCAACCTTCCCACGTGCTGGCTCGTTACAGCCCCCACTTGTTTTGTCCAGGTTTCATCGCTGAAACTGATGGAAGACGCGTCTGAGGCGATCAAGGCGGATCTCCATTCAGAAATAATTTTACCTTTTCCCCAGTTGGTTTGACTGATAAGTGTATGCCATTGACCGACAAAAGGGGCTGTGACGGTTTGCGCTTGCGGGTCGAGTTCTAACGCAGTTTCCGCGGTTAAAAGGGCATTTTCAACAGGCGTTTCGACATGGGTCAAGAATGCAGGAGGTGGTGTCATATGCAATCGTTGCAGGAGGTTGGATTCAGTCTCGCATCGGACTCGTTTGCTTGGTGCGAGCAAGGTGACGTTCACGGAAGAGAGTACAGCATGAGTGGTGGTTCACCAACGTCCGAACACGATGATCTAGCTTGAATGCTTTGCAAACCGATCAGAACATGTCACTTAGGGAAACTTTTAGGGCTCCGATCGATATTTTGTCGGCGCATTCCCGATGTGCAAAACCTGTCCATGGCGCTCGCACATCACTTTTTTTCCAAATTGGAGCTGGGATTCATCCCAGCTTTAAGATCCCGCTGCGGGACCTGCACCCACGCAGCATACCCTAAATGCGTTTCGTGCCAGGAGGTGCTGATCATCCGTTTGAGTGAGATCCTAGCTTACACCTTTGACCAATCGCGTCGTTGGCGACTGCTAGGTATCGCCATCTTTTTGCGGTATTTGGTAATCGTTCGACGCGCGACGCCTAGCCCCTGTTTTTTGAGCTCTTCGACCAAGTCATCGTCGCTCAGCGGATTTTGCTTATCCTCTTTCCCTATGATCTCCTGCAGCTTAATGCGAATCGTCTCGTAAGCAACATCTTCCCCGTCGGCGCTTTGAGTTCCAAAGACGAAGAATCGCCTGAGCGGCAAAATGCCTCGCGGAGTTTGAATCCACTTGTCGTCCACAGCCCGGGATACGGTCGTTACGTGAACGCCAACTTGGTCCGCAATCTGCTGCATCTTAAGCGGCTCAATGGACTCTGGGCCTTCATCCAGGAATTTCTTCTGGTAGTCGACAATGGCTTGCGAGACGCGTGTTAAGGTTCGGCGCCGTTGTTGAATTGACTCAATCAACCATTGGGCGCTCCCGATCTTCCGCTTGATAAACTCTTTTTCTTCTTCGCTCGCCATGGGATCTCCCAATCTACGCCGGTAGTACTCGCTAATACGCAATGGTGGCAAGGAATCGTCAACCAAACGAACGGTATATACCCCTTTTTCATTCGACTCAACGATGACATCTGGCATGACCAGAGGGACATGAACCTCCATGAAAGCGGCGCCAGGTTTTGGATTGAATTGGTGCATTTGCTCGCGAATCTCTTTGATCAGCTCGATCGAGTAGCCAGTCTTCTTCTGAATTACTGGCAGACGATTTTCGGCCAAGTCGTCAAGGTGCTGTGAAATCAACGTTCGCATCTCATCAACCAATCGCATTTCGGGACGCAACTGGTTCAACAAACACTCACGAAGATTTCGAGCCGCAACACCGGCCGGCTCCAGCGATTGAACGATCAGTAAGGCTTTCTCAGCCAAGGCCAAATCCGACACCTTGTGATCTGGGGGCAATATGTCCGCTAGCGAAGTTTTGAGATACCCCCCGTCGCGTGCGTCCAAACATGAAATGATGCGTTCCGCGATGCGCTCGACATCGTCATCGATATCCATTTCGGCGAGTTGATGAAGCAAGAAATCATTGAGCGACTCTGGACGCTCGGCTGCATTGGCCATCAAGTCATGAGCTCGGTCGCCATCTTCTTGGATGCGGCTGCTCGATCGACGAAAATCATCGAATGTGTCCGGCATGTCGTTATCCATGTTCGCCAACCGCTCGAAGTCTTCGGCATTGGATTGGCTATCCTTAACGATCAGCTCTTTTTCATCTTCTGTACGCGAGGCAGTAGGACTCTCCTCATCGATCGGCTCTTCGTCCGGAAGGGTTTCGTCCCGTTCCTCCACCTCCAACATCGGATTTTCGTTCATTTCCTGCTCGATACGCTCCTGCAAAGCCAGAATAGGCAATTGCAGAATCTCCATCGACTGGATCATCCGTGGAGCCAGTTTTTGAGTCTGAATCTGGCGTGCTTCTAGTCCGAACGACAGACGCATAATGGAATCCGTTAAAACAAGTAATGATACGAATGCTTGCCAAAACACGAGGGTGAATTGGTTTTTTCGGTCGCTGTTGTCGAGGGCGAGCCGTATGACACCCTCTACTGTATCACTTGTCCTACCGTAAGTGCAGACTTGACTTGCGAATAAATTACGATATTGGAACGTGATTTGCTAGAATTTCGGTTTCCACCGAGTTGAACGACCTTTTTACCGAAATTTCCAGACAAAATCTAAGATGAGCGAATCCAGTCCACCGCCCGAAACACCCGTCGAACTAACCCTTCGAGATTTACAATTCAGGATAGACAGTTGGATAAAGGACATCGGAGTCCGATATTTTTCGGAGCTGACGAACCTCGCCGTATTAGTCGAGGAGGTAGGAGAGCTCTCGAGAATAATCGCCAGAACCTACGGCGATCAGAGTTTCAAAAAAACGGATGCGGCCTATAGTCTACCGGACGAAATGGCGGACGTCCTTTTCGTACTCGTCTGCCTAGCCAACCAAACCGGCGTCGACCTGACAAAAGCCATCCACGAAAACTTAGCGAAAAAAACAATCCGTGACGCCCAGCGGCATCGGGACAACCCGAAACTTCAACCTTGAAAGCCAAAATTTATGAGTCTCACCATCATGCGTCGAATCAAATTCTGCGCAGGCCATCGATTGTTCCAACATGGTGGCAAATGCGAACATTTTCATGGACATAATTACGTTGCGGACTTCTTCGTGACAGGCGAAACACAGGATTCTGTTGGACGCGTCATGGACTTTGCGGATCTCAAGGCGAAATGCAAAGGCTGGCTCGACGAAAACTGGGACCACAGCTTCCTCGTATCCGAACAAGATGAGAACGCGATTACAGCCTTGAAAATGGTCAAGCCATGCCGGCTATTCGTGATGCCGTACAACCCAACTGCGGAAAACATGGCTAAATACCTGCTGGAGGAGGTTTGCCCAGCGCTATTGCAAGGCTTTGGGGGCGTTGCCAAACGAGTCAGGATTTGGGAAACCGACGAATCGTTTGCTGAAGCGTCGATCGATGAGCATGACAAACTGGTCGTTTCCAGTTACGATGCAGCCGAAGCAAACTGACGAACGTAGCGGACGCAAACGTGGCGGACGCAAACGTGGCGGACGCTGCTAGCGTCCGATACCGCCCACACTTTGGCCATCGAGTTCAATTGACACCTTGAAAATGCTCCTTGCGGTTATACAGCCCAGCAAGCTTCAAGCGGTTCGCGAAGCGCTCAACCTTGCAGGCGTTCAACGCTTGACCGTCTTGGAAGCCCAAGGGTACGGACGCCAAAAAGGACAGTCCGCAAACTATCATGGTATTGAATACCATGTCAACTTGCTCCGTAAAGTCACTTTGGAGATTTGCGTCAACGACGATTTTCTAGAACGAGCCATAGATACGATTTCTTCGATTGCTCGTACGGGAACCGATGGCTGCATCGGCGATGGCAAGATATTTGTATTACCTACACTGGAGGCCATCACCATCGATGACGGCCAACGAGGACCGGGAGCCGTATAGTGATTCTCTTATTGTCTAGCGATTTGATGTTTCAATCTCGGATTAGTTCTGCCGCCCGTGCGGCGGGCAAGGAATGCGTTGTGGATCGATCGGTGACAAAACTAATAGAGCGTGTCGCGGAGCCGGATACGGTTTCACTCGTGCTGGTAGATTTAACTCTGCGTACGCTGGATCTAACGCTGGAAATCCCGTTGATTCACCAAGCGTTTCCCAATTGCAAAATTGTTGCGTATGGTCCACATGTCGACGTCGAACGCTTAACGCTGGCGGAGGAAGCCGGTGCCGACGCTGTTGTGACACGCGGGCAAATGGATCGGGATCTCGCTTCGATCATCCAAGGGAAATAAGCCCAATGATTGCAAGCTCTGGGATAGCGGAGCACGCTTCCATCCATATTGCGGTTCGCAACGCTTTTCGAAATGCTTCGGATGAATTCAGGTGTCCAGTCTCCTGTATTTTCCTTTTCGTCAGTGGCGACAACCTAGATGACCATTCCAATGCGATTCAATCCGCATTGGACGAACTTGCGCCCAACATTCCGTTTTTCGGATGTTCGGCGGAAAGCGTGGTCGGACGAGGCCGCGAGATCGAGGGACAAACGGCGGCAAGCATTCTATTGATTGGCGAGTTGTCTCAGCCGCCGAAGATTTTCGCCATGGAATGCTTGCGAACTCCAGATGGCCCAACCGTACTCGGACTTACGGATGAGATCATCGAGCGGGCTCGTCAGTGCAATGGCATGCTTGTTGTCGCTTGCCCACGGACCTTTTCGGTCGATATGCTGATCGAAACTCTGGAACCGGAACGGGGCGCCAATGTTGTTCCCATCCTCGGAGGCTATTGCAGCAGTCGGAATTGGGAGAGCGTGAGCCTATTGTTCTGCCACGACAAGGTCCTAAATCGCGGGGCCATTGGGATGGTTCTGCCTCCCGAACTGCACTGGCAGACAATTGTGAGCCAAGGTTGCCGTCCGATCGGAGATCCTATGATTATCACTTCCTTGGACGGGAATACCATTCTCGGGCTAGGAGGCAAACCAGCCTTGTCGATGCTTCGCGACATGTTTCAAAAACTGCCAAGCCACGAACGGGACATGGCGATCGATGCTCTTTTGATAGGCAGGGCCATCACCGAGTACAGCCCCACTTTCTCGCATGGCGATTTTTTGATTCGAAACGTTCAAGGGGTCGACACGGACGTGGACGGAATCCAAGTGACGGATCGCTTTCATGTGGGACAAACGATTCGATTTCATGTCAGAGATGCACAAGGAGCGGATGCCGACCTGATGAATCTATTAAGTCGCGTTAGCAAAGGAGGAATCGACAACAAAGCGGGGCTCTTATTCAGCTGCAACGGTCGTGGCCATCGGATGTTTTCGCAGCCCAATCATGACGCGCTGGCCATCGATCGGTATTTTCAGGGCCTTCCGCTCGCTGGCATTTTTGCCGCAGGCGAATTTGCGCCTCTTGCTAATCGCAATTTGACGCACGGCTTCACTGCGGTTGCCGCGTTTCTTAGAGAAACGGCCTAGCAATCAGCCCGAGTTCGTAGCACTTGCCTGCTCGACATTACTTGGGAGGGTGAGGCGGGTGAGGCTCCTGCCGAACCATGGCGACGCCAACTCGGCAGGAGCCTCGTTCTCCCTTAGTTTTTTGACCACAATTCTACTCTTCCCATGTCTGCAACTTGGAAACCAATCCTTTCAGTTGTTCTCTTCGTTTCTCAAACAACGCGAACATAGTCAGTATCAACACACCCATTACAATACCGCTTACGTACCATACCCACGTTTGTTCTAAGTCGACTGCCGCGTGCCAAATCACTGTGAACATGGCCACGCACAGGAACATCGAGCCCAACCATAGCATCGCCCGAATTCGCAATGCGATGCCAGAAATAATGCCTGCAATCGATAAACCAGCCAAAACAATCGGCAGCCAAGGCGCCTCGGCAATCCCTTGGATGAAAACCTCCGCGGTGGATGCCACGTAAATGCTCGTTGTAGCCATGTATCGACTGGCAACAACCTGCTCACGTGGCAATCGATCCTTAAGTATCTGTACGATCGCGAGCAAACTAAGAGCTGGAGGAATGACCCACAGTTGCGGATGCTGGGTGAACTGAAAGTCAGTGCTGTGAAGCGCAAACCACAAGGCGGCATTTCCGGTGATAACGCTTGCTCCCCAATACAACATCGACTTTCGAAGATAGCCAAAGCTGGCATAAGCCACCGATGCACACAGCAATGATACGCCATAGTGTACCTGGGACGGAACGATCCAATGCGTGAGCAAGGGCAACATAGGCAGCATCATGCCTGTTCGCTCCAAGGGTTCCGCAAGAACACCAAGATTATTTCGTTTGGCCCACTCTGAGACTCCCAACCCTACAAACGCCAGTCCAACAATCAACAACGGCCAAACGGCCTGAATCCAGCCGCCAAACAACCACGGCATCGTCAATCGCAAGTGCATAACCAACATGACTACAAGGGCTTCCGTCACCCACACGTAGACCGTTCGCCCACGCTCCGAAAGTCCAAACGGATCCCTGCCTGAAATCAATGCAGCTGCCAGGCAGGCCACGATTGAGGCAATAATCGCCAGAATGATGCAGACAATCGCGGCCATGGACATCGTCGCCGCAAGTCTGTTGGGGCCAAGCGCCCACTCCCAATACAGGACTACCCCGACCGCCGCAGCCGTTGCGCCAACCAGAGTCGGCATCAACATCAATGCCGCTTGGCACCAGCGATCCGACAATCCGACGTATTTGATCAAACCAAATCCGTATACCATCGCCATTGCAGCCAAGGAAAGGCTTGCGTAAGAGAGTCGATTGAGCCCACTGATAGCATCGATCGAATCAAAATGCCAGCCAAACGCTACCGCAGCACAAACTCCCAACGCCAACGCGATTACTCGCAACACAAGCGAACCTTCTGATGGGTTGTGCGTGGCCGACGCTGCTAGCGTCGGCTCGGATGCTGGCAGCATCCGCCACGGGCCGGACATCTCTTTGTATCGAGCAAGCAATCCAACTGCGAAAGCCACGGCCATAATTGCTTGCGACGAAGCAAGTCTTAGCGGAAGCGATTCACATTGAAACTGAGCCCAGATCCCGAGGGCCGTTACGCAAAACGCGAGTACCGTATTCGCTGCAATGACAACGACCGAGCCATTGCGTGCCTCAAGCGTCGGAAAGATCCTTAATCCATTGACGGTCGTTCGTATCCGATCGCTGGCTCGCCATACAAAGCTACTGGCCAAACAGAAAGCCGCAAAACCCAATGTCGAAATCCATTGCAATTCCATTGGACCGGGGGTCACCGATTGAAAGAACAGCACAACGCTACTGAGAGCGCTCACGTACACAAAGAAATCCGTATGGCTCGATGTTCGCAGCCAATAGCGAGCCACACTTCCAAGCGTGCAGGCGGCCACCGCCAGGGCGTAGTAGCTGAGTGAAAATGCGTTAACCGTGTGATCTAGGCTGCGCAAATACCAAAC
>JANMHA010000268.1:0-16999 GCA_031374925.1 Pirellula sp. | reverse complement strand
TTTTTGGTTTTGCCTTTCAAACGATTATTACTCTTCCATTCGTCAGACACCAAAAGACAAAGTAGCAGGCACACTCCGTGTGCCGTAGCCTCAAAAACCAAAGGTTTTTGACTTGCGGACGGCACATGGAATGTGCCTGCCACTGTTTACAAGAGGAGTGTAGTTCTTTGGATGGTGCTGTTTCAGCGACTTAGTCCTGGAGCAAGGTTGCAATGGCTAATCCTCTCAACCGACGAGAGGTCTAATACGGAACCATAGTCTACGACGCGGGCTTCTGAGTACTCCGACAACATCGTATCAACGTCGATCCCCAATTTCGCCAAACCTGGCTTGCCACGCCATACAAGTCGTTTGATTTCGACTTCCAAATGGATCAGCCGAAGGAATTAGGCCTGTGATCTCGCTGCGGCTGGCGGAATACCGCTTATAATAACTTATTCTTTGCGCCATTGTCGCTGAAGTAATTCATTCTCAACCAGCCAATTTGTATCGGAAACGTCTAAAGATGCCTTCGCGTAATGAGCCTTGTCCTTGCGGCAGCGGAAAAAAATTCAAAAAGTGTTGCTACCACAAACAGTTCTCGTTTCAAGAGAATGAGGATGGTAGTTTCGATCGGTTGGCACCCATGGACGAAGACCTTGCGAGTCTTCTTGGAAAACATATTGAGTCGTTAGGGCCCAACGCGTCTCCTGATACTCCCCTCTTTGACCGCATGGATTTCGGGCGAATGGAACATAGTATGGCAATGGCCATGAAGGCGGCCGGAGTGGACCCCGCTATCATCTATGCCTTTGAAGAGACAGGAATGATGATCAGCGAAGAGAACATGGATACGTTTTCTCAAGTGGATCTCGATCTGTGGCAGTCCAAAATCGAGGAGTTTCGCAACGGTCCCATGCCCGACGGTGACTCCAGTTTCGATGAATCGAATCCCAAGTTCCCATTTGGGACCATCGCCCACTACGGTCCGGACGACAAGCAAACGACCAAGATCGTAGTAGGAGTATTTTTGCATGCCACGGCGGCACCGATCCTGCGTCGATTCGTTTCTAGCAAGGTAAAAGCGGATCCGAAGGTCCAATTGGAGATCCTTGAATTCCTGAGCAGTTATAAAATTAAGCAAACCGTAATCGTTAACGAGAATATTGGTTGCCCGCACGAGGAGGGAGAAGACTTTCCAGTTGGTGAAGACTGCCCGTTCTGCCCATTCTGGGCAGGGAAACAAGGCTCAAAGATTGAGCCCTCTTGACAACTCGGGCACTACTCTAGACTGGATTATTCATAGGGTGTTTATTGCTGATATTTATTGATCGAAAGCCGTTGATGCCGCATAGGCTTTCAATCACCTTGCTATATTTCATGCCTAACTGAGCCAACGCCTGGTTTCTAAAAGTGAGCGTCCAAGAACGATGTCCGAGAGAAACTATTATGCCCATTCCGGTCGACAGCCAGATCTGAGTGATTGGCAATCTCTCGCAGATCATTTGCGAGGTGTAGCGAATAGTGCAGTGGCAATGAGGCAATCGGCGAATGCTGCTGAACCGGGGCTATTCTGCTCGTAATTTGAGGCAAATGCGAGCTTTTTACTTGGCGTGGCAGAATTGGCAGACATTGTCTGCCAATTCTGTTTCTACGGAAAAAACGCAGTCGTTGCGAGCAATTCTGGGAGGCGTTTCAAAAGGCCAGACACCTAAGGATCAATCAACTAGGAAGATTCTGCAGACACTGTCTGCAGAATCCGACCAAGCGAAAATAGAACAGACCGTTTCCCCGCGATCGCAAGAGAACCCAACTTTCCAGACAGGATCTGGAAAAGTCGACCTCAGTCAAATCGCGGCCCGTTTTCCGCTTCCTTGGTCTCTCTATGTTCTGCTTTTGAAAGTGGATAATCCCGACGCTCGCCGGTTCTATGAGAACGAAGCCTTGCGCGGTGGTTGGAGTGTTCGTCAGTTGGATCGACAAATTAGTACCTTGTTCTTTGAACGCACACTTGCTTCAAAAAACAAAAAGGCCATGCTCGAAAAGGGAAGTGTGCCGGAGTCTGCCGACTTGCTTACGCCAGAGCAGGAAATCAAAGACCCGCTCGTGCTGGAATTTCTGGGACTTAAGGATGAATACTCCGAGACCGATCTCGAAAACGCATTGATCGAGCATTTGGAGACTTTCCTGTTGGAGCTAGGGGGCGATTTCACGTTTGTCGGACGGCAACGACGCTTGCGAATCGACGACGAATGGTACCGTATTGATTTGCTCTTTTTTCACCGGGTGCTTCGTTGCCTAGTGGTAATCGACTTGAAGCTAGGCAAGTTCACGCATGCAGATGCAGGTCAAATGATGCTGTATCCGTATTGCTGGGGATTAGAGGATCCGTTTAAAGGCAAGTGCGGTGTGGGAGTTGCAGATTGGTGAGTTTCTCCGATTGAACTCCCGACAGCCGGTACAGGAAGCTAGATGCTTGGCCTCAAGAATTTGCGCCTTCATCAATTCCTTGCACATGGAAGAAGCGAACAATTGTAGAATTGCTAAACAACCTTTTATGGAAATTACCGCGTCGCGAAGAGATTGCCCCACACAATGAATAGATTCAATTTGGCTAGTATCGTACTGTCGGGAATGTGTCTTGGCTTTCTCTTCGATCACACGGAGGAACTTAGTGCCTGTCATGCACAGGACAATCAAAAAGCGTCCTCGAATCATCATTCTCTCCGCTTCCCCGCCGACCAATCGGTTGGCGTTCTCCGCGTTGGTAGGCTTAAGGGTCCATGCGTAGTTACGGATTTCGAGCAATCCAGCGGGATCGCTGCAAAGGGAGACGTGAAAGTATCTGAAGATGACTTTGTCGAATTGCAAGTCGGCTCAGTCGACGATCTAGAATTTCTGGAACAGCTTTCCCCTGGTGCATTGCAAGGGTTGCAGGTAACTGGATTGGAAATAGATCGAAAAGCCCTCTCCTTCATCACTCGCTTGGATGGACTTCAGAACCTGCGATTTGAAAGATGCGCATTCAAAAAGGACGCCTTCGATGAGGCAAGAAAATTGTCTTCCTTGCAGGCAATTTCCATCAACTCAGATAGTAGTGGTGCTCCAACATTTGCCGGTTGGATTGCGACCATGCCGAAGCTTGCGTATCTTTATGCTCGTCCATCCCTCGACGCTCTAGAATATCAGAAACTTAGTGGCCACCCAGCTTTGGCAACGACGACGATCAGTGTTGGGAGCGATCAGACCGAATGGCCGTTAGAGCAACTTCAACTCCCCGCGTTGCGAGAACTGATCGTGTTTTGTGTCGAAAACGCGTCGCCGCGCTCGCTCGATGCTATTTCGGCGCTCTCGAATCTTGAATCAATCTCGATCTCAAGTGGAACGGTGGACGGCGACTTATTGAAAAAGATAGGGGGGCTTGGAAACGTTCGCAAATTGCGGCTGATCTACAACAAAATGGGATCGCGTTTTTTGGAAGGCTTAGAATCCTTGCAGAGTTTAGAGCGGTTGGACTTTAACCCAGACAATCTGGATGGGACGGATCTTTCTTTTTTCTATAGTCAGTTGGCAGGCTCGGTTCTCAAGCTTCCTCGAATCAAGACGATCCCTAAAATAAGAAAACCAAACCTCCAAACACTTCAGCAGATCATTGCTAGAACCACCATTGAATCGCTCGATATCGATAAATGGGACGTTGGCGTGCCGATCGCCAGACTTCAAGAATTGAGCGCACTCAAAGAGCTTAAGTCCCTGTCGCTGTCTTTCGTGCGGATCACCGACGACGAACTTCAATACCTTTCCGAATTCGAAGGGCTTGAGAAGTTGAGTCTGGTGCAAACGGATGTCTCTGGAAGTGGATTGCGACACTTAAGCAACTTGCCAAAGCTACGAGAAATGCAAATCATGATGGATGCTAGAAAGTTGAAGCCAGAGCTTTCCGGATTGACCCACTTGAAGGGACTGGAACGATTGCAATTGTTTGGACTTGGGTTCAAGCCGGAGTACTTTTTCCCAGTTGCGGAATGTAGGTCGTTGCGTCACGTTGCATTGTCCGAAGGGGAAATCGATGATTCACTGGTAACGCGATTGGCAGGGCTTCCAAGCTTAGCCAGGATCAACCTCGGTGAGTCCAGCATGACAGATGTAGGGGCTCGAGCGATGGCTCGCAACCAGAATTTAGAGAGTGTTTTTCTTGGCGGAAAGATTTCGCGAGATGCAGTGATAGAGTTTGCGAAGCTTCCGAAGTTATCGCGAATTCACATTCGGAGCAGTGAACTCGACCCGGTCGATTGTGTCGATCTGCAATTTGAATTTCCATCTGTCGGCAGCATCGGTTTCTCGCGAAACGAGCGATAGTGCTTTAAGTCGAATTTCGGCAGCAACATGCAGAAGAGAAAGACGCCAGGAACAAGAAGCCACTTTGCCAAGGTAGCTAATACTACATCGCAATGTGTCGACTTTTGCTCCGCAAAAGCACACTTTCGCGGAGCGAAAGGCGACAATGGAACCACGCCGCGATGTAGTACTAATTTGTTTGGGTAGACTATTCGGTATAGTGGGTCTGGTATTTTCGAACTGTTGACATCATGAACCTCTGGATTTTGGAGATTCTACGATATCGAGATCGGAAAAGAACGCTGCCACGGGCGATACGAAACCAGGGAGCGAGATTCCTCCCGTAACAGTCTCTGTTTCGTTGAAGATCTGAACGTCCGTCGACGAGGTATAGACGGCGATAGTGCGATGAGTGCAATCCACCATCCAAACAACTTGAACGCCACTATGGAAATACTCTAGGCGCTTTCTCGCCATTTCGGCTTTGGTGTTACCCGGACTAAGAACTTCTACGACCAAGTTCGGTGCCAATTGAGGGTACATTGGATTGGCAAGTACACCTTGAGGTAGTCGATCCAACGCAACATAAGCCACATCGGGTCCGCGGGTCGAATCGAGCAGCCGAAAGAAACCATCGGCACCGGATACCAATCCGAGACGGTGCATTGAAACAAAGTTTCCAATGATACGGGCGATTGTCACAGCAACAATAGATGCTTCGTAACCCATGGCTTTCTCCACTAAACAACCGTCGACCAATTCCACCAGCGTGTTGTTCCCAACTTCATTTGCAGCAAGGAGGTCGGCCTGGGTGGCTAAGCCGAGTGGCGGATTGAGGCGAAGCCGACTTGGAGAAATACCCCCCAATTCCGTTAAACGGTCTTCGACGGTTGTGGCAATCGCTAAGTTGGAACTCATTGGACGGTTTTCTCAGGAAACTGGTACGCCTACGGCTAATTGTTAACTCATTCTAAACGAGGAGCGGATCGATCGCAAATTCGGACCCATCATTGACGCGTTTTCGACTTGTTTTAGCATTGCATCGAAGCGAGTTGCGATGGTAGCAGCGTTCGAAATGAGGCAATACTTGGCAGGTGGAACTATCAATTCTCTCGATCGACTTACTATACTCAATATTCAGACCCGTCTGTCATCTGCAACGCGTACAACGCAAGAGACTCAGATTATGCGCCCTAATCTCGTTCACCTCGTGTTGGCTCTCTTTCTCATTTGGTCCCAAACTGTTGCCCAAGCCGATTCGCCGAAGGATTGGCTACGAGGAGTTGGCGATCAATTGGAGATACGACTTCGAGGCGAAGTTTTCGATGTTGCGGGACGGCCAGCAATTGGAGTCTTCGTTGCAGGTAGTTTCCTGTCAATGAAGGGCAAGCATGCGATTGAGACGAAAGTCGACGGGCATCGCTTCGAAGCATGGGTGCCAGTAAATAAACAAGCTTTTCGTTCGGTTTCATTCAAGGCTTCGTTGAACGGGGACGAACAATTAGCCTTCAAATGGTTGGGTTCGTTTGAGCTTCGACAAGCTGCAATCGATGGGATGAAGTTGTCGCTTCAACAACCGACACAAAAGGTTCAAGTGAAAGTGACCGATTCGGGGAAGCCTGTCGCTGGTGCGAAGTTGATCGCTGGAGTGAGTTTTGGAGCGGAGGTCCCGTACATAACCGACGAAAAGGGCATCGTCCAACTAAAGCTATTGCCGGATCAGTCTTTGGATCGTCTAACGGCTTGGACCGATAACTTTCGCATAGGTGGCTATGGATTCGATCGAACTCCGGCTCGTGACCCCAAAGCAGGGGAGCATGTTGTTGAACTCTCTCATTGCCGTAATCTGAAAATGCGATTTGTGGACCAAGCGGGTGCTGCTGTTCCTGGTATCGACTTTGCTCTTCACGTCGCGACGCCCGAGCCGAACTACAACTACATCGGTCAAACAGAAAATTCGCGGATGAGGACAGACCTTCACGGTGAGTTTTTGTATCGATGGTTCCCAGACTGGAAAGCACATCATTTCTATGCTGAGTCCAAATCGGATTTGTGGTCCGTAGATCAAGAAAAGAAAATTGTCGACGACACGGTTGTCTTTAAGATGACTCGATCCAAAACTCCGGATCGAAAAAGAATTACGGGGACAGTACGATCATCGGCTACCGATGCGAGTGGTTTTTTGATATCTATTCAATCCGGGCAAGATCCCTTGCATACGCTTTCTGCGTTTACTGATGCAAGCGGTACCTTCTCACTTGATGTCGTGCCGGACGCTACATACTGCGTCTTCGGTATCGATTCGAAGTGGGTGACCAACATCATCGACTTGATTCCGTACCAATCAACTGTAGCCATAATCACGAATCCTGATTTGACGCTATCGGAGGGCCAACAAGTTGACGTCTCGGTTACGACAGGACCTGATTTGAAAGCTTATCCAAACCTATTAGTCAGCTTTGAAACCGAGTACCGCTATTCCCGGTATGAAGGAAAAGACAAGCGTACCGCAATTAGCGGGCCTCGTTGGTTTGCAACGACCGATGAGGCAGGCCGAATCCAAACACCGGCAAATCTCGGCAAGCTGAATGTTTCGGTTTACACTCCCCTTTGGCAGACCAGGGAATCGCATGATGTCAGTATGGGCCAGCCCACGAAGATCACTTTGCATCGCGAAGTAGAAGCCAAACGCAAAATACACGGGCAATTGCTGCTACCCGATGGAATGGATGCAAAGCTGGACGATGCGACGATTTCGATCGGTGCTCTGGGCGGGACTTCGCGGGATAATCAGACACTGAAATCCGATTCGAAAGGAGCGTTTGTTTTCGAGACTTTGGCTTCACCTCTCGGCGTGATTGCAAGAACGAAAGATGGTCGAGCGGCGGGCATGACTGTGCTTAAGGACCAGGAGGGGGTTGTGAAGCTCACGCTTCGGCGAACGCTAGATTTTTCCGGACAATTGATCAACGTTGACGGTAAGCCTTGTGCCAGTGTCAAGGTTTTTGCAAAGGTACGAGCCGAAGGAAAGCGAGAGAACTACGACAACCATTATGTTGGCTCGAGTTTTGAAGCATTTAGCCTTGAGGCCGTTACCGACCAAAATGGAAAATACACAATTGCTGGCGTGCCTGCAGACATGAAAGTAAGCCTAAGTGCAGCGTTGTCTTCGACATCCGACAATACCAAATCCATTGGCAGTGTCTGGCTGGAAGAAAACGAATCACGGGCGACCATGGTTATTCAGCTCGGTGACTCAAAGCCAAGTGTGACGGCCCTGGCATCGCGATTTGAAAAGAATCTTCGGGATAGCAAGTTGCTAGGGTACCCAGTCTTGGTGATTCTGTCCGACAAGAGCAATGCAGTGGCGGAATTCGTGAATTCCAATTTCGTGAACGATGATTTGAAACCAGATGTAGCGGCTTACCTCCAATTCGTTGTCCCTCGCGGTAAAGAAAATCTACAGGAGAGTGACGCTGGATTTTTAAACGACCATCATTGGCAAATTCCTGACGAAGGCCGCATCTTTGCGTGCGTACTCGATGCGAATGGAGAGGAAGTTGGCCGATTGGAAACGGACGTCGCTGAATCAGGGGCGGAAGCGAGGGCGGCCGAGTTTATTGCAAAGCATAAGCCGGCCAAGCTGGATGCCCAAAAGAAATGGGATGAGGCATTCGCGGAGGCCAAGCGGACCAACCGCAAAGTTTGGGCTCGAGTCAGCCAACGCTATTGCGGCCCATGTTTTCTTTTGGCGCGATGGCTCGATGACCACCGCGAGCTTCTTGAGAAAGACTACGTGATGCTCAAGATTGACGATTTTGCAGACGAGAATGGGATTGCCGTCGCCAAGCGGATCACACGCGGTGGCCACTTCGGCATTCCATTCTATGCGATCTTTGACCGAGATGAAATGTTGGTGATCGATAGCGATTCGCCACTCGGAAATATCGGGTTTCCGAGTGGCTACGAAGGGAGCAAGTACCTTCGTAAGATGCTGCTCGCTACGCGAAGTTCCTTGACGGATGCCGAGGTTCAGCAACTTGTGGCAATCTTAGCCGAAGAGTGATTTCGGCTTAGAGGTTTCCGTCGCGTTCCGGAGGGTTCAAAGGGGCGATGCCGACGTCTTTGCCTTCATCGACCTCGCCACCATCGTCCTTGAGGTTAAATCCTAGGGAATACACCAGCCAATTTGCGCCTTGCTTGCGAATCACGAGCGGCTGTTCTGTAAAAGGATCGATGGTTGCGCCGGTCGGTAGACCAAGGCGTGTAGTGTCGATCTGATCTGCGGTCAGTAAACTAGGCTCGCTTTGGATCGCATTAAGAACACGTATCGTACGTGACAGAGCTTGATTCCTTATGCATGCTTCGTTGCTCGCATTGATTGCCGGTGCCATCATCGAATCTGACAGGTTCTTGTTAGCTGCTTGAGCCGCCTTGAACTCAGGATAGGGCCTTTGCGAGACGTCGATTTGTTTTTGCATGCCCTTTAAAAAATCATTTCTGAACGTCCGCCAAAATGTCCAGGGACTCTCCGCACAAATCGAATTCCCAAACGCTCGATCTGAGATGATTGCCTCTGCAAAATGTTGTTTGTCATTATATGCAGATAGTTGTTCTTCCAGCTTGAGCCGAACGTCTTTTGACACATCGCCGCGCTGCAACGTAGCTGCCAAGCTCGAAAGTGCAATGCCGCGAACAGCATTCGACACCAAGTACTGAACAATGGTCGGCTCATGCGTCACATGTTCTGCGATCTTTAATAGAATGAGTCCGTCCTGCGCTGCTTCGTCAAATTTGGATTGCGCAATCAACAAGGCGATGTGCTTCTGCAATACTCTCGCAACAACACGCGGAGTCTGAACCTTGTTCAACTCCTCGCTGAGAAAGACCATTGGCTTTTTATTAAAGTCAGCATCTGACCGATAGGCTTTGCAGTCGGCGGCAGCTCTCAGTAGGGATAACGTGTTTGGAAAAGCCTCAAAAGCGGCCTTGACCCTCTTTTGATCCTCTTCGGACAAAAACTGCCCTCGCTCGAACTCAATGGTTTCTAATTCATGCTCAATCCTGTTTGCGTCCGCGAGAGCTCGATTCATGAACGTTAACGCGTTCTCCTCTGGGGCAATCGGGGGAGTGGCCAATTCCGCTAACAGTGCCGGATACCCCTGGCTGCGGATGAATGCCATTTGCTGCTCAATCTCGACGCCGATACGCCAATTCCAGATCGAAAAACCGATAAGGAGTACGATTGCGAGCACCATCGTGCAGAAAGCGATTCTTTTTAGAGGCTTCCAAAAACTAAAAAAGGCCATGGTATCCCTTTAGATATTTCTTGAATTCAGGATCGGTTTCGATGATTTGAAGAAAGGTGTTTTGAATTTGCGAAAGACTTTGAGTCGTTGGCTCTGCCATCCGCTGGTAGCTGAGAAACCACTCTTGTAACGTTGACGGGTCGTGGCAGGCGAGAAATGGGAAAAGGTCTTGATCTCGATCTTGAATCTCTTTCTTGAACTCAAGTCGCGTCATGCGAGATTGCTCCCCTAGCTCAACCAGAGAGCAAAACGCAATACTGGCCAACAACAACGATCCCGCTATTTGAAAGCAGCGCCGTTCGGTTTGTGTGAACCAACGCGCATTACGCTCCGTTTGCCCCAATTCTTTCTCAACGGTCGCAATAACTAGCTCGCGAAGCCCCAGGGGCGCACCGCGAGGTTTTAGGCGGGAAAAGAAATCAGGAACACCCTCTTCCTCGGCCTCATTCATTTCAGGTCCCCCAATAACTCCCTCAATTTGCCGATTCCCAGGCGATACCGGGTCGCTACGGTTCCTTGAGGCGTCGACGTGATCGCGGAAATTTCTTGAAACGTAAATTCGCTGTAGATCTTGAGCATCACGACCTCACTCTGCTCGTCAGGCAAAACAGCCAAGGCAATGGTCAGCGCCTCCCGCCAATCCTTTGACGCTGATTGGCTCGGGGAAACTTCAACAAATAAATCGGCCGCTATCAAACGAAACTGCTCTCGCTTTCGAATCGATCGAGAAAACCAGCGATTCGCCTCGTTTCTGGCGACTTGAAAGGCAAAGGCAACTGGATTCGCTACGGATTGAAAGACGCTCCTTTTTCGAACTAACCGCAAAAACACTTCTTGGATCAAATCGCCTGCGTCTTCGCGCGACATTCTTTTCGTTACCAAAAAATGATGCATTTGGTTACCGCATAGGTCGTAGAGCTCAGCAAATGCCTTACTCTCTCCACTTGCAAGTCGGTGTGCAAGTTGGCTCATTCCTACTCCAAAAGGGTGTTTTTGTGGTATTCAATTAAGAAGACCTGTTTGATGGCAGACTTTATTCATTGCGGAAGATTTTTTTGGGATTCGATGTGGGCATTACGCAAAGCGGCAAAGTAGAACAGTTTTCCAAACTGTTGCCGCCCTGCGTCTCCAACGCCGCTGCTTGAGACGATCGGTGACTATGCCGATGTGGTGTAAGAACGAGTCAGCGACAGCCCGCTATGATCGAGGACGTCCGTCGCGGAGCGAACGGACCTACGTCGCGGCTCCGCACGCTCCTCGGGCCTACTTTACAGCTCCCTGATCGCTTGTCGCGGAAGTTGCCGTTACGAAAAACAGGCACAAGATCGTGAACTGACATTATCTCGGCCACCACCTTTGATCACAAGACCACTGTTTCACGGAGCGTTGCCGATGCTGCGAGCGTCGGCTCGGATGCTAGCAGCATCCGCCACGTTTTGACAGCTTCATCGCAATTGTTTGAGCGTATTGGCAAACTCAATCGTCATGTCTTTCCAATATAGCGAGCGATGTAGGAAGTAGGATGGTTCGCAATCACGTTGTCCAGCCCCCAATTCTAATCCTTCCGCATCAGCGAGTTGCAATCTTGACCGGATAGATTTTTGTATTGCGGTTTCCACCCCCTTGGTCCCAAGTCTTGGCGGCGCCGGAGTAAATTGCCTTGATCTGATCCGTCGACAGTTCTGTGACTAGGCCGTCTTGGTTAACAAGAAAGACAAATGCGTCTCTCGCACATGGCACGACTTCGAATTCGACATTTTGTTTTCGTGCGAGTTCTAACTCGTCGCCATTTGGCTTACGCGCAAGCAAACCCAACCCGCTCTTGCCATCCAGGATGTTGAGGTAGGCTCGATGCGTTGACTCGTTAGGTCGCGGGTAGCCTGTCAAGCACTTGCGAAAAGGCTTGGCATGCCTGCGTTTCGCTTTGGTTGGCTATTGGGACGATGTCAAAATGGAAGGATCCTTTTTTTGTTCGCTCGTGCGTTTGATTTGCAGAGACTTTCTCCAACTCCTCAACGCTTGCCCTGATTCTGAAAACCAGATCGGATGCAATCTTCAATTGGGACGACAGGTTCTACGCGGATGCTGGCAGCATCCGCCACGAAGACGAACCGTTAAGATGATGGCTATAGCGGCGTCGTTCTTCAACTGTCGCAAGCGATCGTGCTTGGGATGGGGTGTATTGGTCCGAATTATCGAGTCAACATCTCCATAAAAGTGCACGGGCGCTTGCGTTGCGACTCGATTGCCTAATACAATTCATTGCATCGCAAAGCAACCGGTCCGTAAACCATCTCGTTAGTAGGGACCGTTAACGATTCTCTTCTATCGTAAGGACATGCCCGTGTATCGCACACTCTATCGTCGGTCGGCATTCACATTGGTCGAACTTCTCGTAGTGATTTCGATCATCGGTCTTCTCATGTCGCTCTTACTGCCCGCGGTTATGTCGGCCCGCGAGGCTGCGCGACGTATGAGTTGTACCAACAATATGCGACAAATAAATCTTTCGCTTCAAATTCATGAATCGGCTCACAACCGTTATGTCGAACTGTCCCGTGATTTTGATTGCAAAAAAATGCGTGTCGGAGAACCAAGACACGTTTGGTCGTTTCTCATTCAATTGCTGCCAAGTATCGACCAAGTTTTGTTTTCGTCGATAGATACTTCGGCGGATTGGAGTCAAGTGTTGAACAATGGTCTTTCCGCCTCGTTGGCTCGGCCCCCTATCTATCAATGCCCATCAGCACTCGACATCACAAGTTTGTCTGAGACCAAGATTTCGCACCGTTCTGCGACGTACGCCGTTGGATTTGGCGAGTGGATTCCCAATGGCAAGACTAAGGGTGGGGTTCGTGTCGGAATCTTCCCGTCTGGCTCAACGGGTATACGCATATCCGAGGTAACGGATGGGCTATCAAACACGATGGCGTTCTCGGAAGTTCGTCCCGGCTTAACGTTGATCGAGGGACGAATATGCACGACAGAGGTGCTACCTCAACCAGCGGGAATCGACGCAATTCAAATGCTACCCGTGGCTAAAATCAAATCTCAGTATAGCCATACACAATGGGTAAGCGGCCGCCCAAGCCAAACCGGTTTCTCAACGATTCTAGGCCCTAATACGCGCGTGACCATGGGGCCAAAATCGGAAAATGTGAACTGGGTCAATGCGGAACCACTCATCGCTAATACAATTCCATGTGAGTTCGAGACCTGTCCATTTCCTTCCAGTTATTTTCCGCATATGGTCATCCCCGCGCGTAGTGAACATGCTGGGCTCGTAGTCGTTGGAATGCTGGATGGTGGAGCCCGGACCGTTTCCAATTCTATCGACCTGAAAATATGGCAAAATCTCTCCACGCGAGATGGCAGCGAAATCCCAACATACGATTGGGAGTAGTGAGCGTGCCAGGATGGATTAGTCGTCACAAGGCAATGCTGGCAGACGACGGTGGCTCGATCCAAATTGAACGCGGAAATGTTTGCTCGCGTGACAAGGGCAAGAAGTGGGTCGAGAATATCGACGACTGGCGATTGCGACTCGACGTTTGGAGTTGGGAACACAGCGGTACTGAGGTGTGAATTGTATAGTTCGTTGATTGGCAAAGCCAGTTATCGCGTGCGAGGCCCTTCTATGTCAACTTGGGCAATTCGTACCCCGGGCGCCGGGGTCGCGATAGCAGTTTGTTTGCCTCGTCGTCGCCTATGAACTTTTCGATCTGTGGATCCCACTGAAGCTTGCCCCCCACTTTGCGGCAGATATTGATCAAGTGGCAGACCGTCGTTGCTCGATGGCCTGTCTCCGCGTCGGCCGCTGGTTTTGCACGCGTGCGGACGCATTGGATGAAATTCGCAATGTGTGGGATCGACTCGCCGGGGCCGCCGGGCGTATCGGGCGGTGCATCCTGGAGCAGATTCGCAGGATTGGCGCGGGCGTGCCCTCGAAGGATCTCGATGTTCCCCTTGTCGCCCCGAAAGATCGCGCCCAGATCCTCCATCGTACGTCGCTCACCCATGAGTTTTAACAGTGTACCGCTCGCATATCTCATCGTGACGCGAGGCCAACCTTTAGCATCCTTTTCCTCTAGCCAGATCTCGACAGGACCTGTATCGTCCGTGCCCAGCGCGCATTGCACCTGGTCTAAAGCATGCGTGCCCCAACCGGTCACTCCCCAGGACTGCCCACCGCCGTCGTAATCCTCCCAGTTGGACCAGCCTCGATGAAGATCTTTCTGGTACGGTCGAAGTTGCATCTGATTGGTCCACAGATCCCAATTGAGCCCTTCGGGGGTTAGCTGTTCTGATTGCGGTTGCCAAACTGCCGGGCCTTCGAAGTTGTAGACGATCACTTCCCGAACTTTGCCGATTGCGCCATCGCGAACCAGTTTGCTGCAGTGGGCGTTGATAGGTATGGAACGCTGCTGCGTCCCCGTTTGAATAATGCGGTTGAGCTTGCGGGCGGCGTCGGACACGATACGGCCTTCTTGGATGGTCAGCGAAAGAGGCTTTTCGCCGTAGACATCACAGCCAGCGGCCAGCGCGTGCATGATGCACCATACACGCGTGTGCGTTGTGGTCTCGATGAAGACTGCGTCCAGCTTTTCTTGGTCGAGCATTTCTCGTATATCAGCGTACATCTTCCATGACTCAGGCTGCAGATCAGGACGGTCTTTCGCCACCGCCGCCGCCATTGCCTTGCAGCGCCCGAAATCGCAATCGGCCACAGCAACGATCTTTGCACCAGGTAGATTCTCTTTCAACAGTATCCATTGAGCCCGGCCGCCCAGTCCCGCGATACCCACCCGAACCAACTCGCTCGGTGGCGTAGCGTCTCGTCCAATCACACGAGAAGACATCATGTACGGCCCAGTTGCGGCGCTGGCAACCAAAATATCTCGGCGTGAATACGTTCGACTTGTCATGTTACATTCCTCGGAGAAAATTGCAGGCTGGAAGTACTTAATCGCATGTCGCGGAAATTCCCGTTACGAAAAACAGTCACAAGATCGTGAACTGACATTATCTCGGCTACCACCTTTGATCGCAAGACTATTGTTTCACTGAGCGTGGCCGAGGGTGCAAACGTCGGCTCGGATGCTAGCACCATCCGCCACGTTTTGACAACTTCCATCGCAATTGTTTGAGCGTGTTGGTAAACTCAATCGTCATATCTTTCTGATATAGCGAGCGATGTAGGAAGTAGGATGGTTCGTAATCACGTTGTCCAGCCCCCAATTCTAATTCTTCCGCATCATCGAGTTGCAATCTTGACTGGTGCCGGTACCAGCGCGGAGAGCGGGATCAAAACTTTTCGTGACGCAGGTGGGTTGTGGGAATCGCATCGCATCGAGGAAGTCGCATCGCCCGATGGGTGGGCAAAAGATGCGGTACTTGTGTGGCGGTTTTATTCGGCTCGACGCGCCCAAGCTCGCCTGTGCCTTCCCAACGCGGCCCATAGTTACCAGCGTCTAAATTCACGATCGATAGATCGCTGACTGCCCTTTCCGCTACCGCGTTGGGTGCCTTCGGTAGGTGCGCGACACAGCCGACAAAAGTAGCAGGCACGCTCCGTCGTGCCGTCCGCTCGTCAGCATTTACTGCGATTCTAGGTGGACGGCACATGGAATGTGCCTACTACTTTCCGTGAGTGCTTCAAGCAACAACCGATCGGTCACTTGGAAGATCGCCAAGTGTTTTGTAGTTTCAAGATTTGCCCATCCCGCTCGTGAAGGGGAACAGAGAAATCGAATGGATACTTGTTTTTGAAACGTTTCGAGAGAGAGTATGCTGCCATATCGCAAATTCGGGGATCATAACAATAAATGTCGCCCACATTGCACGACATTCCCAAGCGAGCATCCCTGTCAGCAAGTACCGTCACGAGTAGCTCCTCGACAGCAGCTTCCACCTCCGGAATCGGTTCCTTTGGTTTCTCCTGGCCAGGGATGAGAACCTCTGATTCCAATCGGAATCGGTGACTCCAGTCTTCTGTTTCACCCAACGCCCGAACAACTTGCAGTCGCAAGTCGATAGAACGATTCGCCAGCTTAAACCCGAGCGAATGGATTGCAACGGCACTGCCGCAATAAGCAAGGAATTCAACTAGTTCTTCGCCGTTGACAGCGTTACCTCGTAAAAGAGTCCGTTTCCATTCCTCCGACATGGAAAGAATAGGTTCCTCGCGATTTCGCAAGCGCAGTCCGCGTGCAGCGCTGACTCGAGTCGAGATTCCGGGTGCATTCTTCATCTCGTCAAGCAAAAAGTCTACGACCGAGTCGTCGCGAAGCCCGCTTACTAGCTCGATAAGTCTCGTTCGGGTCCAATCGTCTTTGGACTCAAGTACACCTGCGCGAAGCGCCTCAAACGCGGCCTCGGGATACTTCTCGACCAGTAGCATTCCCTGATAAGGAGCGTTGTCATCGCCACGAGATACCGATTCGATTAGGCTCCGTTTCTAAACTGGTATTTCGAAAGTTTTAAGGTAGCGTTGAATGAAGCCAAGCCGAACCATACCACCGAAGTTCTTTGCGGATTTCTCGAATCGTGCAAACACTCTTCGGTACTCCTTCAACCAGCCTATGACTCGCTCTATGATGTTTCGATCGCGATAGCGATCTTTGTCAAAGGGGACAGGTCGGGCATTTCGATCTTCGTTCGATTTCGAAGGAATCACAGGCTGGATACCTAGGGCAATCAGGTACTGGTCAATCCAATCTGCTCGATAGCCTTTGTCACCTCCCAAAGCGACAGGCCAAGCAACTGGTTGACCGTCACTATCAAGTAGGTCATTGGCCTTCATCAAGACCTCGTCGACAACCGTCGAGTCATGAACCTGTCCCGCGGTTAGATGAAACCCAAGCGGGTTGCCGTTTCCATCCGCCAGCAGGTGTAGTTTCGTTGTAAATCCACCTTTTGAACGGCCTAGTGCATGATCAACTGGCTCCTCCGGGTCCCCTTTTTTGCGCCTCCTGCGGCGCAACGGTGTGCCCGAAGGATAGTTCCATCAATACACCATAGCTCACTATCTATTCCACCATTATCAATTGCAAATTGAGTGAGTCGATCAACGATTCGTTGAAGTGTCCCGTCACCATTCCATCGATCGAAATGCTTAAAAACAGTTTGCCAGGCACCGAGTTCCGCCGGCAGATCTCGCCATTTGGCACCGGTGTTGTTGATCCAGATCATTGCTTCAAGCATCTTTCGCTGATTCGCGGGCGGGCGGCCCGTCCAAGCTGGTTCCGGAAATATGTCCTCGATTGCTTTCCACTGTTCATCGCTCAATCCATGACGCATAATTGGTCCTCCTATCCACCAATATGGCGTATAAGAGAAAATCAAATCAAGACCAGTTTAGAAACGGAGCCTAG
>JANMHA010000252.1:0-16847 GCA_031374925.1 Pirellula sp. | reverse complement strand
GCGCCGTTTTTCCCGCAAAACAAACCGTAGGAGGGTTTCCATGCGACGATTCTTTTTGGGCATGGCGATCGCCTCGCTGACCGCCGGTGCTCCCTTGACGGCGTTCGGTGGAGATCGCGAGATCGCCGATGCCATCGTTTCGACACTTAAACAAAAGCAAACAGACGGAACCCTCAAAGGTTTCGACATCGACCTCAGTGTCGAAGATGGCAAAGTTGCCATCGGTGGTACTGTTGCAAATCAGGCCCAGCTGGATAGCGTATTACAAATCGCTTCCATCACTCCGGGTGTAAAGCTGGTCGAGAACAAAGCTAGCGTTCGTAGTGTAAGTTATTCGAAGCCAGCTTTCGAGACAGCTTCTAAAAGTTTAGTTATGCCTGCTTCCGCCAACGACGCAGGTGAAGACTCGCCAGCCTTGCTTGCTGAGCCAAACCGATTCGCCGCGGAAAGCCATGCCGTTGTGTCTCCTGTCGATGCAGGTATCACTTCGGAGATTTTGGGTCGACTCGGTAGCGCTCAGAAAAATGGTCATCTGCGAAATTTCGAACTGGACATTTCCACTGTCGGTGGCGAGGTCTGGGCTCGTGGTGTTGTCGCTACACCTGAGCAAAAGCAGTTGGTTCTGAAAACAGCTCAAATGACGCCTGGCGTTCGCAAAGTCATCGACGATGTAAGCATAAACGGACGTGTTCGACAAGCAAGCAGCGAAATCGCAACACCATCTTCCATGCCAGTCGTCGGTACAGGTGCCCCAAGAGCTTTCGCACCAAGTGCACTGACCAATGGAACGATGAGTCCCAATGCTGGACAGGCGATTTCCTATGGTGGGCCAGCTGCACCAGTGCCAATGCAAGGCGGACCTGGTTACGGAGGTGGTACACCTCGCTATGACCAGCCAAACTTGCCAGGCTATGCATGGCCTACCTATGCAGCGTATCCAAACTACTCTGCAGTGACCTATCCAAAGCAATACAGCGCTTCGGCATGGCCATACATTGGACCGTTTTATCCATACCCACAAGTTCCACTCGGATGGCGTAAAGTCGCCCTCGAATGGGATGATGGACTCTGGTATCTAGACTTCACAAGTAAGTAGTCTGATTGCCAGCCTGTTCAAAATAAAAAAAGCCGATGCAAAATGCATCGGCTTTTTTTTAGTTCTACTCGCTTAACCATGAGACAAAGGCGACGGCGCTGCGTGCCCAGTCCTCTCAGCTTCACCCTACTTAATGCGTCGTTCCTTGAGTCGCACTGCCTTACCGCTTCGCTCACGCAAGAAGTACAGCTTGGCACGACGAATCACCGATCGCCGTTTGACTTCGATCTTGTCAATTCTCGGTGAGTGCAAGGGAAATTTGCGCTCAACCCCTTCACCAGCTACAATTCGACGAACCACAAACATCTCGCGTGTGCCCGAACCACTCTTAGCAATAACGATACCACTGAAGATCTGAATGCGCTCTTTTGCACCTTCCTGGATCTTGGTGTGAACGTCTACCGTGTCGCCAATGCCAAAGACATCGACTTTCTCCTTAAGGGAGGACTGCTCAACCAATTGGAGAATCTGCTGGCTCATGATCGGATCGACACGCTATTGGAGATATTGGAAAGTAATGGTGCGAGGGGCCAATATGGTGACGGATTACGGACGAATTGGGAAGGCCAAAAACCACCGAAAATCGCAAAAGCTAGTCACCCTCCCTCGGGGAGGGTGACTAAACACTAGCCTATTCTAAGTGAGTTCATCAACGAATCGCCTGCACCAGGCATCCGTGATCTCCGCCACCATGACGCAATCCGCATCGTTGTTCGTAAGCAAATGGTTGCAATTAGGCAGGCTAATCAATGATCTTCCAGATGCCATTGTGCCGTTAGTCGGCGAATCCAGTCCGCAATTGACCAACGCATTTCGAAACTCAACGGTTTCGTCGGTCGGTGAATGGAAAGCCAGGAGCGGCTTCGAAATCAATCGCACGGCTGTCGACAGATCATAAGATCTAAAGTTTTCAAGCATTTGAAGTTCGACGTGATGATTGCGCCCTCCAATCGTAACGGAGCCATCGCCGCGGGAAGCGATTTCTGGATTCAATTTCTCCAATAAGCTGGCCAAATGATGCGTGTCGCTTGGGGATGCAACAGCAATCACGCCCCGAACCGCCGGCAACTCCATCGCCATAGATAAGCTCGTTGCGCCGCCAAAACTGTGACCAATTAAAAACGCTGGCGGCTGGTACTCGCGGGCCAAAAAGGCCGCCGCCGCACGAAGATCTTCTCGGTTCGTTGTGAAGTTGGTGGTACGAAAAACCCCCTGACTATTTCCAAGTCCGGAGAAATCGTAACGCAAAACCCCCCATCCTTTGTCAGCCAGGCCTCGGCTGATTCGGACGATGGCCTTGAGATCTTTGGTGCAGGTGAAGCAATGTGAAAACAGCAAAAAGCCCAGCGGCGTCTCTGACGGCAATTCCAGGATTCCGGCCAACAAATTGTCAGCATGCCCCGTGAATTGCACGCGTTGCGTTGTGCGAACCATAGATAATTAGCGAACCCGATTCATCTGAATCGAGCCGTTGTCGCCAGCTGCTTGGAAACTGCCATTCAAGCCGCATTCGTTGGCCTGAGCTGTCATCTGGTAGCTTCCTAAGATCGGTCCAAGTGGCTTGTTGGCGGTAAGGATGGTGTTTCCAAATTCATCTTGCATTGGTTGAAGTGTGACTTTGTACGTAAACGGAATGACCAACGCAAATCGGCCGGTAAACCTAGCTTGATAGGTTCCATCGGTTCGTGGCTGCACTACGGCGCGCATGGGACCATGATGACCATTCGAGCTGCTTCTCCATTCCCCTCGATATACGCCAGCAGGGCTGTCCGCGAAAGTCTGCTGAGACACTATCGTGCAAATCGCCGCCAATACAAAAGATCCTAATCGTCGACCTAATTTATCAACCATGGAAATTGTGATTTTCAAAAATTGGTATTTGGAACCTGAAAAGAGTCCGACGCTCGATATCCAGATTGAACGGAAGCTGTCGATTTGTCAATGTCGTGGATTTTTGGCAAAAAGACCTGCGGCGAAAAAGGAAAGCGGCAACTTCATGAATCATGGTGGAGCCCCGTGCCACCTAGGGAACATTTGCGATGGCGAACCCTCTTCCGATCGGTAAAAATGTTGGCCGCTTTACCTTTAATCATTCCTCCACCTCAAGTTTCCACAGGTTTTTCATGAGTTTGATCGAAAATATCCGCGGCCGACAGATTTTTGACTCGCGAGGAAACCCCACCGTCGAGGTGGATGTGACGCTAGTCGACGGTTCCATGGGCCGTGCTGCCGTTCCAAGCGGTGCCAGCACAGGAGCACACGAGGCCTGGGAACTTCGCGATGGCGACAAGACCATGTACATGGGCAAAGGAGTTCTACAGGCTGTCGACAATATCAATTCCAAAATCGCCGATAGCATGATCGGTGCCGATGCTCTAGATCAACGTGGCATCGACCAAATGCTCTGCGATATCGATGGAACTCCGAACAAAAAGAACTTGGGCGCCAATGCCATTTTGGGCATCTCTCTGGCCACCGCCAAAGCAGCAGCCGTCTTTACCAACCAACCGCTCTATCGTTACCTCGGCGGCGCAGGCGCTCACCTGTTGCCCGCCCCCATGATGAACATCGTCAACGGTGGTCAACACGCGGACAACTCGGTCGACGTTCAAGAATTCATGGTCATGCCACTAGGCTTCGAATCATTCACCGATGCTTTGCGAGCGGGCACCGAAATTTTTCATAACCTTAAAAAGGTTTTGAGCGAAAAGAAACTCAATACGGCAGTCGGCGACGAAGGTGGTTTTGCGCCTGACCTAGGAAGCAATCGAGAAGCCCTCGACTTGATCATGGACGCGATCCAACGGGCTGGCTACGAAGCGGGTAAGCAAATCTTCATCGCTCTCGATGTGGCCGCCACCGAGTTCTACGACAAGAAGACTGAAAAGTACACGATCGATGGCAAACAACTATCTGGCGATCAAATGGTCGACTTCCTGGCCGACTGGGTCGACAACTACCCCATTTGCTCTATCGAAGACGGTTGCTCCGAAGATGACTGGGCATCATGGAAAAAGTTGACGGATAAAGTTGGCAGCAAAGTCCAACTCGTGGGTGACGATTTGTTCGTGACGAACACCGACCGATTGCAACGCGGTATCGATCAAGGGATCGCCAACAGCATTCTCATCAAGGTCAATCAAATCGGCACACTGACGGAAACCATCGAAGCGATTCAACTGGCCCACCGCAATGGTTACACTAGTATCTCGAGCCACCGCAGCGGTGAAACCGAGGACTCAACGATCGCCGACCTAGCTGTTGCATTGTCGTGCGGGCAGATCAAGACCGGCTCGGCTTCGCGATCCGACCGAATGGCGAAATACAATCAATTGCTTCGCATTGAAGAAGAATTGGGCGACGGTGCACGCTACGCCGGACCACTGTTTAGAAGACGGTAACGTGGGTCGCGTGGGTCCGTCGTTCCCGTGGTTCCGTCGCTCCCGTGGGTCCGTCGCTCCGTCGACGGACGGTCAGCGATCACCGCCAGCCCTCGCTATCGTCAACCATTGGCCCGTTTGCGCTCTCAAGCCAATACTGCTAACGGCTCATTCGGTTAATCGGCATCCTATGAATAACTCAAGGCGTTGTGCAAGCAGGACTCAAGTCGGCGGAGCGACTTGACCACGTGGGTCCGTCGCTCCGTCGACGGACGGTCAGCGATCACCGCCAGCCCTCGCTATCGCCAACCATTAGCCCGTTTGCGCTCTCAAGCCAATACTGCTAACGGCTCATTCGGTTATTCGGCATCCTGTGAATAACTCAAGGCGTTGTGCAAGCAGGACTCAAGTCGGCGGACTTGACTACGGTCGAAACTCAATTGAATCAATGTTCATTAATCCGCCTCGGTTCTTTGGGTTTTTGAAAACGAAAAACAGGTCGTCGTTTCCTTCCTGTTTAGGCATTGCGATAGCCTTGTCTGAAAATACTTCCCACTCGCCGTTGACTTCCACGGTAACACTACCCAGCAATGGTCCGTCGATTTTATTGCGATGCACTTCGATAATGCCCCCTGCGCCAGCGCTGGCTACACGGACAATGATTTGGCTTACTGCGGCCAGAGAAATTCCGTTCAACCTGAGGAAAGCTCCATCCTCAATAGCACCCACAAAGGCTTTCTCCTGAGCTTTGTTGGAATTCAAAACAGTAGCGTGTTTGATCTCATCGACCTGTTCTGCTTGAATCACGCGACTTCGCAGTCGAATGGTCTGTGAACCAGTCAATGCCGGAATTGTTCCCCGACCGAGATCCGTGTAAAATGCTTCCAGTTGAATGCCACTGGCGTCGGGTTTGAATTCGACTGAATTGTTCAAGCCGCCAACGGTTTTCGATTTCGAATCAGCTTGAATGGAGTAAACGTAGCGAACCATCTCGCCGACTTGGTCTGGCGTGTGCTGAGCGTGCGGCAGCATGGCAACTTTGCCCCACACACCGGTTGAGCCTTCGGTGACCCGCTTGATCGACACGTCCAGTGCACCAGGGAAATCGCGGTATTTTTTTGCGATGTCGGTGAACATTGGGCCAACCAAGGCTCGATCGATCGCGTGGCAATTGAAGCAATCACTCTTCCGCATCAGGTCTAACCCAATGGGCAACGGCTTACCGTCATCCGACTTGCCCAAGGCAATGGGACTCGCTTGAACAAACGTTCGCCCGGGTGCGGTCAGTTCTATCGTTTCCAAATTCCTCGCTTCGGCGTTTTCGAAATCGCTGGTGCCGTCCTCTAGATCTTCGATCAAGAGACTGTAGCCAATTTTTTCGCCGGGAGTGAAGAAGTCGCCATCTTTCGGGAAAAGGAATCTGACCTCCGGTCGTGCGTTGCCTACCACCACTGGATAGGTAGCGATATCCGATGCACCCTTGGAATCGCGAACTTCGAGAGATACAGTGTAGGAACCGGGTTCTTCGATTGAGACTTCGGCTTCGGAGGATTCGGATAGGACCCGTTCCTGCCGTTCCTCACCCGAGGTTCGCGTCGACTTCCATCGATACGTGAGCTTGTCACCGTCCTTGTCAAACGAGCCTTCCGACTTCATTCGAATCTTGAGCGGCTCCTTGCCGATGTTGTTTTCGACAATTGCTTTCGCAACTGGCGTTCGATTGCCTCGAACGTATTCAATGCGATGCAAGGCCGCTTCGGCATTGACTCCCCACGTCTCTCCGTACTCGATCACGTACAATCGACCGAGTTTGTCGAACTCGAGGTTGATAGGGCGAACGATTTTCAAGTCTGGGAGAAATCGCTCCAAACGTTGAATTCTAGAGTCTTTGTCCATATGCACTGCCATGATCCAGCTTCGCGACCATTCGAACGTGAATAGCGTGGAGTCGTATGCATCAGGGAATTGGGATTCTGATTTCAATTTGGAATCGTAATAGTAAACCGGACCAGCGCACGCGGTCCGTCCACCCGTTCCCACCTCAGGAAACTCCTTAGATTCTCCTGCCGGGTAATAGATAAAAGGGGGCTGGATTGGAGGAAGTTCTTTGGCGCCGGTATTGTTCACAGAGTGGTTGTACGGACGTTCTGGATCTTGAGGTTCGCCGATTTTTCCAGTCACAAAATCGACCATGTTGTATGGGCGATTTGGGCCTATGAAACAAGGCCATCCAAAATTGCCCGCATTGCGTGCTTGGTTGACCTCGTCGTATCCCTTCGGGCCTCGAGGTCCATCCCCTCCAGCGTCTGGTCCCACATCACCCCAATACAAAAACCCTGTTTTCTGATCGACGCTGATGCGCCATGGGTTGCGACATCCCATGACATAAATCTCGGGATGCCCAATGGATCCGTCTTTCGGAAAGAGATTGCCGTCCGGGATGGAATAGCCTTCCGTTGGATTGGGGCGGATGCGGAGTACCTTTCCGTTATGGCTCTTGGTATTCCCGGAAGTACGTAGCGCATCCCACGGTTCGCGATTGGGGCGTTGGTCGATCGGTGCGTAGCCTTCGGAGTCATTGAAGGGATTGGTGTTGTCGCCCGTACCAATATAGAGACAACCATCTGGGCCAAACGTTATCGAACCTGCGTGGTGGCAACACTCGCGGCGTTGCTCCTCAAAGCGAAACAATTTCTGTTCGGAAGCCAGTTCGAATACGTCGTTACGAAATCGGAAGCGGCTAAGTTGTTGGCCAGGGAAACCTGGGGGCGAATACTGCAAGTAGATCCATCCGTTCTCGGAGAAATTTGGATCGAGGCATATCCCTATCAGCCCGTTCTCTTGCTCTGTCGTGACATGGATCTTGGCAACGACGTTCGTCGTTTTGGTCGCAGGATCGATCAACTTGAGGTTGCCGGAGAGTTCAATCAAAAAAACGCGTCCGTCTGGCGCGATCGCCATTTGCATCGGCTGAATTAGGCCCGTGGCGATAGTGACCTTTTCGAATCGCTTTGGATCGGAATCTTCGGCAAGGCAAAACTGGATAGGAAAGAATGTTGAAAAAACAACAAGGTAAAGGAAAGACTTTATCGCGAACCAATTCATAGTGATCTGTTGCTGGAGGGTGGTTTTTGTGGCTGAGCGAGGCCCTCGCTCAGGTTTAGTAGGGTTTATTAAAGTTTGGTAAGAAAACCAACGAGCGAAGGGCCTCGCTCGTCCACATTACATCAAGCAATGATTTCTTTGACGACTCGCGCCGGTCGCTTGTTCGTAATGATTTGCTCCTGGCCGCTATGGATGTACATCGTCTCTTCGTTTTTCAACCCAAACTGATTCAGCAATGTAGCTTGAAAGTCGTTTGGAGTTACGATGTTTTCCACGGCTCGATGCCCAAACTAGTCCGTCTTTCCAAAAGCTATGCCTCCTCGAAATCCACCACCCGCTAACCAAATGCTAAAGCCTTGGCCGTTGTGATCGCGGCCTGCTTTCTCTGGCGAACCATGCTCCTGTGTGACTGGCAACCGACCAATCTCCCCGCCCCAGTGCACTATTGTCGAGTCGAGCATACCGCGTTGTTTGAGGTCTTTCACCAAGGCGGCGGCGGGTTGGTCTGTCTTCTTGCAAATCGATCGGAGCCCCTGAACAATTCCGCTATGGTTGTCCCACGGTTGTCCACCATGAAACAGCTGAACGAAACGAACGCCCCGTTCCACCAAGCGGCGAGCGATCAAGCAGCGGGTGCCATACTCCTTCGTTTCCGGTACATCGAGCCCGTACATTCGGTGTGTCGCGGCGGTCTCCTTTTCGATATCGAGCGCCTCGGCTGCGGCCGTTTGCATGCGGGCGGCCAACTCGTAGCTCGCGATCCGTGCCTCCAACTCCGATTCGCCAGGATGGGTTTCAAGGTAGCGGCGATTCAAGTTTTGCAAAAAAGCGAGATTCTGTTCCTGGAACTTGCCTCGCACATGTAGTGGTGGCTCCAGGTTGAGAATACGCGGTTCTTTGGGTCTCAAGACAGTCCCTTGGAACATCGCTGGCATAAAACCATTCGACCAATTCGTAACCCCATCCACCGGCAATCCGCCTGGATCCGTCAGCACCATATACGCGGGCAGGTTTTGCGTTTCCGACCCGAGCGCGTACACCAGCCACGATCCCAGCGTTGGGCGGCCAAGCACACCGGGAATACCACCATGAAAATAGCGTATAGAAACCTCATGACCATTCGCGCCGGTATGCATGCTGCGAATAAGTGAAATATCATCGACGATTTCGGACGTGTGGGGAAGCAATTCCGAGAGCTCCGTACCGCACTGGCCATGTGCAGCAAACTTAAACGGACTACCAAAAAGTTTTTTACTGGCCTCATTCACAAAGCTGAAGTGGATGTCCTCTTTGTAGTCGGTGCCGCTGTACTTGGTTAGCTCTGGCTTTGGATCGGTTAAATCCATGTGCGAAGGACCGCCATGTTGAAACAAGGAGATCATGGCCTTCGCTTTGGGTTCGAAATGCGTTCTTCGCGGAAGCAAATCGTTGTGCGGTTTTGCCAACGAAATCGTCTTCGGCATCTTGCCTTGCTCCTGCTGCAACAACCAAGTCAATGCTATCGACCCGATTCCCATCGCGTTCTCAGCCAAAAACTGTCGGCGACCAAAGATCCCCATAATGCATCTGCCCTTAATCGACGTACACGAATTCGTTTGAGTTTAGCAACGCGTGGCAATAATTGACTAAAACTTGCTTCGCAGTATTCGAACCCGCCGCGATCCCGCGTGGGTCTTTTTGGATTGCACTCAGCTGCTCTGCCGCATGAGACAACGAAGACTTGAACTCGTCAGGCGTCGGCGGCCGACAATAGATTAGCCTCCAAGCAAAGTGCATTTGCTTCGGTAAATCAACAAAACTATCGACTGCTACGGGTCCGTGAAATTCCGCCACACTGTCGCGGGTGCGATCATTCAACACGGCAATCTTCACCGTCCAAGCAAAAGAGTCGGCATTTTCATTTGAAACGCAATCCGTAACAAAATCGATCGATTCTCCAGCTTCGACTTGAAACGAATCAACGTGCGTTTGGGCCATGTTGTTATGGACTTGCCACTGTCCAAGCGGGCCTCGTCGATTCGAAACAACTCTACCTCTCACTCCATCGCCACTAGCAGAACCGTGCTGCAGGGTCCCATCAATTTGTACGCGGCAAACACCTGGAGGAGTCCATTTCCGCACCGATGCGTATCGGCTGCCAGGGTGACCGCCGTTTGGATTCAAGATGACCCATCCGACAGTGGGATCGGGGCGTATTTCGCTAGCCTGCCATTCTGTGCCAGTCCAGTGCGGCAAATCGGTAAAGCCATTCACGCGTTGGGCTACGTCGTCAAAGACCCCATAACCAAACCGCCATTCCGGCGGCGTTGGCGCTGGAAGCTCTGGCAAACTTCCGACTCGTTCGGCAGAAAGCGGCACGGACTCACGAATAGCTCGCGCGGCCAGCAAGTCGGCTTGTTGCCAGGTGTACTCGCCATTCATCAAGATCAATGACTGAGTGGCAACTGTCGATACTGGCCTCCTTTCGCAATTGACATCCATTACCGGAGCATCGAAACTTTGCAACATGGCGACGGGCTGGGAGCGTCGAACTTGGAGATACAGACTGCGGCGCTTTTGCTGGCCATCAACAATCACCTGTCCTGATTCGTCCATTTTGATTGCCACTGGGGGACCGAACAGATTTGGCTCAAGCGTGCCAGAGGCAACCAACATGCGATCTCGAATGATCTCAGCATCCAAGCGTTGAATGGGCTTGCGGCAATAGAAATTGTTTTCGGCATCGACAGCAGACTTACTCGCGTCGCGAACCGAACTCTGTCTCCAAACCGTGGACGTCATGATGGTACGATGAAGTTGTTTCAGGTCCCATCCGGTACGCATGAACTCATCAGCTAACCAATCCAGCAGTTGAGGATTGCTCGGAGCCGTACCAAGTTTTCCAAACTCGGAGGGGGTTGAAACGATTCCTTGACCAAAGTGGTGAAGCCATACTCGATTGACTAGAACTCTCGCGACCAACGGGTGTTTGCCGCTCGTCAACCAACGGGCATAAGCTAACCGCCGTCCGCTGGTCTTGAGACTCGTATCGCGTTCAGGCAACAACGGCAACGCCCCCTCGGCAGCTGCGACTGTCAGATCGGACGGCAACACTTTCTGCTTTGGCTGTTGGTGATCACCTCGGTGAAACAAATGGGTTTCAGGTACACGGTCCGGTACTTCCGTCATGGCTCTCAAGAACTCTTCTTTGGGTTTACGAGCTCTTGTCTCCGCGATCTTTGCATCGAACGTTTTTAGTTCTTCTGCGGCTTTAGGAAGGTACTGATACAAGACGCCAGGCGTGATGTTCACGCTTGGGTATTTTTTCAGGAGTAGGGTTTGCTCTTCGGAGCGTTCCTTGGCAGACTTGTCGTAGGCGGTCCGCAGTTCCGTTCGTAGCGGCTCTTCATACTTCATTAATTCTTTACCAAGTGCTTCGGCCATGAAAGTAGCCTGTTTGGCAGCCCGCACTTCGGCAATTTTTTGGGCCTCTTGTTCGATGGAAGCCGCTTGCTCGCGATCAGCTATGGTGGAAAGGGGTATTCGGCGGGCATCTGGAACTCGCCATTGCTGCCAATCGAAGGCGGGTTCGAATACCGCTCGCATCGCATAATAGTCCAATTGTGAAATCGGGTCGTAGCGGTGGTCATGGCACTGGGCGCATCCCACGCTAACACCCAATAGCGTCGAACTTACGATTTTGATCGTGTCGGCGATGACCTTGTTACGGGCTTCCGGGCTATTGTCACCTGCTCCGGTGCCATCGGCCGCCATGGTGAGGAAACCCGTCGCCGTCAGCAATTCAATTTGCTCCGCGGTCCAATCCCCTTGCTGAACGCCTGCTAGTTCGTCCCCTGCTAGTTGCTCCACAATGAATCGGTTGATCGGCTTGTTCGCATTGAGTGACCGAATCGCGTAATCCCGATACTTCCAAGCCCAGGGACGCACTGCGTCTTCTGTGGTTTGCCCCTCGGAATCGGCGTAGCCCGCAACATCGAGCCAGTGTCTTGACCATCGCTCCCCGTATCGCAGTGACTCGAGCAATGAGTCCACGAGTTGTTCAAACCAGTTTGAGTCCGACAATTGGCTCCACCTTTCCATCTCGTCTAAGCTAGGGGGCAGACCAATGAGGTCAAAGAAGGCGCGGCGAATCAACGTCGCTCGATCGGCTTCAGGTGAAAAAGTTATCCCTGGCAGCATGGCCTGCGCAAGCAGTGCATCGATCGGTGTGCGAATGCCGGCCCCAACTGAAGCCTCAAGAATTGGACGCACGATCGGACGAAACGCCCAGTAATCGCGATCCTCGGCGGTGATTGGGACCCCCGGACCAATCTGTTCGGGTTCGGGACGTTCGGTCTTCGAACCAGCATCAATCCATTTTCTCAGCACTTCCAATTGAGACGCAGGGAGGTGGGATTCACCTGGTGGCATTTCACCTTCGGCGACGCGCTGAATCAAGAGACTTTCGCTAGCTTTCCCGATTTCCACTGCAGTTCCAGAGTCGCCTCCTCGTTTCATGAAGCGGACTAGTCTGAGATCGAGATTCCCTTCCTTCTTCTCGGAAGCTCCGTGGCAATCAAAACAATATTGTCGCAAGATAGGGCGAATATGTCTTTCGAACGTAATCTCCTGGGAGACTGCAGCTCGCGATTCGCAAAACGCAATCGTTGCGAGCGCAGCAGTCCAAGCAAAGCAGCGGAAGAACATTTCGAAGGCGGGACCTGTAGTAGGCGGAAGGCGGGAGTAGCGTGATCCGGATTCTATTTTAGCAACAATCCAAAAGATTGTGCCACTTTTTCGTATTGGAACACGTTTTACTTTACTACTTACGGCGAGAAAGCGGCCTTGTTCGCCTTGCCTCCGACGGACGACGTTTTGGCGTCCTAAGAGTTAGGATGCCAAAACAAGGTTGAGGGGAGACAAGCTCCCACTCAACCACGTTGCCACGTTCACGGAATGATCTCCACCCTCTGTCCATTCCGTATGAAACGCACCCCGCACTGCTTGGTGATCTCCTTCAAAATATCGTCGAGCGGCGTCTTGTCGAGTTTCAATTTGACCTTCTTTGTTTCCAGACTTGCGGGCAGCGGAATAGGAAAGAAATCGAGTTTCGTCTGAGCGGCAAGAGATCGAAGTACTAGCTCCAGCTCGCCTTCCAGCGCTCCTGAAAACCCTTTCTTATCCAACCCAATTTCGCTGGGTTTCGGTTTTTCCCATTTCTTTTTCGGAATCATAGGAACGATCAAATCGCGATGCGACGCCACCGTTCCAGTCACTCGCCATCCCTCCGGTTTTGTTGACTTGGCAATCGTTGCACTTGGCCATCGTTGACGCCAAGCCTTCCCAGCCGATTCACCAATCTTCTTTTGGATCTCTTCGCTGGAATAAGTCCAAGTGACAACGGAATCGACTGTCGAAATGGGAGCTAAATTCAACTTGCCATCTTGGTCGACGATGCAAAGATCAAACCCGCTCAGCAAACATGTGCCAATCGTTGCCGGGGTTGTTAACTTCCGAAACTCAAAAGCTCGCCAAATATCGTGTTCCATCTTTATGTCCAACTTTGCATCGGGAATGCAACGGGATGCGAAATCTTGAATGACTGTGGAAGCGACAGAGCCATCAGACCATCCGAATGGTTTTGAGCCCATCGGCTTCATGCTGTTTGCTGAGCGAGAGACAACCAGTCTCCAGTGAGCCGCCTCAATCGTATCGCCTTGCGTTTTGGTTGCAACCATGACGACACCAGCCAATGGGATCAATACTGCATCCACCTTTTCCACGGCGCGTTTCAAGAAACTCTCAAGGGTTTCATCTCTTTTTTCAAGCGTTACAAGCGTATCTCTGGTAATACGACGATCGCACCAAATTGGAATTTCGTAAGCCGACGAGATGCTATCGAGCAGCGATTCAAGCGAAGCGTTTTCAACGACTTGTTCACACGGGGCCTGCAGAGTCTGTTGGATCGCAATTGCATAAGGACTCAAGCACGGATGCGATGTCGTGCTTTGACCGTATGCATGCATTGGTTCGACGAAAAGGAGTAACAGCACAATGAGGCCGAGAGTTACCGAGCGATTCGTTGTCAAGTGAGTAGAACTCGCTTTCTTAAGATTGAATTCTTGTTCAATGAATTGATTGCGAACTAAGCCAGGAGTAATTAAAGTAAGACAGCATGAGTTCATTGAAACGGTTCCTTTCCTTTCGAGTTCAACTCGAGTGAGCGAACTATAAAGCGAGAGGCGATGTGAAAACTACCCATCCTAACCTGATACGTAAGTGAGGGACCTGCGAAATTGTCCCTCTCCTACGATTCGTGTTTCGATAATTCAATTTGCCGCTCGCCTAAAAGTATACATCGACGTTGTCCTCTTTGCCTCAACCAATAGTTGAGTTCGCATGGCCAAACTCCTCCAATACTTCGAAAATTACCTCGCTGACTGCGAAACCGAAGTGGGTATGTCTAGCCAGGATGCGTCGAAATGGATAGCACTTGTTCGAGCAAACTACACTCCGCACACGCTCAATCGGTTGCTGGCCTCGCAGCAAGTTGGTATCCGACAAGCGGCAGCTTGGGCGTTGAGTCACCTGGGAGACGAGTCGCATGCGTGTCCATTAGGGATGTTGCTTCGCGATTCGGCAAGAATAGTTCGGACCGGTGCGGACGAAGCCCGCCGAGCCATTGCGCAGCGCACTCAGAGTCCTTGGCACCGTCAAACGGTTTCGAAAGTGGAGCAGTTGCTGGCTGATGGCCAATTCAAATCCGCGACTGAACTTGCGAGCCATTTGGTAGACGAAGCCGACTCGCGTTCGGATGTGTATATGCTTCGTGCTTGGGTCCGATTCAGCGACGGGGACATCGAACAAGCTGCCGAGGACTGCAAACGGACACTGGCTTTGGATCCTTTTTGCTACCAAGCCTGCGTGGCCCTAGGGCAGTGCCTATGGCATTTGGGCCGGGATTTGGCAGCCCGGGAATGCTACTGCGAAGCCGCAAGAATCTATCCAGATTGGGAACCAGCACGAGCGGGACTCCAAATGCTCGGTGCAAACCCGTAGCACGCTGCGTCGCCACACGGGAGGCCAGCAGTCATTGGCGGTTTTGTCGCTTAGCGATGACCTCACGGCTTGAGGATTTTCCTTCCGAGCGTCGGATTGTAGGTCGTCCAAGCATCGCGGGTCCGATCGCTTTCCACCAAAGCCAAGGCCGCGTTCAGTTTGGCATCCATTTCGTCGAGGTAATGAAAAGCCAAGGCTTCCAAAGTCATTGGAACTTTAGGGCTTCCGTGTTCCAAGTAACCGTGATGACTCACGATGATGTGCTGGAGTCGCAATACGATCGCTCGGTCTACCTCGAATCCAGATTCTGTAATCTCACGAACTTTGGAATCCAGCATCTGTACCCCTTGAACAAGGTGACCTAGCAATTGACCCGCATCGCTATAGCTCAGTTCTCCTTCAAACAACAACTCTTCCAATTTGCCGATATCGTGCAACATGGCACCAGCCATCAGGAGATCGCGGTCTAGTACCGTGTAATGCGATGAGATTCGGTCCGCCAGTTGCATCAGGGACACGACGTGCTCTAACAATCCACCTGGATACGCGTGATGCGTCTTGATCCCAGCAGGCGCCAAACAAAAGGATTTGGCGATTGCCTGGTCTCGATAAAAACTGTCTGCGATACGGCGGATGGTTTCGTTCGAAATGGTTTCTATCAATTCCCCCAGTTTGTTCCAAAGCTGATCGACATCCACTCGATTGCCAGAATCAAAGTCGACAGGGTCAAGCGTCTTTTCATCCGCCATTGCGATCTGGTTGACGATCAGTTGCAAAATTCCGTTGTGCAACTGGGATGCACCCTGGATTTGAACGAACGAACCTTTGACGAATCGTTCCGCTAATTTCTCGTCGGCATTCCATCGCATCGCGGAGATCACACCGGTTCGATCTTGTAACTGCATCAATAGATAGAGGTTGCCTTGCCGATTCGCCCTTAGTTGACGGTCCGCGATGCGGAAGGCAGCATCGACCTGCATTTGCGGTTGGATTTCGCTTACAAAGAGCTTTGGCATTTTTTATTGCAGTCGAGGTTCACGCAGCGGGTCACTCACATCATTTAAGTCGCTCGTCTAAAGATACCGTTCCGCCGGTAGAAGTCTACGTGGGATAGTTAACTGCTTGCACTGGCGTAGCTCTTTAGGGCTCTCTGAAACACCCATCGGCTAAGAAAAAGAGACACAATCGTGGCAATAGGAGCAAAGGCAATCAACGCCCATTCCCAGGGCTGACGCGGTACAAGGGGCTGTGCCAGCAATCGAGCCGGAACGTTGACCACGACTAAGACAGGTACTACAAATGTGAACGCGTACCAAAGCGGAATTCCCCAACCGGCTTCATAAATTTCCATCGGATAGCGAGAGAAGTTGGTAATGTAAAACCAAAAATCGTAGAGGCTCTGGTTTCGGCCAAGCCAAATACTGGTGGCCGCCAGACAAATCATCAAGCTATACAAAAGCACCACGCCGCACGCGATGTAAGCAAAGTATAAAATCACGAGTCCTGGACCAATGGTCCAAGCCGGATCGGGTCGGGAACTCAACTGAACCATCGCATAAGCTAAAATGATCAATCCGAGAAAAAAGTTGCTTAGCGACGACCATTCGACTTTACGAAATGAAATTAAGAACTGTGTGTCGATCGGTTTAAGTAAAGCAAAATCTAGTCCACCTGTTCGTATTAGTTCGCTAAACTCTTGCGCGTTTGGCATCAAGAATGCTTGAACGAGCGAATTGATAAGCCAGGTTGTCGCCAAAAAAACGTAGAACTCGTTCTGGCCCCAACCCGTTGCAACACCAATCGATTTGACATGATGAAATACGATCAAATAGAAACCCAAATTCATCAACAACCAGGAGACGCTCGAAAGGCAATCCAGCACAAAGTTGCTCCGAAATGTCATGTCTCGAATAAGACTATTTCGGGCAAACGTGAGGAAGACGGCTAGGTAGTTCGGTTTGTTAGTTTGCGGCATTTTTGGAAAAAGACTAAGACGAGTGCTTCAGGGCGACTCAACGGAAGGCCATCTAGGCGAACCAATGGTACACGCTGCCATACTGCGTGCTAGCCCACACCTCCGAGGCTGCGATTTTATTATTGTCGCCTTTCGCTGCTATGTAGAGTTTTGTGTCAAGGGTGGTCGGGACAATTGTTGGTAAATTTTCCGTCGTACGCCGCAAGCTGCTATTCGATCTTACGAGGGTTATCCCGTAGATCAGTAAATTCGT
>JANMHA010000251.1:0-28751 GCA_031374925.1 Pirellula sp. | reverse complement strand
CCGTCCCCCTGGGCTTGCCCCGCGGGCGGGGGCCAAAGCCGAGGGGAACGGGAGTTAGGACGCCCACAGTAGTACGCCAAAACGCATCCGTCAGGGACAAGCCCTGAACGGATGGGGGACAAGCCCTGAACAGATGGGGGACAAGTCCCTGAACGGATGTGGGACAAGCCCTGAACAGATGGGGGACAAGCCCTGAACAGATGGGGGACAAGCCCTGAACAGATGGGGGACAAGTCCCTGAACGGATGTGGGACAAGCCCTGAACGGATGGGGGACAAGTCCCTGAACGGATGGCCTAGCGATCTTGCTACGCAACGATGCAGACAGCGAAAAGCTTGACAGCCGCTCTAGCGTTGAAATCAGGCATGAGGGATATTAGGTTAGCGCTCGCCTCGGTGCTATTTTCAATGGTGGGAGCGGAATTTCGTGCGAAATAGTTGGAGTTGTTTTTGATGTTGCGATCCGTGTTCGTTTGTTCGATGTGTTTGGTACACGCTGTGTTGGGATGCGTGCCGATTGGAAAAGCAACGTCGCCCGTATCGAAGGTAAAAGTGGTGGCCGTCTACCCCCACGACCCTGCTGCCTACACCCAGGGCCTAGTCATCGAAAAGGGGCAGATGTTCGAAGGGACCGGCCGTTATGGTAGTTCCGCCTTGCGCGAAGTGGACGTCAAAACCGGCTCGGTATTGAAATCGCTTCCGCTCGATGAAAAATACTTTGGAGAAGGAATCACTGTCTTAGACGGTAAGATCTATCAGCTGACTTGGAAGAACAACTTCTGCTTTGTCTACGATCTTAAGTCGTTTCAGTTCAAAGAGTACTTCCGATATCCATACGAAGGCTGGGGGCTCACGGATAATGGAACCGAGCTTATTCTAAGCGACGGATCGTCGGACATTCGATTTATCGATCCAAAGACATTCAAGGAATTGCGTAAGATCTCGGTCAAGGATGGGGCCCAACGCATTAAAAACCTGAATGAACTCGAGTTTATTCAAGGAGAGATTTGGGCAAATATTTGGTATGAAGATCGGATCGTTCGCGTCTCACCAGAAAGTGGCCAAGTGCTTGGCTGGATCGATCTTAGCGCAATCTATCCCATCACCAAACGCAAGGACCGCGACCAAGTATTGAACGGCATTGCACAAGATCCGGATACCAAGAAACTCTATGTCACTGGCAAGAACTGGCCAAACCTATTTGAAATTGAAATCGAGAAGTAGACAGCTTCAGCAAACCATTGCCATCTATTACTTGTTCAATTGATTTCTTAGGATATGCTTCGTCGTACACGGAAAGAGACCCCCGAGAGCGCAGGAACAGACGAGATGATACGAGTTGGCTTGGTTGGCATTGGGTTTATGGGATGGATACATCAGCTTGCTTATCGCCGCAGCAAAAACGCGAGTCTCGCCGCATTCTGCTCAAGCGATGCCAAGAAACGTGCTGGAGATTGGCGAGGAATCCAAGGAAACTTTGGACCGCCAGGTGATCAAATTTCCATGGAGGACATTGAAGTTTTCGAATCGCTGGAGCAAATGGTTCGTTCGCCGAACATAGACGTCATCGATATCTGTCTGCCACCCCATATGCATGTTTCTGCCGCCAACATATCGCTGGAGCATGGCAAAGACGTTCTCTGCGAAAAGCCGCTTGCACTCAATTCAGAGGACTGTTTTCGCATCATGGAAAAGGCGAAGCAATGCAATCGGATGGTGTTGGTGGCCCACGTTCTTCCATACATGGGCGCCTTTGCGTTTGCTACGGAGCTTGTTGCCAACAGAACTTATGGCGTTCCGATTGGCGGTTATTTCAAACGTATCATCTCGAACCCGACATGGATTCCGGATTTCTATGCTAAGGACAAGATTGGAGGACCTTTGGTCGATCTGCATGTCCATGATTTGCATTGGATCCAATTGTTGTTCGGTAAGCCAAAGGGTGTCCACGCGGTCGGTCGGATGCAAGGGGATGTGGCGAAATTTGTTCATGTGGTCTACGACTATGGCGATTCCGAGATTGCAATCGCTAGTACATCTGGAGTCATTGACGGACCTGGGCGACCGTTTACGCATGGTTTTGAGCTTCATCTGGAGCATGCAACATTGCAGCACGAATTTGCCGCATTTAGCGATTCGGCCGAGACAATGCCCCTCAAAATAGTCACGCGAGACGGAAAGGTAATTCGTCCAGAGCTGCCAGCCAGCGATGATGTAGATGCATTTGTTGCGGAAATTGACGACATGGCCTTAAGTGTGCGATCGAGAACAACGGCACCTCGATTAGATGGGATGCTAGCGGCACAAGCGGTCGATCTTGCGATTACAATACAAGAGCAACTAGCCGGTCGGAGTTTTTAGACTCGGTCCCATGGAGTTATGAAACATGCTCAAGGCAATTTTGATTTCTGGATGTGTCGCTTTTTTGATGGCCCTATGGCTTTTATCATCCGAGGAGATCGTTCGCGCCGAAGACCCAATAGCCGTCCAGGGAACTATTCAGAAAACGACGTCAGCGACCGAAAAAGTTGAGACGTTGGGGCGGAATCGATTGGGATTGTACGAGCTAGTCACGCCTCGCTTGACTCTAGTCAGCGACATTCCATTCGATGAGGAACTAAAGAGTTGGCCTAGATTGATAGAGCAGAGCATGGAGCAATGGCAGCTTTATTTCGGAGTCGAAACGGAGCGAATGGCGCTTTGGCATGTCACCGCCTTGTTGATCGGCGACCGTGATCGACTGACCAAGCTTGGAATATTGGAGGGTGTGCCAGGTTTTGATGAGGGCTATCAGTACGGAAGTAGGATTTATTTGCGAGAGCAGCCGACGGTCTATTATCGGCGGCATTTATTTTTGCATGAGGCAACGCATTGGATCATGTGGCAGCTTTATGGTGGCGGCGGGTCCCCTTGGTTTATGGAGGGAATGGCCGAGATGAACGGGACACACTCCTTGCAAAATGGTGTGTTGAAACTATGCGTCATCCCATCGTCGAGGGAAAAGGTATCGGGTTGGGGACGGTTGCGGCTTATCGACGAGACGCTCAAGCGAGGCGTTGCACCTACGATGTCGGAGATTTTGGCTTATGGAAATGCGAGGGAAGACCACGAGATTCGCTATTCGTGGAGTTGGGCTGCGACCCTCTTCTTTACGAATCATCCCAAATATGGTCCGATCCTAAAGAAGCTGTACAACAACAAACTGGACTACTCAGATTCGCTTTCCATAGCTTTCAAAAAACAACTCGCAGCCGATTGGAAGGATGTCCAAATCGACTGGAACGGTTTCGTTTCTGACCTTGATTTTGGTTACGATCTTGAAAGGTCGAGGGTGGTCCGGCAAATGACTCCATCCTCGAAAAAGCAAAAAAAAGGGGAGCCTGTAGTCGTTCAACTCGCTACCGATCGAGGCTGGCAATCAACCGGGGTAATGGTTGGAGTTGGTGAACCAGTACGTATCGCTTGTTCCGGAAACTACGTATTGCGGAAATCCTTGGATCGAGACCATGAAAACTGGGTTGTTGAGCCAAACGGAATAACGTATGAGTTTTACCGCGGAAACGCATTGGGTTGCGTGATTGCAAGTGTGGTATCTGTTGACGACAGGGAGCAAACCCGACGCTGGGAAACTGTTCGTGTTGGCCGGGAAACCATCTTAAAGTCGGACAGGGCTGGCGAGCTGTTTTTGAAAGTAAACGAGCCTTCAATTGGATTGTGGGACAATTCAGGCAACGTCTCGATTGAGATTTCTGATTTGAATTAATAGGCTTACACCCGCTTGGAACCATTTTACCGTCGAGCGCTCAACTTGGTCGAGGCACGACTGTGATCCGGCTTCGGTGTTGAGGAGCGACAGCACTCCAGAGCGCTGCATAATTTTTCGTGATATTCGACATCTCAGGGGCGTTCTGTCACTGGACCTGGTGCGGAGGTCTGTTCATAATTCACAGAATTGGCTGGCGTTACGGATTGCGATGGATTTGCGGGTTAGGGGATTTATCCGTTATGCATCCCGAATCAAATTCCGACAACTTGTTTTCGCCTGCCTGGATTGGATTGAAGTTAACGTAGGCTTCGCCAGACCCACCCCCTCGCGCTGACCCCACTCCCAAGGTTATGCAGGAAGGGAACCGGTTTGAACTTGAATCTGGAGAAGCATTTCGTCGTTGAATCGTCTCGTTTAGCAACTTTCTTGGAAAAATCTAATGAAACTGGATCGTCAGTCTTTGGTGCGATCTCTAACGCTCGTAGCAGCGTTTGGAGCTAGCTTCCTTCCGTGGCAAAGTAGTTCGGCGCAAGAAACGGCACCACAACCGGAATACCCGCCGTTTGAAAAAGTGACGGAAGGGTTTGTTAAAGCCGATTCCAAGTCGCCAGACAAGCAGTCGTTATGTGGCGTTTGGACAAGAGAAAAAGATGGGCAAATGCTTTTGGAATTACCAAAAGACTTCGCCATGAAAAAGTACTTTATCGCGCTAACGGTTAGCAGCGGCGATAAATATGCTGGACTTCAATCCAACGATTTTTACGTTTACTGGCGGCAATACAACAAACGGCTCGCGTTGATCGTACCGAATATGGACATTCGGTCGAACGGCGAACCCGAATCGAAATCGTCCGTCAAGCGATTGTTTACGGATACGGTCTTGTTGGATGTACCGATCATAACGATGGGGGCACGCGGCGGTGGACCGGTGATCGATGCGGATGCACTCTTCGTTGGCAACGCGTCGAAGTTCTTTGGTCCATCGGTTCGCGTCCAGGATCCACAACTGATAAAGATCGCGAAAGCCAAGTCCTTTAGCAAAAACGCTGAGTTGGCTTTCGAAGTCGTAGCGGCAGGCGGAAAATTGCAGACCTTGCACTTCTCGTTCAGCGAAGTGCCGGAAGAAAATGGCTACCGACCTCGTAAGGCAGATCAACGGGTTGGATATTTCTTAACCAACTATGCCGACTTGGGTAGTTACGATGAAGACAAGAAGCTTGTTCGCTACGTCACTCGCTGGCGAATGGAAAAGCGTGATCCAAGCCTCAAAATCAGCCCACCGGTGAAACCGATCCGATTCTATATCGAGCACACAACACCTGTGCGATATCGAAGATGGGTCAAGCAAGGGATCGAGTACTGGAACAAAGCATTTGAACAGATCGGTTTTTCGGACGCGGTGGAAGTTTATTATCAGGACGCAAAGACTGGCGACAACATGGACCTCGATCCCGAGGACGTGCAGTACAACTTTGTGCGATGGCTCAACAATGACGTTGGGACGGCCATCGGGCCTAGTCGTGTGCACCCTTTAACAGGGGAAATCCTCGATGCGGACATCATATTGACAGACGGATGGATTCGGCATTTCAATTTTCAGTATCACGACATGATGCCTGATTTGGCGATGGAAGGCATGAGCCCTGAGACTGTTTCATGGCTTGGGTCCCATCCCAATTGGGACCCACGTTTGCGACTAGCACCTAATGCGAATCGCGATCACTTGAAAAACTTTTTTGCCAACCAATCCAAGCTTCCATTTGGTGGTCATCCATTGACAAAGGTAGATACATCATTGCTCGGTGATCAACCGTTCGATGGATTGATAGGACGAACCAGCCAAGTGAACGGTTACTGTACCGCCGCGGTGGGAAAGCAAATGGACATGAGCATGGCCCGTTTAGCGTTTGATTTGTTCGATGACGAAGGAAACTTGCCTCAGTCGGAGGTAAAAAAAGACGATGCCAAAAAGGAAGAACCCAAGCAAGAGGAAACGAAGAAAGTAGACGGAACCAAAGAGGAGCCAAAGAAGGAGGAACCAAAAAAGGAGGAACCAAAGAAAGAAGAGCCCAAGGTAGAAGAAAAGAAGCCAGAGGCCAAGAAAGCTGAAAAGGCAAAAGAAAACCTATTGGACAATATGCCGGAAGCTTTTATCGGACCACTCTTGGCGGAATTGGTCGCCCACGAGGCAGGACACACTCTTGGGTTGCGTCACAATTTCAAGGCCTCGAGCGTTTACACATTGAAGGAAATCAATTCGGACGCAGTTAAGGGCAAGAAGACTTTGGCTTCGTCGGTAATGGACTACATTCCAATCAACATGCCTTACGAAGTTGAGGGGGGAATCCGAGGCGATTATACCATGATTGGAATCGGTCCTTACGACTATTGGGCGATTGAGTACGGCTACACTCCTGAGGAAGCAAAGCTACCGGAGATTCTCAAAAGAACGAGTGAGCCTGAATTGCAGTATGCGACTGACGAAGACACAAGTGGGCCAGATCCGTTGGCGCGTCGATATGACTACAGCAAAGAGCCTCTCGATTACGCTGAAAATCAAATGCGTCTAGTCAAGCTATATCGCTCGCGACTGCTCGACAAATTTGTCAAGGAAGGAGAAAGCTGGGGCAAAGCTCGCAAGGGTTACGAATTGACGTTGGGCGAACAAACCAAGACGGTCAGTATGATGGCCAATTGGATTGGTGGGGCGACTGTCAATCGCGATAAGAAGGGTGATCCGGGCAACCGTCAGTCGCTGGTTCCTATCGCTGCAGAACGCCAACGCAATGCTCTCGCATTCGTTTTTAAGAATGCGTTTCGGGACGAAGCTTTTGGAATCACCCAAGCCATTTTAGAACGCTTGACTAATGACAAATGGATCGATGAAGGGATGCGTTCGATGGGAGAATCGACTTTCCCAATCCACGACCGAATCTTGGGTTTCCAAGCGTCGACGTTGACCATGTTGATGAATCCGAGCACTCTTCGCCGCGTGTTTGACAACGAGACGCTTGTTCCATCGGACAAGGATGCGGTGACATTGCCTGAATTGCTGGAAAAAATCTATGGCGAGATTTGGTCCGAATTGGATGCTAAGCCTGAAGGGGAGGTTTCATCTAGAAAGCCGCGTATCAGTTCCTGGCGCAGAAATCTTCAACGCGAGCATTTGGAGCGATTGATCGATTTGGCAATTCCGACTGACTCCAATGCCATCAGCAAGCCCGTGACTGCGCTCGCTCTGATGCAACTGAAGGAACTAAAGCGCAAGCTGGACGCTACGCTAGAAGGCCGCAATAGCTTAGATCTGTATTCACTGGCTCATCTAGGGGAAGCACAGACTCGAATTATTAAGGCTGTTGATGCGATCTACGTTTACAACATGCCTAGCAGTTTCGGCGGTGGTGGAGGCTCCTTTTCTCTGTTTGGTCAAGACGGACAGCCAGTCAAAATAAAGGAAATCCCCGAGCCGGACATGCCTTAGTCGGTTGTGTTACATGAAGAAACTAGAAGGCCCCGCGTGATTCGCGGGGCCTTTTTTATTTGATCGCTTGTCGTGGCCGACGCTGCTTGCGTCGATTCGGATGCTGGTTGCCGCCGCCACGGGTAGGTCCGCATCAGAGATGCGGACCTACTTTTGAACTTCGGTCTCCGATAGGGTGGACGAGATGCTTTCAAGGGCACTCTTGCTAACCCGATCGGAGAATTGACGAAGGGAGTCAAGCTCAGGGTGGTCCCCCGTACCCCAGAGCGTTTTTTCGGCCACCAGCAATTCCAATAGCGTTCCCAACATTCCAGAAGCGAGGGGCGAGCCATCCCCATTCTGCGAACCGGAAACGAAGAGATGTTCTGGAACAAGTGGCTGTTGGCTATTGGAAAGCTTGGATGCGACTTCTTGTAAAGCGTACAGGCGAGGGTCTCCGAAGGAGCCGATTTTCCTCAGAAGCACGGCCGCCTCGGATAGTCCTATTTGCATGATCTTTTGGCTTTCACCTCGGCCTGCCAACATGCGTTGACGGCTATCGGCTTCCGCCAAAAGAACGGTTTGTTCTGCTTCACGTTTGGACCGTTCGAGTTCTGCGTCCGCCATAACGATAGTTTGTTGGGCCGACTTGCGCGCCCTGGCAAGAATGGCTTCGCCTTCGCTATCTGCGATGCGAGCTTGTACCTCTGCATTGGTCAGGGCTGTTTGCCTTTCTGCCTGCGCTTCGGCCGCGTTGAGTTCCTGTAGTTTTTGAGCTGCGAGTTTGCGACGTTCAAATGTCTCAAGCTGTTCACACGACAACTGGCGCTGTCTCAATTGCTCAAGTAACGTCTCGATTTTGTCGTCTCCGGGAGCATGAACGGGCTTTCCAATAAGGACATCGACGCATTCGATATCAAAGGCTCGAAACTTTTCGCGAAGTTCCGCTCGTGCTTCCTTTTGAATTTGATCCCGCTCGTGCAACAGACCGAGCATGGTTTTCGTGTGGGCTACGTCACGGAAAAAAGCACTCAGCATCGGGTCAATCGTTTGCGTGATCAATTTCTTAACATCGCCAAATCGCTGAATCACGCTCGGTGCGCGTTCGTAGTCGATATGCACGACAACGCTTAGCGGCAACAATGGCTCATACGCATCCTTAGTGACCAAGTCGATGGAACGAAGGCTTTCGTCGTATTTGTGCGACTCGGATCGCCCTGTGATCCAGTGCAATACGAAGTTGGTGGTTGGGACTGCGATGATACTACCGGCATATCGATTGAAGGCGTACTTGCCCGGTCCGAGTGTTTTTTCCCAGACCCCCTTTTCACCGGGTGCCACTTGCTCTCCGTGGCGGAATTCAGTACCTGAAACATCATCGCCACAGCGTCCAACATAGCTAACAACCACCCCGACATAGCCAATGGGGATAACGGTTTTAGGATTCATTTCAACCGTCGCAAACCACCGATTGATAAAGTAGGTTCCGTCGGTTAGGGTTAGGTACTGTCGACCTCGTCTACCGCCTGCTCGCAAAAAAGCTTCCGCGTTCTGAAAGTTATTGTGAAAGTTTTCCGCTTGCGAATCGCTGCCAACGATCGGCGCAATGATCTCGTCCGGAGGCAATGAGGGGCCATCGTGTACTGTGATCACTCCGATCGAGTCTACTGAGGCTGGATGGTCCGGTTCGGTTGCATCGTCGCTTCGCATAAGCGAACCAATAATCACCGGCGCAAAACCTCCGATAGCTGCCAATTCATCTCGGTACTGTTCCAGCGTCTTTATTTCTTTCGGCGACTGAATAGCTGAGAGGGCATAAACTTTCTCGTCGGTAATAACGACGAAAAGCGATGGGTTGATTGCATAAACACCCTCCCGCAGAATCTCGCGTTGCCGGCCACGCTGGCCTGCGGAGAGAAAGGCGCGCGCGTCTTGAAATGAGTTGCAATCGATGGTGCGTCCGAGCGTTTGGCTCGACAACAAAGGTTGACCATCACGTGCGTAGACGTAACCAATCTTGCCCTGCGAAATGGTTACAAGCGGAGCGCGATGCACTCGGAATTGCCATCTCCAATAGCCGAAGTGAACTCCACCTCGAAGTAATTCCGATTGAAAACCGGCTTCTTGGTGAACCGCGATGATTCCACCCTCTGGCACGGATCCATGGCTCGACCAGAGTTTTTCGACCACTCCAACTGAGTTATTGGGGATATAGCGAAAGCTCAACCAGATAGCAATAAGCAAGATCGCAATCAACGCAATAGCGGTGTAAGAAAACAATGCAAACCAACTGGACTGCCCAAATAAAACAAAAATAGACATAGCTATCTCCCAACAGAGCAGCTTTGTGCCCAAGGCAATAGAATCGTTCAGAGCGCAAAGAGAGGGGCTCGAAGGATCAGTGTGGAGTATAACTAGAACTGAACCGTACTCGAGCTTGGAAATTCCATGCTCTCAGCCGATTCAAAATTGCGTGTTCATCAAAACAACTCAAAGATCGTGCACTAGCGTGTTCCAAAGAACTGCTTTCCATGATTGCAAGAACATCTTTCAATCGGCCGACGAGGTTAGCTGACGGGCTGGGATCGGAATAATCCTGGCATCGCAAACGATACCTAAGCCCCGGTGCGTACCGCGTACCGAAGTACGACATTACGCGTTTGGTTCCCCCGTACGTTTTGCCCTATATATTGGTAAAACGACTTGGCTGTGCACTTAGGATTAACTCTACACGCTATTTTGAATCGGACAATAGGCTGGTTTCGAAGTCGCGTCGCAACACCATTGGCAGTAAGATATTGCGATTTTTGAAAGCCTTTTAGTTTGTCTATATTTCTTTTGTTTGTCATTGGCGTTTGTCGACTTGGAAATGCGTTATGTTGTTTTTGGCCAAAATTGTCATTGCGGTGGTTGTTTTTACGTGCGTGGCCGAGTTTTCAAAAAACTCGCCTAGGTGGGGTGGTTTGATCAGTGCGATACCGTGGATCACGTTGTTGGTGATAGTTACTCGCCACCAGATTGACCAAGCTACAACTGTAGAGATAGTCGATTACTTGATGGCGACATTTTGGTTCATTTTGCCTACCCTCTTGTTCATCGCACTGATGGCAGGCATGCTACACCAGGGTGTGAGTTTTTACGTCGCTCTTGCGTCCTCGATCTTAGCTGCTGCGGCGGCAAATGGACTGGTAGCATATGGAATGGCAACCACCAAGTAACATGCGCTACTTCAACTCGTAGTTACGCGAACGGCGAACTGAAAACTACCAATCCTAACCCGATACGTAAGTGAGGGACCTGCGAAATAGTCCCTCGCTTACTCTTTTCGAAGTTGCGCTATTGTGTTTAGGGCCGAAGGCCAGTTAGTTTACCTAGCCCAGGCAAAGGCCGTTTGCCTGGGCTAGGTAAATGGTTGGGCCTTTGGCCCGAAATGCATCAAAACGCACAACATCAAAACGTACGCGTCGGGTTGGGATACTCCAGTTCGCCATTGGACTTAATAAGGAAACTAGATTGCAATATCCGACTGAAGAGCAAAGGCTCGCTGTTCGTCAACGACCCACCGGATCCGCGGTGATGTACCAAAGTTGGAATGACTTGCTTTTTTTGCATTGGCGAATCGAACCGGATCTTATTCAAAGAACGTTACCTGAAGGTTTGTTTGTAGATTGCTACCAAGGAAACGCATTTATTGGGGTGGTTCCATTTTTCATGAGGAACATACGTTTCCGTGGGACCCCCTCATTGCCTTGGATATCGCACTTCTTGGAGCTCAATCTGCGGACCTACCTGTTCGACGAAGCCGGTAGGCCGGGAGTATGGTTCATGTCGCTGGATTGCAACCAACCGTTGGCAGTTTGGGCGGCTCGAACTCTATTTCATCTGCCGTACCAACACGCATCAATGCGGGCCACATATGAAGACAATCGGACGATCGATTATCGTTCGCGTAGATCTCTGCCAAGAAAGGTCCAAAACGAGAGTCGGTTCCAGTACTCGTACAAGACTGATATTTTGTATGCGCAGCCAGGCACACTGGATTTTTTTTTAGCCGAACGCTATTTGCTTTTTTCGGTCAACTCAAAAGGGCAGGTATTCAAAGGGCAAGTGCACCACACTCCTTATCCGCTTTGCGAAGTTGACGTCGCCTGCCACGAAACGGATTTGTTCGAGTTGAATGGACTTCCCGCAGTGCATCGTCCGTTCGATCACGCGATTGGTTCGCGTGGTGTCAACGTTGAGGTCTTTGGATTAGTGGCTAGTTCAACTTCTCGCACACGTAGGTAACGAGAAGCTGAATCCAAATGCGATTCGCGTGGCACTTCCATGCGAGTTAGCGTATGAACGTGGCGAAATGCCGTAAATTACCACTCGCGATTCCCACGCCCTTCGTACCTCAGAGCGTGCCACACGTGTTCGATCCCCACGCCCTTCGTACTAGAGCGTTGCACGTCCACGTGTTGGAAATCGATTAGCTGGATGTTCCAAGCTGATTAGCAACGTTGGTAAACGTGCTGCCTGCGTTCTTGCCGATGCTGGTTACAGCTGTTAGGCAAACAACGATGATGAGCGAAAGCATAACCGCGTATTCCACGGCGGTTGGTCCGTCTTCACTCTTTAGAAAGCGTTTGAGTTTCATGGCGAAATTTTTCATGGGATTACCCTCCGACAGGTATTTCGGCGTAGCCGAACGTGAAGAACCTAAATAAACTCCCGCGCAATTCATCCGATTTCATCGCCATGATTTCAGACAACTCCGGGGGCACTTATGCTGAGTTATCAGCAAGCGTCCCAATAGGGTCCGCCGGATGAAAGTTAGGTTGCAGGGTGAGTCCGTCAAACTTTGCGGACCCGAATAGGGAGGAATAGTTGCGTATTTCCCATTTTACGTAGTTACCAGAATTAGCCTGAAACGAAAAATCCGCAAAATCGGAAAATTCATGCATCAAAGCAGCGACGTATCGGAGGTGGATTAGTGTTCTTCCAAGAATCGAAAAAGCGAACCGCTTCGCTCGTTCTAAACAGGCTAGCCGAGCGTTGTTATTTTGTTAACGTACGTCCGAAGAATGCGATCTTAAGCAAGCTTCCAAGCTTGGATGAGTTGCTCCGCACCTGGACTTAGTCGACGGAGCTTATGGACGATGGCGGCTTTTTCAGTTTTGTTTGCCTTTTCGCACTTCTTGTGTAGGTTTTCCAATTTCTTGGTTCGGTGTCTACGCTTGCGAAGTTCACGTTGTCGTTCGGTTCCGGCCATTGAAAGTTCTTTCCTATCGATTGGAGTGTGTGGATTCCATGAAATTCCATGTGAGTCCGAGGGAATCGTAATAAACCATATCCCTTGCTTGGGCGAAGCATTCATGCACGTGGATTTCATTCTGTCGCACGAGCAAGTGGGAGAACAGTAACGAAATTTGCTAAATTCGTCAATGTTAGGCGTTCTCTGCCTGAGCGCCCTGGATAGCTTTGGGGATCTTTGGCAAGATGTGTTGGATGGCGCCGAATTTGACACGGTGTGTCAAATTCGGCTAGTTCTTGTTTGAATCGATGATTATTGGAGCCGTTAATGACTGAAACTACAGCTGTCGTCCTGGCAGCCGGAAAGGGTACTCGCATGAAGAGCGAATTGCCAAAAGTTCTCTTTCCGGTACTTGGGCGAGCCATGATCCATTGGGTCTTGGACGCCTTGCAATCAGCCGGAATCCGACAAATCCTTGTGGTGGTAGGCTATCGAGCCGATTTGGTCAAAAATGAATTGTCGAGCCGCGGGGTCGATTTTGCGGTTCAAACAGAGCAGCTAGGTACCGGCCATGCAGTTCGCGTTTGCAAACCGCTGCTTGAAAAAGGAGCCAACCCGGTGCTGGTTGTAGCAGGGGACTCACCGATGATTCAAGCCAGTTCGGTTCGTGATTTGGTCGAAGAATTTGAGGAAGGCGGGTTTGACTGCCTCTTGGGAACCTTGATCAAAGAAAACCCATACGGACTTGGGCGTATCGTGCGGGATTCAAAGAATCAGTTCTTGCGAATCGTCGAACATAAAGATGCCACTCTTGAGCAGCGTCAAATCGGCGAAGTCAATATGAGCACGTATTTGTTCGATCGGCCAAGTCTTTTGTGGGCTTTGGACAATCTCAAGAACAATAATTCGCAATCAGAGTATTATCTAACGGACTGTCCGGAATTATTGCTAAACCACGGTAAGAAAGTCGACGCACGCCCCGTGTTAAAGGCCTGCGAAGCCCTTAGTATCAACACGATTGATGAAATGGCGATGGTCGAGTCGAAAATGCGAGAGATGGGTTACCAATGCGTGAGTTAAAGATATTTAGTGGCCGAGCGAATCCGCAATTAGCAAAGGACATCTGCACTTTTTTGCATTTGGATCTTGGCTCCATCACGCTGAACAAGTTTCCGGACGGCGAAAACAACTGCAAGGTCGAAGACGACGTACGCGGGCGTGACGTCTATTTGATTCAGCCGACCTGCCCGCCCGTCAATGATAATTTGATGGAATTGCTGATCATGATCGATTCTTGCAAGCGAGCTAGTGCTGCACGGATAACGGCCGTGATGCCCTATTACGGTTACGCTAGACAGGATCGAAAGGACGAAGGACGAACACCCATCACGGCCAAGCTGGTAGCGAATGTGATTACTCGAGCTGGGGCAGATCGGGTTCTCGCTATGGACTTGCACGCTCCCCAGATTCAAGGCTTTTTTGACGTCCCGGTAGATCACCTTTACGCCGCACCTGTCTTTACGGACTACTTCAAGAGTCGGATGTTTGACCCAGCTGAAATCGTGGTTGTCAGCCCTGACGAAGGAAGTATCAAGCGGGCGATCGGACATGCAAAGCGACTGGGGGGAAAGCTGGCGATCATTGACAAACAACGCGATAGCGCACTAAAAACGCAACAGAAGTATATCATTGGTGGGCCCGTCGAAGGCAAGATCTGCCTCATGTTTGACGACATGATCAGCACGGCGGGTTCGATATGCGGCGCGGCTCAGCTGGTCCACAAGGCTGGCGCCAAGGAGATTCACTTGGCCGCGACCCATGGCGTTCTGTGCGAAAACGCCATCGAAAACCTCCGAAAGGCACCAATCAATAGTTTGGTGATAACCGATACAATCCCTCTGCCAATCGAGAAACGGCTAGAGACCATCAAGGTCCTTACCGTTGCCCCGCTTTTGGCCGAAGCAATTCGCCGTATCCACTCCAACAAATCCATCAGCCAGATGTTCGAATCTTAGAGCTCGGTCATTTGAAGAACTCAACGCAAACGTTTACACTGTTTGAAGGTTTTGGGCAGGCAGCCTGCCCGTTTTGTAAATCCACTAATGTAAAGGCGACGGTTTCGAGGTTGGCATGCTGCAGAATATTCGCAAGCTTCAATTGACAGAGATTCAACGAGACGGGATGCGGCTTGCCGGGCAATTCAACGCTCAACTCATGGATTATTTGCGTCAGTACATTGGACCTGGAATCTCGACTGACGAAATCGACCGGCTTGTTACCGATTTCACCCACCAGCACAAGCATACGCCCGCCACCCTCGGATACTTAGGCTATACCAAGAGCTGTTGCACCAGTGTGAATGATGTTATCTGTCATGGAATCCCCGGCGACTACGTTCTCAAAGCCGGGGACATCGTCAACGTGGATGTTACGTCAATCGTGGACGGATGGCACGGCGATCAATCGGAGACCTTCTTGATCGGCGACGTGTGCGATGAAGCGAAGAAGGTAACTCAGTGTGCTTTCGATGCAATGCACCGAGCCATTGCTGCCCTGGAGCCGGGCTGCCCGGTCAGCGTGATCGGCGACCACGTTGTCGAGGAAGCAACCTTGCGTGGCTTCTCCGTTGTCAGGGAATACGTTGGACACGGATTGGGTCGCCGCTTCCATCAGTATCCAAATATCCCACATGTCCCGGACCGCAAGAGCAAGCAAGAGCGATTGTTGCCTGGAATGTGTTTCACCGTCGAGCCCATGATCAACGCTGGAACTCGGTTTACCAAACTGGATACCAAGGACAATTGGACCGTGCGAACACGCGATGGTCGACTCTCGGCTCAGTTTGAGCATACGGTATTGATGCGCGAAGACGGACCAGAAATTCTCACGCAATGCACAAGCGGTCCACGCCGCGGTCACAAATTTTAATGTCGATCAATACAGGCTGACCCCCGAAAGCAGCCCGATTTCGTTTGCCAGTTCATGAAGTATTAGACCGAACGATCGGTTCTCCCATGCAAAGTCGTTCAATCGATCAGTTCGTAAGTCTGGCCGCCAAGTTCGAACGCGACATTGCCTTCTAGGGCCAAGTATTTGGCTGCGTCTTTGCCATGCTTCGTGATTAGGTCGAAGTAGTCCTGACTGAACCGCTGAACCTTTTGAGTTTTCTTTTCTTGTTCTTCGGTCAGACTGGAATCGGTCCATCGGTTGTTTCGAAGGAAGAACGTCTTGCGGCCGACGTTTTGAATGTTCTGGACGATGACTTCCTTATCCGAATCGATCGATTTGTATTTGCTAAAGCTAGCGCCCGGTCCTCCGCCACCGCTTGATGGCGCTTGAGCCGCCCTTTGAAGATTTCCTTTTTCCGCTCGCTGAGAGAAACCTCCGGCACCGCTGGGGGCCGCGCTGAGTCCGTCGAGCGCCAGGCCTGCACGACGATTCGCTTCCGCCAGATTGCGTATGGGAATCGTTTCATCAGCCAGAAACGAAGTGTAGGGTGTGAGAATACCATGCTTCTTGGAGAGAGCGACGAGTTCGTCGATCAATTCCTTGTTTTTTCCGTGAAGATCCACTTCGTCGATAATTTCGCCGACCCGCCGCATGGCCCACAGTTTTTCGATGAAGGCCATCGACTCATCGTTGGACTTTTCTACAAGCTGAGCGGGGAAATGAAACGATTGCTTTTGCTGGTCAACTGTCCCTTCGATCGTAACTTTGCCCGCGCCGGGCTTCTTGTAACGGCCAATCACCACGAGTTGGTCCCCGGAAAACAGATCATAGGCGTCGCGTGGGTAAATGCGATTCACTACCGGACCTTGTTCGATCGCAGCGCCCTCCACATCCAACTTGATCGCGACGTTGGTAAGCGCCGGTGCGCCTATCCGATTGTACAGTTTGCTAACTCGCTCCTCGATGTCCTCATTGGGCCGCACGTATTCGCTTTGGCCAAAACACGAGCGAGCCAGTTTGTCGAGCAGTCGACTGTTGACATCGTAGCCTACACCCAAGCTGAAGACGCGAGCCCGCAATTTGTTTAAGTTCTTGGCGTTGGTAACAATTTGTGTTTCGTTTATTACGCCGACCGTCGGGAGGCCATCCGTCAAAAACACAACGTAGTTTGGCCGTTTGTCATCGGTGATTTGGGTGAGCGCGGCATTCAAGGCACCGTCGATATTCGTACTACCGCCCGCGAATAGTCCTTCGGCAAATCCGAGCGCGGCCTGACGGTTTTCGTCGTTGTACCGCTGCATTTCCGGACGGAAACTCTCCACGATGCTATCGTACGCGACGACGTTGAATAGATCGCCTTCGCGGAGATTGTTCAGCACAAACTTGAGCGCCGACTTGGCCTGTTCGATTTTCTTGCCACTCATGCTACCCGACCGATCGACTACAAACACGACGTTCTTTTTGGCGACCTGGTCGGCTTGCTTTTTGATCTCTGGGCTGATGAGCAACATGAAGTAACCGTCTTCGCTGAGTTCTGGCTTGTAGCTCAATACGCTCGCGCCAACGGCGTCGCTGCCGACGTCGTATAGAAGTCGAAAATCGCTGCCCGGCACTTCGTTCAACCGGCTAAATGAAACGACCGCGTGCTTGTCACCGGGGCGTTTGATTTCGATAGCGTGGGTTGGGCTATAAACGTTTTTGATCGGCGACTCGCACTGGATGTTGACGTTAAGGCTGTATTTTTCCACCGGTTGCGATGTGTACTTGGCCGTGCTCAGCGGAAACATCAGTTCTGTGAGTCCACCAGTCTTGCGACAAATCTGACTGTAACGGAGGGTGACGGTTCGCTCAGCCCCGGGAGGCACCGGAAATACGCTTGTCTTGAACATTCCCGTGCCGATCCACTCCAGCAACGCAGGGTCTTGATTGCGACGAATGTAACCTTCGTAGATCCGCCTCGCCTCGTCTGCTCCGAGCAGTTTGGCATCATATTCCTTGCCATCGAGCAGAAAAGTTAGGCGATCCACCGCGCCGTCGTAGGGTAACGGGAAGATGAACGAGACTTCCATTGGCGCGCTGCCCGTGTTGACAAAAGACTGCGACACTTGCACCTTGGCGATCTGATCCACCAGATTTACGTTCGTGGTCAGCTCTCTGATTTTGTACGATTGCGGTGGTGCCGGCCGCGGAGAAGGGGGATGAGGCCAAATAGGGCGCGGCATTCGCGTCGATACATCGAGGCGCTCCTCCATCAAGAATCCCTGGCCAAATGCCAATTTTGGAATAACGAATAGCACCAAAACCAACAGAAACGAGATTGCACTCCGCATGGCTTGCTCCTTTGCTGATACGATTGGACGCATTTGAAACAGTCAATCGTTCGACGATGAACCCTGCCGAGCGGTTCCACATTCCCAAATCCTCTCGAGCCGACCCGTTGACTGCCTTTTAGGACCGCAATAAAATCCCAACCCAAATGTGCAGAGAAGAGATAATGTCAGCGAACAGTTTAGTGAATTCGAATGAATTCAGTTCAGGGCGTTCGAGTATAAAGACTTTTATCATTCGCAATTAGTCGGGTCGATTCCAATGTGGATGGTATATGCGTTAGGCGCGTCGGCGTTATGGGGATTTGAATACGTACTTCTTGGGCGGTTGTTTCACGACCGCATATCACCACTTTTCCTGCTTTCCATTCAAATGTTGGTTGGGTCCATTACGCTTGGTTGCGTTTGTCTGGCTACTGGTACCTTCTCGTCGGAGATTGGAATTGCGACCCGCAACTGGACTGTCATGTTCATGATTGCGTTCTCGTCGATCGTATTCACACTTGGAAGCATCCTAATCGCAGTATCGATTCAAAAAGGGAACCCCCTGCTGGCAGGCCTGGTTGAGATCTCTTATCCATTGTTTATCCTTATCTTTTCTCTCCTGTTTGGATTCTCCGAAACGATCAGTTTCCGGGCATTGCTTGGCGGATTCATCGTTTTTGTAGGCGTATTAATTCTTCAATCAGCGCGATAATGACAAGCCCAATGATCTCTGGAAATGAATGTTCGTACGCCTCGCCGAAATTGGAGGCTCGACTCGTGGCAGGCAAAGTTCGTGCTGTCTTTTGCGTTGCCCCCATTGCCCCCGGTGAGTTTCTAGCCTTGTTTGGTGGTGCATCTTTGGGCCTCGACCAAGCCCTGGAGTTGCCATCGGACCAGCGTTCCCAATGCATCCAAGTAGAAGACGATTTCGTTTTCTGGAGTGCTCAATACAAACTATCGACAGCCGACTGGATCAATCATTCCTGTGACCCAAACGCTGGAACGTGTGGGCAGATTACGTTGGTTTCATTGAAAAGTATCGAGCCTGGGGACGAGGTTTGCTATGACTATGCGATGTGTGACGGATCCCCGGTTGATGAATTCGCCTGTTGCTGTGGCTCTAAGATCTGTCGCGGGAGTGTTTCCGGGAACGATTGGAAAAGGCCAGAGCTGCAGGCTCGGTACCGCGGATATTTCTCCCCCTATCTTGAGCGGCGCATTCTTCGGAATTCTTTGTTGAAATGATCGCGCTGTGCAGAAGAGCCAAACTTACGGGGCACGTGGCGGAACCAAAGTGTCGACGTCGAGTTATTACTAGGTGCCACAAGTCATTGAACCCAGCGATTTTTTCCTTGGACAGCGAGTGAATGCGTGAAGAATTTTGGATTTTGGGTCATTTCGGTCTTCGTCTTGTCGAATTGCATTTTGGCGATCGGCATGCAAGAGCCTCGCGAACGGCCCAAGCCGAATTCGGGGGAATCGCGTCGAATTCCACCTGAGGGACGCGACCCCGCCCGATCGGGGCCCAGGAGTGGAAACGCTGGAATGGGGTTCGGCGGCGGTCGTGGCGAGCCGCAATCCGTACGAGCAGATTATCCACAATGGACAATCGACCCTGCCTTCCGCCAAGACGTTTTCACCTTCGTTCGCATAGAATTTCGATCCAGCGGTGGTCGCGAAGGTAGAGGGGGAGGTTGGATGAATGACTATCCCGATTGCGACTGGAACTTTTCTGTACGACTTCAGCAATTAACTGCTCTCAAAGTCGATCCGAACGGCAAAACCATGAAACTGACCGAACCAAAGCTGTTCGATTTCCCCTTCATTTTCATGACCAACATGGGTTCAATGGCACTTGATTCGTTGGAGCAAAGAGCGCTACGCAATTACCTGCTTCGAGGTGGTTTTCTCATGGCGGATGACTTTTGGGCAGCGGCCGAATGGAAGCATATCCGCGAAGAAATGAAGCAGGTTTTTCCAGACCGAGAACCCATCGAGTTAAGCCTCGACCACGAGATCTTTCATATGGTTTACGATTTGGCCAAACTGCCACAAGTGCCGAGCATCCACGCTTGGGCGCGTGGCATGACATACGAAGATTGGCACGGACCTTTTGAGCGCGACGATACTTCTCCGCATTTCTTTGGCTACTTCGACGACCAGCACCGATTGATTGCCCTCTTTTGCCACAACAATGACGTAGCGGACGGATGGGAACGAGAAGGGGAAGATCCCGAATATTTTCAAGAATACTCGATGAAGTGCTCGTATCCGTTCGGCGTCAATATCATTACCTACGCCATGACCCATTAAGATGGGGAATCATGCCTGGAGCTAGGAATCAGGCTAAGGCGAGGAATCACGGCGAGAACCGCCATGCCACACTAACGATTCATTCCGAAGCCCAATAGTCGACTACTTGCACTTTATCGAGGTGAGGTTTAAGAACTTCGACGAATTCTTTGTGTTTGGGGTGTGGCAAGTATATCTCTCGGTCTGCTTCCGTTTTGAACGTCACCAGGAAGCAATGCGTAAAACCATTCGCAAGTCCCTCTGGACTGTTGTCGGTTCCATATTCAAAGGCTGAAACCTGAGGAATGGACTTCTTTAGCGAACGAAACGCGTCTACAACCTTCTGAATGTCCTCCTTGCTGCTGGTCTCCTTGAATTTAAACATCACCATGTGTCGAAGCATTTTAGCAGGCTTTTCTTGGGCAAAACAAAAGGGCAACACTACGAATCCGACTAACATCAGCGTGCTAACGATAGTTGTGACGCGAAGTCCTCGCGAACTCGATTTAGTACTGAGTGCTGTTTGGTTCATGATTATCTCGTAGCCAGATGGTACTGTGGAAAAAGGAAACTAGTTTAAGCCCAAGAGTTTAAGAGCATAGGTTACCAGCGTACTTCGACCTTCGCGCCGGTGGTAACGCCAAGCATCATTGCAGCCGAATCCGATACGAGATGAAGACGAAGTGTTTGTTTGGGCTCAATAATTGCGACAAGGGTCATCGAAGGCTGATTGTGGTTGGAATCGAACAGGCCGTAGGTCTCATGCTCACCATCCACAACGATCTTGGTCTCGGTCGTCCGGCCAACGTCAACTAATTGCTCCTCGGCAATGTCCGTGATCAAATCGCCCTCAGAATTGACCTGCACTACGGTTCCCCGGATTTTACTTGCCACAAATACCAGCCGTCCTCTCCGCATCGAATTTCGGTCGCAAGCCGCACGAGCAGCAATGCTTTTTTTGATGAGCATTGGAGCGATTTTACCAAATTGAAAACGAGGCAATACCGCTGCAAGAAAAAAGTTTCTGTGTTCTTGCTGGCCAAACGCGTTAACGTTAACTGGAACACAGGCCGTCGCAAACGGCTTGGGGGTAATCGAATTGCAACGCCACAACTAGGAGGACAAGGTCGCTCCGATCGATTTGATAACAGCGACCGTCAACGCTGCTTTTCGAGGAAGACTGCTTAGTCGCACCCATTCCTGATCACTATGCAACAAATCCCCTTCCGGGCCGAAAGTGTCAATGTTGGATAGGCCCAAGGAGGCCAGCCGGTTGCCATCGCTAGCTCCGCCGGACGGTTTCCAGTGAATGGATTCGCCGATGCTCTCCCCCGCTAGTCGTATTAATTCCATCCAGGTGGAAGTGCTGCTGTCGACACTTTTTGGTGCCGAGTAGATACCACCATGCAATTCACAACGGTAGCCGGAATCTGGCTGGCAGGCCAATTGGATTATTTGTTGTACGCTTGACTCAAGCCAAACTTGATCTTCATGGGATGAGACTCGAGCATTGATCCGGAGAACGGCCAAGTCCGGTACCACATTGACTGCCGCTCCGCCTCGGATTCGTCCAACATTGACCGTCACGCCAGTACGCTGGCCATTGAGTGAGTCCATGGCTAATGCCACCTTGCAAGCCAGCACGATTGCGTTGCGACCGTCATGGAAATTCCGACCAGAATGGGCTGATTTACCCCGAACGAGAACGATGAAGGTGCCGGTTCCCTTACGCTGCGAAACCAGGGATCCATCTGCAAGCGTGGGTTCATATAACATCGCGAAATCAAACTGCCCAGCAATCTTCTTCCACAGGTCGATCGATGCAGGTGAGCCGATCTCTTCATCTGGGGTAAGGACAATGCTTAGTTCCACTCCGGACAGATCTAAGAATTTCTTGGCAGCCATGACTGCCCATCTCAGGACAACGATTCCACCCTTTGCATCTATGACCCCCGGTCCTCGCATCCTCAGTTCCGATTGCGTGTTTGGAGCAAAGACTTCGTACCGCTCACACTTCTGAAAGTTACTTTTGGGTCCGTAAACGGTATCGTAATGAATGTTCAACAGCAGTCGTTTTTTCACATTGCCGACCCCTCGGATATCCCATCTCAATGCGGAGCCGGTTGTATGGGAAGTGATCGTTCCCCTATCATCCATTGTCTCGAAGGCTGGAAGTTGGACCTTTTCGCAATGGACGTCCAGTGGCAAAAAGTAATCGGTGAGCCAATCGGCTACGCAGTTCAAACCAGGAAGGTCATCGGAGCCTGAGTTCATATTGCATAATTGCTCCAGCTCATCGGCCATTTGGCCTTGATGGTTTAGCAGCCAAGATTGGACTTCTTTCATCGTAATATCCTCCGAACGATAAAGTGCGGCTTAGTGGGCCTCACTATTTGCCCTAATAACTAGATCCCGCAGCTGCTGCCTTGATTGGGCCAATCGCTGCAACTCCCAACCGACGTCGTGCTTCGTCGAGTATTTCAGCGGTTTTGGAGGACCCCACACGCGTAACTCCCATTTTCCGAACATGGATAAGAGCGTCGCAGTCACGAATACCGCCGGCAGCTTTGACCTGTACGGGGGATTGTACATTGTCAAGCATCAATTGGAGATCCTCCATAGTCGCGCCGCCGGTGCCGTAGCCGGTGCTCGTCTTCACCCAATCGGCTCCGACATCGCAACAGATTTGGCAGAGTTGAATCTTCTGTTCATCCTTGAGGTAGCAGTTCTCAAAGATGACTTTGACGCGGCGTTTGGCAGCGTGCGATAGCTTAACAATCGCATCGATTTCGTTTTCTACCATTTCCCAATTTCCACTTAGAACAGCGCTGATATTGGAAACCATGTCCAATTCAAGACAGCCGTCCTCTATCAATTGTTCTGCCTCGATCAACTTAGTCCGAGTCGTATTCCCTCCATGCGGAAATCCGACGGTACTGCTCGGAGCGACAGTTGTACCGGCCAGAAGTTCCACACAGCGTTTGTGATAGTAGGGAAGAATGCATACGCTGCCGACATCGTAAGCGATAGCCAACCGAATTCCTGCCTCAAGCTGCTCAACGGTCAACGTTGGGTTCAGCAACGAGTGGTCAATCATTTTCGACAAGTCGGAGTATTGAAAAGTGGACATTCTCAAGAGCTTTCGGTTAAGTTGAGGGACATATGCCGTGATTTTAACCGGTAAAACCAATGTTCGGGAGGGTTTGGACACTCGTAGCCCAAAACTCCAAGTCCTGGAAGGAAGAGATCGGGCTGACCGGAGATCTCGCCGGCCGAAACGATGAAACATTTCTTAAAATTTGATGGACTGCTATCGAACCTACGGTTGACTTGCCGTAAAACTGAGGCTGCGAACGGATCGGATTGCCCCAAAAAGAATTTGAACTCCATTTTTCCAATGTCCCAAACCAAACGGTCACTTACGAATCGAAATATTGATCCATCTTTGTCTTGGCAATCCCGAGAGCGTCTCCTGCTCGCCCCCTATGCCATGTTTTCGGCGCAGTCCGCTGGACGCGAGCATTCCGAACCGCAGCACAACTATCGCGGCCCCTTCCAACGTGATCGCGATCGAATTCTACATAGTTCTGCGTTTCGTCGATTGAGCGGTAAAATGCAGGTCTTCACCGGCGATATGGGGGATTACCATCGAACCCGATTGACCCACACCAACGAAGTGGCATCCTTGGCTAGGACGATTGGACGAACCTTGAGACTCAATGAGGATCTGATCGAAGCAATGGCCTTGCTGCACGATATCGGTCACCCACCGTTCGGGCATTGCGGCGAGGATGCGCTGCAATCCTGCGTTCAGGCTTTTGGCGGGTTTTCGCACAACGCCTTTGCAATCGAGTTGGCCACTCGCATTGAGCAACGTTACACATCCTATCCAGGCCTAAACTTGACTCGAGAAGTCCTTTCTGGCCAGCAGTTTCGGTCGCACAAAGATTCCGGCACAGTGCCCATGCTCGAGATTCAAGTCGTCGACGCCGCGGACAGCATCGCTTACGACGCCCATGACCTCGATGACGCGTTGAAATTAGGCCTTCTCAACTGGCAGCAACTTGGAGGACTGGGGTTGGTACAACGGGCTCGACAATTGGCGCCTCTCGATCAAAGCAGCTCAAACAATCGTCGACAACTGTTGGTGCATACCCTCATCGACATTCAAATGGACAATTTCCTTCAGTATTCGATGGGGTTACTATCCGATGTTGGGCAGCTCGATTGCAAAGGGGTTCAAGAAGTTGGTGTTCAATTGCAAATGTCTCCAGAGATGCAATCCGACAAGGAAGAGCTCGAGTCATTCCTTTTTGAACATGTCTATCGGCATCCCAATCTGGTGGGAGTGCGTTTGCAGGCGGGCACTCGCCTAAATCAACTTTATCGACTTCTAAAAAATTATCCGCAACGACTCCCAGATCGCTTTCAAAAGTGGGCGTCGGAGTGGGGAATTGAGCATACTGTGGCTGTGTATTTGGCGGGCATGACCGATCGGTTTTGCGACGACCAGTACATTTCCCTGGTCGAATTAGGCAGGGACGCGGCTCAAGATTGGAGCTAACGCAAGCGGCAACTGGAGTTTCCCAACCCGAAGCGTAAGCGAGGGTCAATTTTGCAGGTCCCTCACTTACGTTTCGGGTTATGATTGGGTCGTTTCGGGTTATGATTGGGACGATTCGGGTTATGATTGGGACGTTTCACATCGCCGCTGGCCTAAAAAAGTCCACACCTAGATTTTCCGAAATATAATTCCAAACTAACCAATAAATCGCTACGCACTTCGAACTTACCGGATCATGTACAAAAAACCAGTTTTTACGGCTTTGCTTTTCTTATCCGCATTCTCCCCAAGCTTGGCGTGGGCTCAGCGTCCTACGGCTCCTAAGTTGTTTTCGCAAAAAACATTGCTTTACGCGAGAGTGGATGACACCCGGGAACTCAAGTCCAAGCTAGGGCAATCGTTGGGTGGTAGACTGGCTGAGGATCCACAACTCAAGCCGATCATCGGTTCCTTTTACTCCACCTTCGCAAACCTTGCACAAGGGATGCAGGAAATCGTAGGAGTGAACTTGGATGAATTGCTGTCGATCCCCAACGGTGAACTAGCTATTGCGCTCGTACCAACCAAAACAAATCCCGTTATTTGTGCATTGCTCGAAGCTGGCGATGAGTTGCCTGCCGTCGAACTCATGATCGGGCGGCTGGAAAGCCGGATCTCATCTAGCGGTGCAACCAAGAGCACAAAAGAAGTTGGCAAGATTACGGTCAACCAAATCCGAAATGGAACGCGAGAGGATCAACAAATAGGTTTCTTTCTCAATTCTGGTGTGCTCGTAGTTTGCAACAACGCTGAGTACGCCGAAACACTCGCTCAAATTTGGCAGGGAAGCGGCATCGATCACAAATCGCTCGCCGACAACCGGGATTTCACGACCATCATGAGCCGTTGCGTCGGGACCGCGGGTGAACGACCGCAGGCTTCGTTCTACGCCAATCCACTAGCACTCTATCGGGAGGTTGCCAAGTCGAATTCGTCTAGTCTATTTGTTCTAGCGACACTAAAAACGTTGGGCATCGACGGCATAAAAGGCCTTGGCGGCAGCGCCATCTTGGCTCCAAATGATTTCGACTCCATCCTGCATGCGCATCTTCTGTTGGATACCAATCGACGCGGAGTGTTGCGTGCAGTGCGTCCAAAGAGCGGATCGACCGAACCGGAGGCGTGGGTAAACGATAAAGTTGCCAGCTACGGTACGATGAATTGGGACTTTGCCAAAACGCTCAAATCCGTTGCGGAAATCGTAGATACTTTTGGTGGCGAAAACATGTTTGAAAGCAATGTTATCGCACGTGGAAGCAGCCAAACCGGGATCGATCTTCGAAAGGATTTTCTAGACTTATTGAACGATCGCGTCTCTTTGGCCCAAGTGATATTGCCGTCCAAACGCATCAACAGCCAAAGCAACTTAGTCGGTATCCACATCAAAGACGCGCAGCGGTTCAAGGCCGACGTTTTGCCGAAGCTATTCAACAAACTTAAGTCGGGCGAGGAGCGTTGGACTTCGAAGACCATCGGAGATTCAACGATCTACTACTTGGATCTCAAAAACGACAATCCAAACATTCGCGTGCAGCAGCCAGCATTTGGGATTGTTGGCAAGGAACTGTTGGCTAGCGACTCGATCGAATCGATCGAACAGGCCATCCGAACACTTTCCAGCGGCGACGATCTTTTGAGTGATTCAATCGAGTTCAAGCTGGTACGGGACCGTATCAAGGCCCAGCTCAAGGACAAGGAAACGTCCATCATGTCGTACCAGCGTCCGGAGGAATCCCTTCGTCTATTCTACGATTTGGCAAACGACCCCGAGAACATCAATCGCTTGGAGTCGGTCTCCGAGAACAATCCCCTCTTCACCGCTTTGGTAACGGCACTCAAAGGCAGAAATCTGCCACCGTTCGAGGTCATTTCAAAGTACCTCGCACCATCCGGTGCGTTTGTGGTCGAGGAAGAAGACGGACTGCATTACACGACGTTCAGCCTGCGTCGGGAGTAGGAAGGCTTAAGGCTTAAGGCTTAAGGTTTAAGGTTTAAGGTTTAAGTCAGGCCGAATCGCGTTGTGGATGTTGAACGAATGCAGGTTCATCGCCAAATGACTACAATTTGCCTAGCGGTTACCGGTTGGATCTTTACCATCGTGCTGTCTCGGAATGAGTGCCTCCTTGCCGAGAAACAGACTTTGACGCCAACACAAGCGACCGGTATGGATCGTCAAGTAACCTCCCGCCCCCAAGGGCACAACCTCACCAACACCGGCGTCTGGTCGCCGGACAGCAATTGGATTGTGTATGACACCCGTTTCGGTGAGTCGGGTTCGATCTTTGACGGTAGCACGATCGAAGCAATCAACGTGCATACCGGTGAAGTCCGGAGACTGTACGAGTCATCGCAAGGCGCCCATTGTGGCGTGGCGACTTGGCATCCGCGCCAGTGGAAGGTCGCCTTCATTCTCGGCCCGGAGAATCCGACGCCCGATTGGAAATACGGTTTCAGCCACCGGCAGGGTGTGATTGTAGAATGGGCAAAACCAGGCGTGGCTGTGAATCTGGACGCGCGAGACTTGATTCCACCATTCACGCCTGGCGCGTTGCGAGGCGGATCACACGTTCACGTGTGGGATGCAAAGGGCGACTGGGTTAGCTTTACCTATAACGACGCGCTGGTTGAGGGGGACCTTCGCGATATCGGCGTGAGTCTGCCTGGCCATTTCGTTCAAGTGCCTGCGGAAAACACTCGCAATCATTCGAGCGATTTTTTTACGGTCATCGTTTCGCGCACGACCGCGAATCCACGACCCGGATCGGACGAGATCAAGCGTGCGTGCGAAGAAGCTTGGGTTGGCACCAGTGGATACGTGCAGACTAACAGCAAACGTCAATCGCGTGCCTTGGCCTTCCAGGGAACTGTAGTCACGAACAGGGGCGAGAGCATCTCGGAAGTGTTCATCGCGGATCTGCCGGAGGACTTGACGCTGGCTGGCCTTGGTCCGCTGGCTGGTACGATCGCAGACCGTCCCAGTCCTCCTAAGGGTGTAAAACAACGGAGACTTACCTTTACTGCGGACCGAAAGTTTCCAGGCATTCAAGGCCCACGCCACTGGCTGCGAAGCTCGCCGGATGGTTCTCGAATCGCTTTTCTCATGAAAGACGACAACGGCATCGTGCAACTTTGGACGGTCGCGTCCAGTGATGGTTCGGTCAGGCAGCTCACGCACAACCCCTCGGATATCGCTTCGTCGTTCACCTGGAGTCCCGATGGAAGAAACATCGCGCACGTCATGGACAACAGTGTTTTCCGAACTGACGCCGCAACCGGTGATTGTGAACGCGTTACTGCAAGAGCATCGGACGAGACCCGACCCCTCCCCGAAGCCTGTGTGTACTCACCCGATGGCAGTAAAATCGCGTTCATGCGAAGGCAAACTATCGACGGTGTTGAATCGAATCACATTTGTGTTGTTTTCTTGTAGGCATGAGGCAAAGGCTAAAGGTTAAAGGCTAAAGGCTGTGTTTCGCTACCACTGGCTTCATGCCAGTGGGGCGATAATTGGCAGCTACTTGCAACCCCTGAGGTGCTAGGCTCTCCTCCGGTTTCATACCGGTTTCATACCGGTGGAAGCAGCGTTTCTCGCATCCAAACGTTGCTCCCACCGAGTCAACTCGGTGGACAGCTCGAACGGTAGGATCATGCATGTAGCCGCCAATTGCTGCCTCCGTCGGGGCGAGCCCGAACGAAAGGCGCAAGGTCAAATAGAGTGCCATTTCATTGATCAAAATGCTTCGCAGCGGGTATGCAATCGACTGTTAAAGTATTGCAGATCGCTCCGAATCTAGCGTTTATTTGTCTGCCTTCCATTTTTTGCCCGTTGAATTGTGCGATTCTCCCGAATGGTTCGAGTAGAATCTAACTTTTTCTCTTGCCAATACTCCGTCCAATTTTCTACCGACCCATCTTACTACCCATTGCGATTGAAGTTGGGTAGGAAAATGTTCGCGATGCGATCCCTTTAATCGTTTTAGGCGAGCGGCAGATTGAAATCTACCTGCCGAGGCTTCATACGGGAGAGCGAGGCTCCTGCCGAGCTTGGCTTTTGGGCGGGCGGAGCCACGCCGCCGCCCCCAACCCGGAAAAAAAAATACGCCACAACCCATAAAAGTAGACGGGGGGTGTTTA
>JANMHA010000242.1:0-29597 GCA_031374925.1 Pirellula sp. | reverse complement strand
GGCAGGCCACAAAGCAACGGGTCAGCATGATCTATCGGTCCTAATCGGCTCGATTCGAGTATAAGGACCAGAGACGCAGCGTAGTCAGCTACGAATTTCGATAGTGGCAGTTCACTTTGCGATGTCCTAGGAAGCACTTGGATTGAATCATAACTAAACCGCAATCATTACCAACAGGCAAATCGCCAAGAAAGGCAAACATTAAACCAAAGCAGTCCATGCAAGTAGCAATACTCAACCATTGAATGTCGGTTCAGGTGAATAATTCACGAGGCTTCGAAGCAAGGATGAACGGGTTATTGCGGTTAGCCGAAGCTGGAATTCAGCGCCTAGACGGAAGAAGAACTAACCGATAAGTAGAGATGCGATTCCATTGTTGTCTATTTGCCATGGAACCCACACCAAAGCGAGCAATGTTATTTTTGTATCCGCCTTGCGAATCGGAATATCGATTGCCTCCAAGGCCAAATTCTCGGCCGAGAACTGACTTGTTACCGTTTCGATTTCCTCTTGGCATTGCCGTTCCATCTCATCCTTGGCGGTCATCAATTCTTCGAACGTTTCTTGAGCTCGCATTACGTCCCCTTGCTGAGCCGTGACTTTCCCAAGACCTTTGACCGCGCTGGCGGCCTTAGAAACGTTTCTCTGACTCGCAATTTTGTTCCCAAGCAACGCACCCAATATCGTAGTTCCGATGTTGAAAATGCCCTCGTATTGTTTTGCTTTGGCCTGTTGCTTCTCTTTGTCCAGTCGTTGTTGTGCCGCCAAAATACGTGTCTGAAAAGAACGGATCTTTTCACCATACTTTGCTTTTAACTTCTCGACCGCTTCGTCGCGTGCCTCTTTGGCGGCGTGCGAAAGTTCGATTCGAGCATCCGTTTCGCTGATCCCAGGGGAAGTCGTTTGTTTAATGGCTTTGCAAGTGTAAACCGTGCACTGCAAATGCCTAAAGAAGTAATCTTTGATGGATTTTTCCCACAACGCATAATTCTTGGCGGAGGACATTTCCGCTGGCAATTCCGCAAAGGAGAATCCATCCTCAGGTTGAACGCCAAGTTGCAACACATCAGGCTCGATCTTGCTCGCGTTGTCCCATAGCGGATCGGGTACTTCGTCTTGAATGTGAACCATGTACTGTACGTCTTCCCAATAGTCGACCCCGGCGGTGGATTTGACAAAGTGAATGGACGACTGACTCAGAATGGCCGGACGATAGACAGTCTTGTTCTTACTACCGAAAATCTTCGTTGGAATCAAGAACTTTTCCGTGACATCCGGTGGAATGATCGGTCGGGAGCCTGTACCTTTGGCCGTTCCGTTTGCACTACCAATCGACCTGGCTGGTCCGTTTTGATGCGTCGATTTCTTTTTCTCCGCCATGAGTTTGGAGATCTGATCTCGCGACAACGGCCCTCGCAAAAACGACAAAGCCCATCGCGATTGAAAAATCGTCGGACCATCATCATGTACGTTGTTCATCAAGAACACACGATTGCCAAGCGCCGAGAGTGCGCGTTCCATAGCCGGCCTATCGAAAGCACTACCTTGCTGCATCGACGCGCCCTCAAGTCCATCCAACACTCGATCCTTGTCGCGTTGCGTTTGCAATCGTCCCAAAAACCACGTCCCCATATTCGAAAGCCCCTTGTAGTCCAAGTCGACTGGGTTTTGTGTCGCAAGAACGATGCCAAGTCCGAACGCTCGAGCTTGCTTGAGGAGCGTTAGCATCGGTGGTTTTGAGGGTGGCTTGGCCGACGGAGGAAAGTACCCATAGACCTCATCCATATAAAATAGAGCACGCAACGAACCCGTACCCGGTTGGGCTCGCATCCATGCCAACAACTCACCGAGTAAGATCGTCACAAAAAACATGCGTTCGGAATCATTCAAATGGGCAATCGAGATAATGGACAGTCGAGGCTTGCCCTCCGAGGTGTACAGCAATCCCTTGATGTCCAATGGTTGACCTTCCAACCATCCGGCAAAGGACGGGGATGCCAGCAAATTGTTGAGACTCATCGACAACTTGGCGCGATCCGCCGGGGAATAAAACGAATCCAAATCGATGACACCGATCTTCTTAATCGGTGGCGATTGAATTTGTCGAATCAAATCCTCGAGGCTGAGGTTGATACCATTCTTCCAGGCCTGGTCGAAGATGTTCGATAGTAGAATGTGTTCGCGACTCGTCAACGGATCCGCATCGATACCAAGCAGTGTCAATAATCCAGACGACGCCGATGACACTTTTTCTCGCATGGTCTCAGCGTCTTCGCGCACCGATGGTGACGGTGCGTCAAAACTCTTAAGTACCGTCATCGGAACGCCGATATTGCTACCCGGAGTATAGATAGTGATGTCTACGGAGTCGCGGTACCGTTGGATTCGGCCCGCATCCTGGTGCCAATCGCTTAGTCCTTTTCGCCAACGGTCAGCTGTCTCGGCGGCAAGCTCTTCCAGCGGTTTACCCTGCCGAGTAGCCTCGGCGGGTTCGATCCACTCTTGAAAATCAGACGGTGCCAGATTTGGAAACGCCAGCAATAGATTTCCCAAATCACCTTTCGGATCGATACAGATGGCTGGCACTCCATCGATCGCCGCCTCTTCCAATAGGCTCAGGCACAAGCCGGTTTTCCCACTCCCCGTCATGCCCACGCAAAGCGCATGGGTCACCAGATCCTTCGAATCGTAGTTGACCAACTCGTCGAGAAGTTTTCGGCCTCCAAGGTCATACTTCTTGCCCAAATAGAAACTACCGAGCTTCTCGTAATCTTGAACCGTAACCATGGTTGTTTGTCAGTTGTCAGTGGGCAGTTGTCAGTTTCACTATGCTTAGACCTTAAGCCTTAAGTCTTAAGCCTCTCCGTTCCCTACTCTTCCGCCACGTTGACGTAGACCTTCAAGGCTGAATTGTCCTCGACGAGCAGCCGCATCATTTCTTTGTAACCGGATAAGCCGTTGACTGGACTCGTCAAGATTTTGTGAATTACTTCCGGGAACATGACTTCGCCAAGAGCCAAGTCCTTGATTCCCGATTCGAAATGCTCGCGGTTCGCGTTGACACTACCCACCAGCAATTTATTTCCTAGAACCCATTCGATGTTGATCTTGTCCGATGGAACGGTCGTCAATTCCTTGCCGCCAGTGATACTCGTCCAAACCAATACTCCATTGTGCCCCAACGCTTCCATCGCATTGAAAGCAATGGTTGAAGAGCCAGTTGCATCGATGATCAAATCTGCTTTGCCAACCTTTTTGGCAAGCTGCTCCAGAGTCGTTTGCGAGGTTGCGACGTAGTTTGCTTCCATCCCCTCAACGATAGAACTCTTGAGGTGCGGTCCGGCGGCTCGAGCGAGCGTAAACACCTCGAGTCCCTTAAGCCGCAAGATCAGCGTCGAGAGCAATCCAATCTGACCTGCTCCAAGTACAAACGCTCGTTTTGGACTCCAGACTTTCATACGTCGTTGCGCTTCGAATGCCTGATGTATGGCTTTGGCGGCGCAGCTCATCGGCTCCATCAGCACGTGCAAGTTCTTGAGGCCTTTCGGTACCCGCACGATGTAATCTTCGTGATCGACGAAGTACTCGGTCAAGTAGCCATGTAGCAGATTGATCCCGCGTTCGTAGTAGGTCTCTTCGCTGGTCATGTCATAGGTGCCGATCTTGTCATAGATCGAGCCACCTGGTCGGCGAACGGTGGCCGTAACATAGTCGCCAACCCTGATGTTGCGAACGTTGGCTCCGACTTCTTTGACAATTCCGAACGACTCATGTCCCAAGACGAGGAAATCATCGCCGGGTGGGGCATTTCCATAAAGCGCGTCGTTGATTTCGCGGTCCGTCGCATCCACACCGACCTTCAGTACCTTGACCAAAATCCCTTTTCCATCCGGAATCTTGTCGATCGATGGCATAGGAATATCGCGTTCGTGAACACTAGTGGGAGTACCAGGCCGAACGGCTATTGCTTTCATAGGAATCTACTATTGCGATTTTGGGGATCTGAACCTGTCAAAACCGACGAATTGTACTCCTCTAGGGGCGTTTGTCACCGCCAGTATCTACCCTAGCTGAATTCGCAAGAATTCAGAAAAGCAATAATTCTCTCGTACGCTCGCTCTATAATACTGGCAATGGAGCCGAAAGGGTCGGGCGGTTGGCGATCTGCGAGGCAAGCGAACGCACAAGTTCCCGGCAAATATTTTGAAAAGGCTTGGCAATGATCGGGTCCAAGAGCACTTCCGCCAATCGACCTTCATCCGATTCGCTGCGAAGCGAGATCTGAATCGGCACTTCACCTAGGAACGGCACGCCGAGCGCTTCGGCCTTGTGCCTAGCTCCACCCTTACCAAAAATGTCAAAAGTCTTTCCAGACTCGGGATCTGTAAAACCGCTCATGTTTTCAACCACACCCAACACTGGCACTTTCGTCTTTTCAAACATGGAGATCGCTTTGCCCGCATCGAGCAAAGCAACCTCTTGGGGTGTGCAGACGATGACTACGCCTGACAGCGGCAGCAATTGCGATAACGTCAACGCAACGTCCCCAGTACCCGGCGGCATGTCGATAATTAGATAATCCAGTTCGCCCCAAGCGGTATCACGCAGGAACTGAGTGATAGACCCATGCAACATCGGTCCACGCCAAACAACGGCTTGATCCTTACCAACCAAGAATCCCATCGACATGACCGGCATCTCCCCGGACCGAATCGGCTGTATCTTTCCATCGACAATCTCCGGCCTGCCGTCTAAGCCCAACAAATGCGGGATGCTAGGACCATAGATATCCGCATCCATCAAACCGACTTTCGCACCCATTCTGCCGAGAATAATTGCAATCGACGCCGCCAGTGTACTCTTACCAACGCCACCTTTTCCGGCAGCCACGGCGATAACACTCTTGGCTTTCAGCCCAATTTGACCGATGGTGGGGGCGGGGCGGTACGTGATATCCAGGCGAACATTTACCCCTTGGATTCCCGAAACTTTTGCGAGCAAATGGTCTCTAAGCGCGTCGGCAGTCTCTTGAGCAATGGGCTGCATCATGGACGTGAGGCTCAACCGGCAACCTACCACTCCCTCCGTAACTGTCCAATCTCCGACCTGCCCGGTCTTAGAGATTGCCCGTCCACTCTCCGGTTCCTTGAACGATTCGAGAGCGGTTTGGAGCTGTTGGTGAATATCTGCGTCGGACATGGGGGGTGAGGGTTGAGGGTTGAGGCGGTTGAGGGTTGAGGCGGTTGTGGGTTGAGGCGGTTGTGGGTTGAGGCGGTTGTGGGTTGAGGCGGTTGTGGACGAGCGAGGCCCTTCGCTCGTCTTGTTTCCCAAAGCTGAGCGAGGGCCTCGCTCAGTCACGGCCACCATAGTCTATCCGAGGATGCCTAACCTGCGAAGCAGCAGTGGGCAACATCATCTGCAATGCGATTAAACCATGCGTTGCAAAGCCGATTCCAGATCGCGTGTGGACACTCCGATCTCATCTGCGAGTTGCTTTAAGAATACGACCAAGAATTCGCTTCGCCGCATCGCCTCTTCGCGCCCCGACTGGGTTTGCATAGTCTTTTGAAGCCTAAACAACTTGGCAAAGAAGTGATCGACGGACTGTTCTGTGTCCAATGGCAGCCGATCCACTGGAAATGGCTCGGTTGGGTGATATAGCCGTTGCCCCATCGCTCCGCCGGTCATCAAACAACGCGCCAAACCAATCGCGCCTACCGCTTCGAGCCTGTCCGAATCCTGGACGACTTTGGCTTCCAGGCTATCGCAAGGAACATTGGCAGAAAAACTATGCGATACAATGCAATGCGAAATCGGTCCGATCCGATTCTCTGGATAGGCTATCTCCAAGAGAAACTGCTCCGCACGCTGCGCCGCTAACGCAGAAGCCATCCGCCGAAGAGGCGAGTTTTTGGGCACGACGACGCAGTCGTGCAGCCAAGCGGCAGGCAAGTAAATATTGCTATCGGCTTGCTCGGCTTGTCCGATTCGTTTCGAATTCTCGACAACGCGACGAACATGATCGATACCGTGCCCTGAGTCCGCCGATTGCATTTGTTCGGCCACCCAAGCCGCAATGCGACCTTGCCATTGCTCACACCAAGTAGCGATGCTGGCTTCACATTCTTGATCCAAATTACTATTCACTTCGTTCGCCTTGCTTTTCACAACGCTTTTACACGAATATGACGGTACCAAGCTTCCATTGGAGGACCCGAATGGATTTGCAGCGCGATGATACCAGTCTTCACAATTTTTTCATCTTTCTCGGTGTAATCGACGGTTATGTTGCCGTTGAGCCATATTTGAATGCGATCCCCTTCGGCTCGAACGGTCAGTTCATTCCAGTCATCTTTGTGAAGCCAGGAAGGCACTTTGTCTTTATCCCCTTCGGCCAACATTTTGTTGCGTCGCGACTCATCGTAGAGTGCACCCCAGACGGGACGTCCGAACGCGTTACCAACATCGCACTGAAAGCCGCTGACCTCAGTCTTGCCAGGAATTCTTACCGTTCGGAATTGAACGCCTGCATTGTCTCCTTGCCCCTTCAGGCGAACGTGCAGCTTCAATTCAAAGTTGTCGTAGTTGGCCTTGGTGCAAAGGAATTCGTTGTGCGGAATGGGTTTGGCGATGTTTCCGGCCACAATGCAATTGTCTTCGATGCGGAACCAATCGAGATTTCCTTCCCAGCCATCGAGCGTCTTACCATCGAACAGCCATTTGAAATCAGGTTCGAGTGACACCCTGGCTGGCAATTCTTTGCTCGCCTCCTGAGCCTTGACCGGACTGGACAAGAAAAACATCGCGACAACCGCGATACAGACGAAACCGTTTTTCATAAAACAATTCTCCTGAATGGCCATGAAGAGGTAGAAGCGGAATTTGATTCTAGCAATTCACCTCCCCCTTCGTAACCTGACGGACATAGGCAAGTGCATATGAGAATGGGACCAAAACCCTGGCAATGTTGACTTTGTCAATGTCTTTATTAGAACATTTATCACCCCAACCCGCGTCGCCCCGATTGGGGCTGGAATTTTGGGGCTCACGCCCTCCAGGGGCTCACGCCGGCGTGAGCCCCTGGAAGGCGTCGCATTCATTCCATCCAGCCGCAACGCGGCGACACTTCGATCTTGACTTGTGGGTATAATCCTGGTGCACGTTTTGAATTACAAATTACGATCCATGATCGTTTCCCACCTATTTTTTGAGGAACCTTGAATGATGTACCGAAAAACTCTAATGGCAGGCATTGCAGCTATGGCTATCGTTTCCAGCTACGGCGAAAACCCACTTTCATCTCCACGCTCCGCAAATGCAGCGGACTCGGCCAAGTCCGATGTTCCAAAAGTCCTCACTTTTAAAGCCAAAACCCTTGATGGCGAGCAAGCGGATTTAAGCAAATACGCTGGAAAAGTGGTTGTTTTTGTCAACGTTGCCAGCAAGTGCGGCTATACGTCACAATATTCCGCCTTGCAAAAACTACACGAGACCTACAAAGACAAGGGTCTAGTTATTGTGGGCGTGCCTTGCAATCAATTTGGTAGTCAAGAAGCTGGCTCAAGCAAAGAAATTCGTGAATTCTGCACCAGCACTTACAAAGTGTCCTTTGACATGCTCGAAAAAGTAAACGTCAAAGATGACGGTAAAGATAAGGCATGCGAGTTGTTTGCCTATTTGACCGCGCAAGACGCAAAACCTGCTGGCAAAGGACCTGTCGGCTGGAACTTCGAAAAGTTTATCGTCGACCGCAAGGGAAACGTCGTCGGTCGCTTTAAGAGCGCAATGAAACCCGATTCAAAGGAAATGGTAGCGGTTATCGAAAAAGCATTGGCCGAGTAGTTGACGCTCGTTCACTAGAAAATGATAGCAGGCTGGCGTTGTCCGGCCTGCTTCTTTTGGTCGCAATTCTGTGTTAATACACAAACCGAAAGTCACCGTTAACCATTACGATTTCTTGGTCACCTCAAGCGATGGGGGTACCACTTCTGGCTCGACAATGGATAAAACATAATTGACCAAGTGCCAGATATCTTCCTCGCGAATTCCCTTATCGTCGATGGACTTGATGATGGCCGCCGCAGGCATCGGTGCACCTACGATGCCGTAACGGATTCGTCGATAAAGGTCCATCGGTTCACGGCCGCCTCGAAACTTGCCTTCGACAATGTTTCGCGGAACGAGCGGTTGCGGCTTCATACCGCCGCGCGCCATCAGCGGCAACAAATCATCCAGTTTTTTAGGATCCAAATCGATCTTCGAAGTCCAGTCCTTGGTCCAATCATCGTAGTCAGGCAGTTGTTTTCCGTCACCACGAGCCGATTCTCCATGGCATTTCGCGCAAGCCGCTTCTTCGGTCAGAAATAGCTTTCTCCCTTTCGCAATGGACTCCAAGAGTTCCGGGCGGTTGTCTGCCGTCTCGGACCCGAACAACGGGAATTCGGGCTTTGCAAATTCCTCAACTCCGTCTGACGCTTCCACCCAAGCGTCTGCGATTCCTGTGAGAATCTCGGTGGCTGTGTCCAACTCCGACTGCAACACTTTCTTGGGTTCCGCCTCGGCGCTGTTCTTGAGGATAACGTTGTAAATGCGATCTTTTTCCAAATCGAGATCGTATGCAGCCGCAAACAAAAGTTTGCGCTCGAATTCACCTCGAATCGATAGAAAGAGTACGTAATCCACGAGCGCGTCAATTTTGTCGTCCGGCAATTTATTAAACAACGGCATCTGGGAGCCAGACATACCTTTGCGAAGGGCTCGGGCGATGTCGGCTTTGACGGGCTTGTACTTTCGAGCAGTACTTTTGTATTTGAAAATGCCGTGGCGAAACTCGCGAGGGTAGGGGTTTTGAGATGCAGCAACCGGTCCTCGGCCTTGGCCTGATTCACCGTGGCATGAGGCACACAGTTGCCTGTAAAGGCCTTTTTCACCCGGTTCGACGGTGTTGGCTGGTGGCCCAGCCGCTTTCTCAATTTTCGACAATGACAGAAGTTCTTTGTAATCATCTTCGGCAAAAAGCGGCGGCAATTTTGGTTCGTCGAGTGTTCCAAACCACTCCTTTAAGAGTTCCTGCGAATCCGAAAGGGGCTGGTCCAATTTGATATCTTCCTTGATCTCCAATGCATGCGCGTACAAGTAATTCGGTTCAAAGAGTGCCACTGGAGGACTCGCCGGTTTGCATCCCGCCGCCAAGATGGACGCGCAAACGCCGAAGCCAACGATAATGGGATAGTTCATACGAATCATCATGAAGAAGCAACTTTTTATTTTTTCGAGAGATCGCGAATTTCGATTTTTCGCCACTGGACCTTATAGGGTCCCTGGTCTTTTCCAATGCCGTGCACTTGAAGGCCAATAAACCCGGACAGAAACGATTGAGGGTCAGTGATGTCTTCGATCAACTTCCCGTTGATCCAGGTTTGAATTCGAGTTCCGACTGCTCGAACATGATACTGATTCCACTGATCGTTCTTGTGATTTTCGTGGGTCGGTTGAGTTGGAGAAATCCAATTTCTTCCCGTTGCCTCTCCATAAATGTAACCGGATTCACCTGGCCCTCGCATGATTTCTACCTGGGGCCCATGGACGCGGCCTTTGTCTTTCTCCGGTATGCTCTTGGATCGGATTTGCATTCCTGAGTTCAAGGCTGGATCCACTTTTACTTCAAACCGCAGTTCGAAATCGGAATACTCCTTATCCGAACACAAGAAGGAATTGGGGCTGTCCTTGGCTGTCGTGCCGAGAATGCTATCCCCGTCGATTCGATAAACGGCCCATCCATTGCGCTGCGTCCAACCGGACAAGTCTTTTCCGGAGAACAAGGACGTCCAGCCTTCTCCTGTCGGAACACTTGGTGGAGTCGCGTTTTCGTTTCGAACGACGGCTTGGTTGGATGGCTTTGGATCGTCGGCCAAGGCAGCCCCCGACGTTGCACAGGCAACGAGACACAAATAAGAGGCAGACTGGAACAGGCGGCAGAGCATGGAAGACCTCGTCTTGCAATACGTGGGAGGATAGAGTCTCTTTTAAGGCGAGCGGTTACGGTAAGTTTTTATCCACTGCTCGCTCTAGAGCAGTTTATATCGCCCCGCCTTTTTTTTCTACCCAGCGAACGTCAATGACTGAAATCAACTGCTTTGGTGCATTTCCTCAAACTCGAATGAGGCGAAGTCGCCGTTGGCCTTGGCTAAGAGATATGTTGCGAGAAACGCATTTTTCGGCAAGCAATCTCATTTGGCCTGTTTTCGTGATGGACGGCAAAAACCAGCGACAACCGATTTCCAGCATGCCAGGGGTGGAGAGGCTGAGCGTTGATTTGGCGGTGCAAGCAGCCGAACAAGCCGCGTCGCTCGGCATTGCGTCGCTCGCGATTTTTCCCGTGACTCCCCCGGACAAAAAATCGGAAGATGGCAAACATTCGTTCGATCCCGATAACCTGATCTGCCGCGCAACACGTGCCGTGACTGCAAAACTGGGTTCCTCGATTGGTATCGTGTGCGATGTGGCCCTGGATCCCTACACCTCGCATGGTCACGATGGCCTTTTGATCGACGGTGTTATTGCTAACGACGCAACGACGGTCGTCCTTTGCAAGCAGGCAATCAATCAAGCAACAGCCGGCGCGACCGTGATCGCTCCGTCGGACATGATGGATGGTAGAATCGGAGCTATCCGCAAGTCGCTTGACGAAGCGGGCTATCAAGACGTCTTGATTATGTCCTACGCTGCCAAGTACGCGTCGTCGTTTTACGGTCCGTTTCGAGACGCCGTCGGGTCCGCCAGCAACCTTGGCAAAGGGGACAAGAAAACATATCAAATGGATCCAGCCAATTCGGATGAAGCGCTTCGCGAAGTTGCCATGGACTTGAGCGAAGGGGCTGACATCGTGATGGTCAAACCAGGTATGCCGTACCTGGATATCATTCGACGAATCCACGATGCATTCCATGTCCCTGTCGCCGCCTATCAAGTCTCTGGCGAATATGCGATGCTCAAGTTTGCAAGCCAAAATGGAGCTCTCCAAGAGCGAGAGTGCGTCTTGGAAAGTCTTCTGGCCTTTCGGCGTGCAGGCGCGACCAGCGTTTTGAGTTACTACGCACTTCAAGCTGCACAGTGGCTCAAAGCATAGGCTCTTACTTACGTTCTTTCGTTCCTTCAAACAACCAAGCCTGATCATCCAACGGGCGAATCCAGACGCTGCGATAACGGACCGGGCTTTGGTGATCTTGAAGATAAAGTGGTCCAGTATCGGTACGTTTGAGACTCTCTAGAATCTTGGCGGTGTACGGTGTCGATTGGTAAACATACGGCGTGTAGGGCGAACGGGGCTCGGTAAATGTTACGTGGTTTTGCACCAGCACACCGTTCAGAATTGAGGTGATGGAACCTGGCTCGGCTATCTTGCCATCTTTGTATCGCGGAGCGCGATAAATGAGGTCGTATGATTGCCATTCGTCGGCCGGTCTGCCCGCATTGACGAGCGGTAATTCAAATCGATACAGAGATCCAATCATTTCTTTGCTCGGCGTCGTCGAACCCGCTGTGTTGGAAATTTGCATTTCGTAATGGCCATGAATGTATAAGCCGCTATTGCCGTGACCATTTCCAGGGACTGCGAATTCGGCATGGATCTGAGCATCACGAAAATGCAACTTCGACACAATGAAACCAGTCCCTACGGTCATTACTCCATCCTTGACCGGCCAATTGCATGCATTTCCATCGATACCTGCAAAGGCATCGGTGCTTTGACCATCGAAGAGCACGGTCGCGTCCGACGGTGCCTTTCCGGGCGCTGCAACAACGACCTTGATTGGTCCCTCTTCGGCAAAAGAGTTGGGCTGAAACTGGCAGACGATTGCCGCCAGAACTAAAAACACATGTGTCATGGTTTTGTACATGGAAAGAAAGAAAGCTAGAGAGTAACGGCGGAAAGTTAGAATCATCGGGAACAACCCATCATTCACATTGTAAACCAAGTCCGAATCGGACGTGAACTTCTCTATGCAAAGCTAACGCCGTGTGCCTGTGGGTAACATCAAGATCCCATTCCGACGTGGCGAGACCCGCCAAAGTGGAATGGTTGATCCTCCTATGTTTGTCGCTGTTGGATATGATGGATCCGCCAATCGGCAAAAGAGGAAGAATGATCTCCATATTCCATGAAAGACTATCAAGATGAATCCGCATGATACCCAATCATCGATCACTTGGTTCGCAAAGACTACTGATTTAATCAATCGGGTTATGCAAGCATCTCAGGAATTTAAGATTGAACGGTTGCCCCATTTCGAACAATGGGATGGATCCCCACAGGAATTGCTGTCGCCAGGCAAAGTGGTGGTCATTGAGTTGAATGAAGATGAGATGCATACCGATTTGGATTATCTTGCCCCCCTCACTAGGAAATTAGAAACCGTCCATTGGCAGGGGAAATCCCCTGCCTTGGTCTGTATTGGGAATGGAGTCCCTACTGAAATGATTGTCGACTGGATGCTCAATGGCATTTTTGTTTATGCAGAGCGCACCAGTTCCACCCTTCGACTCGTCAACCTCTTGAAGCAGGTGAATCGACATGCCGACGAAATCCGAACGCAGTACAACCGATATCTTACGATGCGATCTTTCTGCGGGAGCATTTCGGAGCGTGAGTCAATTGTTCTCGATATGTTGCTCTTAGGTGTCCCCAACAAAACGATTGCGGCCCGACTCGTGGTCAGCTTGCGGACGGTCGAAGTTCGCCGACAGAAACTGTATAAGAAACTGCAGTCGAATTCGATCGCAGGTGTTGTGCAAACGATTTGCGAATGGAACGTTCTCAAACAGCAATTTGAGGCGGCCCACTTGGCTTCCGATTCCGCCAAGGTCGGTCCGCCAATTCCGACAGGGATGCTCAATGGAGGTCTCCATCTCCAACCGTTCGATTCCCATTAGTATTAGTGCCCTAGCGAGCCGTAACCGAATAGTTTTCCGAGCATGATTCCAACCTGTGAGCCTTTGCCTACCGCGTACGACGACTTTTGCATCACGGACAGCGCGTTGTGGCCGGGGCATTGAGTTCAGTTAGACACCGATATCTTCGTACCAAAGTTCAGGCATTGCAGCGATGAATCCTCGCATGAGTTCCACGCATTCGTCCTCGTTAAGGATTTCGAGTTGAATTCCACGCGATCGAACGTACAGTTCAGGCCCGCGGAACGTTTTGTTCTCACCGATTACGATGCGAGGAATTTGGTAGAGCAATACGGCACCACTGCACATATCGCATGGTGACAAAGTAGAGTACAGAATCGACCGCTTGTAGGCGTTGGCTGTGAGACGACCAGCATTTTCGAGGCAATCCATTTCGGCATGTAGGATGGGGCTGCCACGCTGAACGCGACGATTGTGACCTCTGCCGACAATTTCTCCGTCGATCACCAAAACGGAGCCGATGGGAACGCCACCTTCTTTTAGCCCTTGATAGGCCTCTTGGATTGCGGCTCTCATGAACTGGTCCATTGGGTCTTTCCACATAAAAAGATTTTGAAATTTTTGTAGGGGTGACCAGACGTGTCACTCTCTGGCTTCACAATTTCTTAACCCTAGCCGCAACCGCTAGTTAGCGACAGCCAGGAGGCCGAATAAGCCAAAGCCGGTTTTCACGCCATTGGCTCCAAAGTCGTTCCAGGTAAGCCTTTACAGATTAGGGAAATCGAAATTTGACATCGCTCTAGGAATCGATACACTGCTCCCAAATGACGCAACATGTTGTGCTATCAAACGCTCGGGATACTACCTGTAGTGGTTTTTAGCCGATTTGGTTGCTAGCAAGAGACTTGCCAAACCGACCGGGCAGGCCAATTGTTAGTATTGCGTCGGAGGCTTTCAGTTTGGGTACGAAACCCCGGTCGCAACGGAATTTTCTTGGTTTGGTAGCATGGCAGCTCGATTGGCATCGTGGTTCCTATTGCTGCTTTCAATTCATCCTTTTCTAACAGCAATACTTTTTCGAGGGAGTCGAACGAACGCATGGCAACAGTAGAAATGGGACGCGAGCGTCGCAGCAAATCACGCACTACACATGAAGCTCGCGGTGAACGCAGCGGGCTTAAAATCGAAAGCAGATTCTGCCCAACCGAGGTGGCAAGTCCTTTTGATACCGTTCAATGGGAAACGCGGAGCGCCGCCATCAAAGATGAAAGCGGTAAAGTTCTCTTTGAGCAGACCAATTGCCAAGTCCCCTCGGGCTGGAGCCAGCTCGCCACCAACGTTGTGGTCAGCAAGTACTTTTACGGCGATCCGACGAATGTTGAGGAACGCGAGTATTCGGTTCGTCAATTGATCCATCGGGTGACGCGAACGATTGCCGACTGGGGCATCGCGGACGGATACTTCGATACGCCTGAGGATGGCGAAAACTTCTATCGAGACCTCAGCTGGCTCTGTTTGCACCAACACGGCGCCTTCAATTCGCCGGTTTGGTTCAATGTCGGTCTCTATCAACAGTACAACGTGGCTGGAACCAAATGCAATTGGCGTTACAACGTCGAAGCAGGGCAAGTGGAGCAACCTGAAAACCCCTACGAATACCCACAAGGCTCGGCCTGCTTCATCCAGAGCGTGGATGACAACATGGAAGACATCATGCGTCTCGCGACCAGCGAAGCCATGTTGTTCAAGTTCGGTTCCGGCACCGGAACCGATTTGTCGACCATACGCAGCAGCCGCGAGAAACTTTCTGGTGGTGGCAAGCCGAGCGGCCCGCTTTCGTTCATGCGAGTCTATGACCAAATCGCAGCCGTCGTTAAGTCTGGCGGCAAGACTCGACGCGCAGCGAAAATGCAGTCGATCAAAGTTTGGCACCCAGACATCATGGAATTCATTGAGTGCAAATGGAAGGAAGAGCAAAAAGCCCACGCTCTCATCCGAGAAGGCTACGAAGCGAACTTCAACGGTGAAGCCTACTCATCGGTTATGTTCCAAAACGCAAACTTGTCCGTCCGTTTGACTGACGAGTTTATGAACGCGGTTTCGGAAAACAGGATTTGGAAGACGCGCTGGGTTAGTGATAAATGTGACATCGACCCACCGACCTACCAAGCCAAAGACATTCTCAACCGAATGGCGGAATGCGCTTGGCACTGCGGTGACCCTGGCGTTCAGTACGATACGACCATCAACAAATGGCATACATGCCCCAACAGTGGTCGCATCAACGCGAGCAATCCGTGTTCGGAATATATGTTCCTGGACAACACCGCATGCAATTTGTCCTCGATCAATTTGATGAAGTATCGGGGAGCGGATGGTGCATTCGATGCGGACGGTTTCGTCGCGACTTGCCGATTGTTCCTCATCGCTCAGGAAATCTTGGTGGATCACGCCAGTTATCCAACCGATCGTATTGCACACAACAGCCATCTGTTCCGACCGTTGGGATTGGGTTACGCCAATATAGGCTCGCTCATTATGACGAGCGGTGCCGCTTATGATTCCGCAGCGGGACACAGCATGTGTGGTGCGATTACGGCACTAATGCACGGCGCAGCCAACTTGACCAGTGCTGAGATCGCTGGTGTTGTGGGTACGTTTAGTGAATACCCAGATAACGCCGAGCCTATGTTGCGAGTCATGCAAATGCACCGCAACGCCGTCGAGCAGATCGATTCAAGCGGCCCAGCGTACTTGAAAAATGCCGCTCGAAACATTTGGGACCGCGTTCTCGAGCTTGGCGCTCGCAATGGATTTCGAAATGCGCAAGTAACCGTATTGGCTCCGACCGGTACCATCAGTTTCATGATGGACTGCGATACTACTGGCATTGAACCAGATATCGCATTGGTCAAGTACAAGCAATTGGCCGGTGGCGGCATGCTCAAGATCTTGAATCGTTCGGTGTCGCTCGGCTTGAAGACGCTTGGCTATTCGCCAGAGCAGATTGTTGCTATCGAAAAGTACATTGGCGAAAAGGACACCATCGAAGGTGCTCCCTACATCAAAGACGAACATTTGTCCGTGTTTGACTGTGCGTTCACGCCCGCCAACGGTACTCGGAGCATTCGCTGGAAAGCACACGTCGAAATGATGGCTGCGGCCCAGCCATTCTTGTCGGGTGCTATCAGCAAGACTGTGAACATGCCCCCCGATAGCACCGTAGCTGATATTGCCGAAGCGTACTTCTGGGGATGGGAGTTGGGGCTTAAAGCCATCGCCATTTACCGCGACGGTTCGAAGCAAAGCCAACCGCTATCAACCAAGAGCGAAGGCCAAAAGGCCGAAGACGCAGCGTCCGCCGCGGAGGCAAAAGTGGTCTACAAGCCTCGACGTGAGCGATTGCCAGATACCCGCAACTCGGTCACACATAAGTTCAGCATCAGCGGACACGAGGGCTACATCAATGTTGGCCTCTATCCAGATGGTCGGCCAGGTGAAGTGTTTATCACCATGGCCAAGGAAGGTAGCACCATTGGAGGATTGATGGATAGCTTTGGTACAGCCACTTCCATCGCGCTGCAGTATGGTGTACCTCTCGAGGTGTTGGTTAATAAGTTTATTAACACCCGCTTCGAACCAATGGGTCACACTACGAACCCGGACATCCGAATTGCCAAAAGTTTGGTGGACTATATCTTCCGATGGCTTGGCTTGACCTTCCTAGATAGCTATCGCGAAGAGCAAAAGGCAAAAGCAGAAATGCTGGCTTCGTCCAAAGCCGATTCGGCCAAGGCGGAATCGACCGCTGCTGCGAAGATGGTAAGCAATTTGACCAAGACTCCAGTCAATGGAAATGGAGCCGAGATTGCGAACAAGAACAACGGTTATACCAGTGCCAAGTTTATCGGTATCGATGACTTAACCAGTCGAGCGCCGGCTCGCGCATCCTCGAAAGCTGACACTCGTGACAATCAGTTTGCTGGCTTTCAGAGCGATGCTCCCACTTGCGATAGCTGTGGATCGATCACTGTTCGCAATGGAAACTGCTACTTATGTCATAACTGCGGCAACAGTCTCGGTTGCAGTTAACATTGGATAGTGTCATCTAGATAAGAACAAAAAACCAAGGCAAACTGCCTTGGTTTTTTCGTGGGCGAGTCGCTCCGCGACTCTCGGTCAGCGTACTCACCTCCCCGACCAATCTCTCCTCTTCAAACTCCGTTCGCCCAGCCGACCGCTCCAGTTCGCTTTCCAAACCGCTTCTGTCGGGGCTGAATACCTGACTGCACGAGCGGTTCCGTACCGCAACGACATCCGTCGCGGAGCGACGGATCTAAGACTACAATAGGCATACGAAACAAACCCACCGCACTAAAATCGAGAAGCCTAAACATGGCCAAACTAGCTTTCGTAGCATTTGCAACATTCGTATGTTGCATCGGCGTTTCCAAAGGGATCGAAACCACAACCATACCTATTGGCAATATCCGCTTTTCCGTCGCCGAAGGCTTGATGATCGAACGCGTTGCAGATGAATCGCTCATCCAGTGGCCGATCGCCGCAACTTACCATCCAAACGGTGACTTGCTCATTCTAGAATGCCACTGGATCAAAGAGAGTGTTCCAAAGCCAAAGCAACTTGAAGCCAAATCTCACAAGATCGTTCGCTTGTCGGATTCCAACGGTGACGGACAGTACGATAAACGTCTAATCATTGCAGATGCACTTGGTTTCCCAGAGGGCATCATGGTCCTTGGCGAAGATTTGTTGGTTTGCGCCCCTCCGCAAATCCTAAAGCTCTCGGACAAGGATCGCGACGGCTTTTTCGAGACACGGGAAGTCTGGTTTGATGCCGGCACGCTGACGGGTTGTGCCAATGACTTGCATGGGCCCATGATGGGACCCGACGGATGGGTCTATTGGACCAAGGGTGCATTTGCCGAACAAAAGCATGCCCTGATCGATCGGGCAAACCCTGAAAAGGATGCCAGCGCACCTTCGAAAGCCGCACACATCTATCGACGGCATCCCAAAGGAGGCCCCATCGAACGCCTTATGACAGGTGGAATGGACAACCCCTCGGATCTCACGTTTTCACCCGAAGGAGAACGGTTCTTTTGCTCCACGTTCATGCATCATCCCGGAAATGGACTGCGCGACGGAATCGGACATGCACCGCGCGGTGGACTATTCGGTAAACAGCATCAAGTCCTCGACGGGCATTGGACGACTGGCCCACTGTTGCAGCCGATTGCCAATCTTGGACCAGCCGCACCCGCCAGCGTAGGTTTCTTAACATCCGATGCGATCACAAAGTCAACGAAATGGTTTTCAGCAGACCAACTAGCCGGCCAACCAAACCGCTTCTTGGTAACTTCGCAATTCAACCTTCACAAGATCGGCTTGCATCGACTCATCCCTAAGGGATCGAGCTTTGAGACAGAATCCCACGACCTACTCTCAGCCGACCGAGTCGATTTTCATCCAGTCGACATCTTGGAGGAGCCCGATGGCAGCTTGCTCGTTTTCGACACCGGAGGCTGGTACGACCTTTGCTGCCCAAGTTCTGGTAGTGATCAAAAGGTCGCGATGGGTGGTGTCTACCGTTTGAAAAGCGGCAGTCTTAAAAACGCAAAACCCAAGCCACTTCTGACGTCGATCGAACAAGCCATTCGAGTCGCACGCGACAAGACAATGGATGCAGGTTTTCGTAAAGAGGCCATGTGGCAAATTGCGACAGCCATCACAGCTTCGCAGGACAACCGCAAAATGGCAAATCAAATCATTGCGTTGCTCGCCGATCCTGACGCAGGCATACAGCAAACTGCCGCCAACATTGTCGGCTTGAATCGCTGGGAATATGCGACACATGAATTGATCGAAGTTCTTAGAAGCGACCATCCTGCCACAGTACGCTCTGCCATCGAATCCCTGGGAGCGGTGGGGGATTCCCAATGCGTAGCCCCAATCTTGGCCGCCATGGTCCGATTTCCACAAGACCGCCTGATCCTACATTCCGGGATCTACACCTTGATGGAAATTGGTGACACCGAAAACTTGATCGCCATGGCCATGAAGTCCACCGATGATACCGAACGTTTTGCGACAGTTTATGCACTGAATCAACTCGGAAAGATCCCAGACGTTCTCTTGCCGCGGCTCGTCCCAAGTCTCATTAGCACGAACGATGACCTGCGCACGCTTGCGATCGAATGCCTGACCAAAACAACTCAAGGCACGTCTCTCTGCCTTCCATTCCTGGAGTCCGCGTGGGAGAAAGAAGACGCAGATCAACTTGCAGCAGCGGCGAAGATCGTTCAAATCGGTCGAACGAATGAGGCATTGATCCGTCGCGTCGGTGATTGGATGCAAGGCGCTGCGTCGCAATCCGAGCCGCGTCAGGATTGGCTCATCCTTTGTTTGCAGCAAGCGACCGCCGATCGGATACCTGGCCAGTGGTCCGCTCCGCTCGCTTCCTGGATCAAAGTAACTTCCAAAAGCACGCTTGTGCGAGTTGCTAATTCTTTACGAAATGTCAAGTTTTCGAATGAAGACCGAATGGAAATCGCTCACGCACTGCGAGCACGAGCGGAAAGGAGTCTCCTTGACGCGCCTGAAGTTGCGATGGCTGCCCTCGCCTCCAGCGTCAATCTTTCCGAACCAATCAGCGATTCCTGCGCCAAACTCATCATTGAACAACTTACTGCACCCGAGAGTAGTTTTGCGAACCTAGCTGACGCTGCCCTTTCAAGGTCGCTTTTGAGTGTCGAATCCACCAGAGCATTGTTAGCTGTTTTGGACCAAGTCCCATCGTTGTATTTGCAAACAGCCATCGACGCATCGCTCCGATGCTCCAGTGCGGAGATCGATCAGGCTCTAGTTGAGAAATTGCCCCTTGTCCCAGCGCTGAAGACACTCGCGGTGGAAAAAGTCATTGCGAGCGTCAATGGGCGACCGGATGAAGTTAAGAAGAAATGGGCCGCTATGATGCAAGCCGCAATTCGACCGCCAGAAAACATCGCAGAAGAATTGGATTCATGGCTCAAGCGATTGCCGCAAGGGGACGCAAAGAAAGGGTATCAAGTCTTTAGCAATGCAAAAGCCGCTTGCAGTAGCTGCCACCAAATCGGTTACGTGGGCGGGAGGCTTGGCCCAGAACTCAGTTCTATCGGAAAAACTAGAACCCGGCGAGATCTAGTCGAAGCGATTGTCTACCCGAGCCTACGAATGGCGCAAGGTTTTTATCCCGTGCGTATTCGTACGGTCGACGACGAGGTTTTCAACGGCTTGCTTTCGAAACAAACCGATTCGTATATTGAACTGCTCTGTGGAGCGGACAAAATCTGTCGGATCGATAAGTCCGAGATCGAGGAGCAAGGTGAAAGCAAGCTGTCGGTGATGCCCAGCGGTTTGGACCAACAGATTTCCCTAGACGATTTCGCCGACTTGCTCGCGTTTTTAGAATCCAAGCGATGAATTGTCCACCCGTGCTTACCTGAAGAATGCGCCGTGAGGCGAGCGGCGATGTGAAAACTACCAATCATAACCCGATACGTAAGTGAGGGACCTGCGATATTTTCCCTCGCTTACGCTTCGGGTTGGGATACTGCAACTTGCCGATCGCCTAACGCGTAAGATCGATACGGGACGCCAAAATGCTGGACTGACCATTTTCACTCTTTTCCCACAAAACGATCGCGATTTTATTGCGTTTCGGGTCCGACACGATAACCGCGTCGCGGGCTAACTTCGCAATCGACTGCGGCTCTCCACCCGAGAGTTTTTGAAGCATCAATTCACCGTCGCGGCGCACGGACCAAACGGCAACTGGGCCTTCGGACGTGGATGCTATCGTAGGTTGTTCACCGATTCCCAGCAATTGTTCGTCGCTACCGTCTGCGTTCGCTACGATGATGGAACGACCACGCCGCCAAATGGTTGAGACCAGGCCCGTTGGATTGATCGAAAGCATGCCGCCATCCATCGGACAAGCATCTAATTTCCAGCTCTCATTTCCAAGCCGTTTGGCGTCGGATGAAGATCCATCTTGCCCTCGAAAGGTCGCTAAAAACATGTCGCGATTGCCAGCGATCGAGTTCCGAAACAGAACGTGAACCATTCCGTCGTGAATGGCGATCGAAGGATGGCAGCATTCGCACACACTCTTTTCTGGCGAGCGGTATACGATTTGATTTGGCGACCAACTTGCGCCGCCATCGGTTGACTTGGATGCGAAGATTTCAGTCCGCTGATTGCGCAGATCCAACCATGTGCACCATGCCTCTCCGGTTGACGTTGCCGCCATTGCATGAAGACCTTCCCGAGCCGAATTGTTCGAATCGTTGACTTGAACTGGGCCTTGCCAAGTTTGACCTCCATCGATCGATCGCCAGGCAACAAGGTCGCCGTCTTTGCCTTTCCCTAACTTGCCGCCAATACCCGAGACAACCAGTGTTTTTCCCGCAACGGCAATTCGTGGTCCTCTTCGCATTCCGAGCGAGAGATTGGGGACGCGAAAAGCAACCTTCGGTTCGCTAAACGATTTTCCTTCATCCATGGAACGACAATAGACGACATCCTCTCCCACACCAAAGACCACGTGGACTATTCCGTCTGCTGAAATAGCCGCTTGCGGTTGTTTTGGAGCTGTAACTTTGCTGGACGAAATGACGATCGGTTCCTCGGCAGATAGATATCCGTAACCAACCACTTCTAAAAATAACAGCAAACCGAAAAGTGAGCGAAACATAGGAGAATGGCACCGTAAGTTAGAGGATTGAATTCACAAAAGGGAAAATCGCAACAGGTTGGGACGTCGTTAATTGTTCAAACGGAAGTGAGTTCCACCACGCTGATCTCAGGGAAGCAATTCAATCGCATCTTCCACATCGAACCGACTCCTTTGGTAACGTGCAACCAATGGTTTTTCCATTGATGCAGTCCACGGACGTAGCGTTTGTCCCGTACGGGTGCAAATGGAGTGCTTCCCCATGGTAGCGTCAATTGGCCGCCGTGGGTGTGGCCTGATAACATCAAGTCCCAATCGGCATGTTCGATTAGGTCCTTGGTGTCAGGATTGTGCGACATCAGGATACGTGGCAGTACCACCGGTTTGGTTTGGAGAAGTCCGTTCGGTTGAAAGTCCTCAGCCCAGAGGTCGCCTAGTCCGATGAGATCCAACCGAACCTTGCCCGGAAGGGAAACTTCATGCCGTTGATTCATGAGCACCTGAATGTTGGCCTTCTCCAACATCTCCATCACCTTGGTCGGTCTGCCGTAGCCTCCGTACTGGACAAGCCAACTGCCTCCGTCGTGATTACCTGTAGTCGCGAAGGTCGGTACTGCTTTCGATAAACGCGCCAAAATCCTTGAATAGGCATTCCACTCGTCCCATCGATGCGTGATGAAGTCACCCGTTAAGCAAACTAGGTCAGGCTTCTGTTTCAGTCCAATCTCGACAGCGCTCTCAATAAGGTCGAGAGGATTTTCATCGGATGCATGCAAATCGGACAGTTGCAAGATGCGGATTGGATCGGAACCGATCGGCAAAATTGGCACGCGATGTCGGCCAATGCCGACCCAGTTCGGCTCGATGAACCTCATGTCCGTGTAGACAGCGGCGGCGACCGCAGCCAGACCAACCATCATGCGACGCCGCGAAATCCGCTTTGTCGGTTTCGAGTGACTTGATTCAGAATCGGTAATTCTCATGGCTTTGCTTTTTCCAGTTTATAGGCGACGGTAGATTGGCGTATCCCAACCCGAAGCGTAAGTGAGGGGCAAATCCGCAGGTCCCTCACTTACGTATCGGGTTATGATGGACGGTTTTTGAATTGCCGCTCGCCATGTCTCCGCATTACGCTTGCCGCGCCTCGACACACCTCAATCTTAGCTCAAACGAACTTCCCTTGCCGAGAATGCTGAAAACTTGGATCTCAGCCGACATGCCCTGAACCAAGTGTTTGACGATCGACAGACCGAGTCCCGTGCCACCCGAGTCTTGGCTTCGAGCTTTATCGACGCGATAAAACCGTTCGAAAATTCGTTCCAAATCTTCTGGCGGAATACCGATTCCATTGTCGGCGATGATCAGCACGACATGGTCCGATTCGCGACGAGTTGAAACTCTAATCCAACCTTCCTCGCGATTGTATCGCACTGCATTTCCGAGCAAATTGCCGATCACAGTACGGAGTGACTCCAAGTCGGCTTCCACGCGGCATCCTGGTTCGACACCTGTAGTATCGATCGTAATCAACTTCGTTTGACCTATCGTGCGGTGTTCTTCCACGCACGTTTTGAGAACATCATCCAGCGACAAATTGGTGAGCTGCGGCTTGTCCGGTTGTGATTGCAATTTCGTGAGATGAAGCAAATCGCGGATGAGCAAGTCCAATCGATGAGCCTGCTCGGCAATTCTTTCAACAAAGCGTTGGCTCGCTTTTTCGTCCTCGAGAGCTCCCATGAGCAGTGTTTCGGCATAAGCTTTGATAGCGGACAGGGGTGTTTTCAGTTCGTGTGACACATTGGCTGTAAAATCCCGCCTCGCATTCTCCAGTTGCTTAAGCCGTGTTTCATCGGTAACGGTCAACAGCACTCCGCTGGAAACATTTGCGGTTGAAGATGGATTTGGATCGGACAACGGGTGCGCGCGAAGTCTTAGGGTTGCTTTACTGAGCGGTATTTCCAATTCCGCCTCTTGGATGCGAGGATCGGCCGAAACCTCTTGAATGAGATTGACCACAGTCGGGTGCCGTATGACCTCGATCAGGTTCTGCCCAAACTGAAAGGAAGCCTCCAATCCCAACAATTCCCGTCCGGCGCGGTTGACGAACAACAACTTGAAATTCTGGTCGAATGCCAAAACTCCTACCGGCATAGCCGACATGACTCGGGACGATTGCTCCACGGATTGCTGAATGGACTCAAGTCGGTTGTGCATGCCCTCGGATGCTCGCTGCAGGATTCTTGCGACGCTAGGATCGTACCTTGCAATCCCTTTCGCAACGCCATCCCCCTCCATCGGCAAAACGAGAGCTGGCAGGATGGGTTGCTTCGACCACACGGCAAGCGACGCTAGAAACTGTTGGCGATGGTACGTGCTCTTGGCGAGCCACAACCCACACAATATCGTGCCGCAAGGTATCAAAATTGCACCAATCCAGTCCCAGGAATTGAGTCTTGCGAACTCGCTTACTGAGAATCGGCGAGCCAGCGTCAGTTCATTCCCATCCGCGAATTCTCCATCCAGTCGACTGGTCATCTTAAGCCGAGTGTAGCCGCCCGGCTCGACACTCCATGCGTGTGTTAACTCGCTCAGCGCAGGGCCTTGAGTTTCGAATGAAATCGGATTTGCGGCTTCCGTCCAAATCAACTCACCCCCTTTGATCAAAGACTCGATGGCACTCTGCGAGCGAGTATCCAACTCGGTCAGCTTCGAAGGCTTCACCCCAATTTTCGATCGAGTTGACGCAGCAATTTGGACAACCGCCTTGATTGCCAACAGATCCGACTTTGCGACAGTCAATTCGTATTCGCGCCAAGCCGAGGAGACAATCCTCCATCGTATCGAAACGACGGCAATGGCCAGGAATAAACCAATCAGCAGCGAAAGGGCCAACACCGGCCAAGCCGAGGCCAAAAAATCGCTCCAAAAACGGCGATTGTCGGGGAAAGCCAACCAATTTGGAGTGCTCCGATTCATCGGAGCTTTTAAATTGCTCGTTATTCTGCGATGTCTCAAGGTTGTTTGCAGCGCATGACTATCGTATTGTGGGCCATTCGAACATTCCAAGTGGTATTTGCCGCATAAAATCGAAAGCGGAATTGAATTTCCGCACTCCAAATTTGCCGCATGTATCTTAAAGCGGAAATGAATTTCCGCACTCCAAATGGCGGTGAATTCAAATTAATTCGTGAGAATTCAGCTACCTGTCAATGGACCACTCGCTGATGGTATGATTGAGTTTGGCCGACCACCCAGTACTTCAACGATACTAGCAACCTTTACCATCCCCGCACACCAATGAACTTTCTGCACTTGTGGGCTCTTGGAATTGGTGCTGGCGCCTTGGCAATTCCTGTGGCTGTGCACTTTTTGACTAAGCCTCGGCCTGTCACTTATCCGCTCGCTACGATTCGGTTCTTGCGTGAAGTCATCGAAGAGAAACGCTCGCGTAGTCGACTGCGAGATCTGATTGTGTTGCTTTTGCGAATGTTGGCCGTGGGACTTCTGGCAATGGCCCTTGCACGCCCTTGGCTCAGCAACTCGCAAGCAATCGAAGCCATGCCGGACGATGCGACAGCCCGCGTGATTGTGATCGATGTCAGCCAGAGCATGTCGGCAAAAACCGCTGGGACGACCGCGATCGCGCAGGCCCAAACACTTGCCTTGAAATACTTGGATTACTCGCCCAACCTTCAAGCAAATGTGGTACTGGTCGGTGCCAAAGCGCGGCCGGTTTTCAAGTCGGTTTCTCCCAACCTTGCCATTGTGCGAGAAGCTGTCAAATCGGCGATCCCTCGATGCGAAAAGGCTGATGTCAAATCTGCCATGAACCTAATCGGCTCCATGCTTTCGGAAGCGACTGGAACGAAAACGGAGCTGATCCTGATCAGCGATTTCCAAAGATCGAATTGGAGCAATCTTTACCTTGATTCGATTCCGACCGCCACCAAAATTCAGTTGGAGTCGGTGGCCCCAGACGCCAGCTCCAATATTGCCATTACTGGTTTTCGACTGTCGGGACGCGCGATTGTCGATTCCGAAATAATTCTAGAATTTGATGTCGCCAATTACTCGGATCAAGATGCAGAAATTCGAGCCATCGTCGATTTGGGAGACGTAAAGACTGCCGTTCGTGGCCGAGTGAACGCTCAAAGTGTGAGCACACTTACGGCGTCCATGAAATTCACCCAACCACAATGGGTGACAGGCTGGATTGAGTTGCAAGACAACAACGATACTATCCCCGCCGACGATACCCGACCGATCTCATTTCGTATCGAGCAGCCAGCAAAGGTTGTAGTGATAACAAAATCAACTAATAAGGCTAATAAGAAGGAAGTCAACAGTGCTTTCTTTCTTCGCCAGGCGCTGGAGGTCATTGCCGGAACCGCACGATCCAATGACAAAACCAACATCCAATCAGGACGTATCCTATCCGTCGATCCGGACAATGCTAATTTGGACAACTGGAACAATGCTGACATTTTCCTGATCCATCAATGCGGTGCGCTCGATCGCTCGGTTATCGATGTGATCTCTGCTCGAGTTCGACGGGGCAAGGGGTTGCTTTATGTTGCAAGTGGGCTCGTGGACGCAGTCAATTTGGACATGTTTGCAACGGCGATGGGGAGTGGTTACCAGCCCCCGGTGCAACTTGTCCCGCCCGACAATGATCTAAAGAGAAAGGACCTGTTTGTAAGAGAAGTTCGCAATCGGCAACCCCCCTTTGATATCTTTGGCGAACAAGCCAGCGCAGCCATGCAGACAGTCCGGATCGGTGGCGGGCTAGCCTCGCGATCGCTGGACACAGGCTTGCGCGATCAAGTGCTCGCAGAACTAAGCGATTCGTCCACCCTGTTGTTTCTGACCAGCTGCGATGCGGGTACTGTTGCTGTACTCAATGCGGATCTCGATGAAAGCAACTGGTGTTCGCAACCCAGCTTCTTCCCCGTGTTCAACGAACTGATCAATGCAGCATTTACCAATCGCAACACTACCCCCGAATCGTTTGGTGGTGAACCTCTTATTAGGCAACTGTCTAGCAGTATCCCTGAGACAACCAACTTGGTAGCGGAGGCCGCCGACAAACGCTCCGCCCCTGCAGACAGTTTCGGTCAGTGGGAATGGAATGCCGCCCAAAACAGCTTTCTTTGGGCTTGGCCTGATCCAGTTGGCCCCGGCATCTACGAACTTCTCAATAAACGAGAAACGGCTTTTGCGACCGCCATCTCCGCTCCAGCGGTTGAGTCCGATCCCAAAACGCTATCTGCCGAGGTTCTGCGGGGGCGTTTGGCAGGCACTCGCACCGTTGCCTTTCGAGATGTCAAGACACCCGACCAGAAATCAGACCAGTGGTGGAATTGGCTGATTGTGGCTTGCATCCTTGGATTGGCCAGTGAGATAGTCACGCTACGATGGTTTTCCGCATGATGTTAGCATTTTGGAACTTCGAGCCTCGGATACCAATCTCCCTTTGGTGGGTTTTGGTTTTTGTCTGCGCTACCGCGTTGATTGCTTACTGGTTTCGCCGCGACCATTCTCTCAGCAACCTCCGTCGCTCCCTTTTGACGGTCTTGCTTGGACTTAGTGTGGTCGGACCATTGCTCATAGCCCTCAATCCAACTTGGGTCGAAGAGATTCCGCCAACACCGGGGAAACCCTTGGTTTCGGTTTTCGTGGACCAAACGATGAGTATGGACATTTCGGACGTCGATGATCGCCCAAATCAGACTCGCCATCAAACCGCGCTCACCGCGGCACAGCAAATCGGCGAGAGCACGGATTCGGTCGATGTTCGCAAGAGTGCGTTCGATTCCGACGTGCATCCGTTGATTGTGACGGATCCCAACGCGAAACCGAATATCGCCTCGGATTCAGAACCCCAACGTGGCCATCGCAGCGATTTGAGCGCCGTCTTGCGAGAGGGAATCCGCAACAACACCGAATCAGGCCAAGCCATCGTCTTGATCAGTGACGGGGCTCACAATGTTGGAAATGTGGATTCCGTTCTTGCAGCCGCCTACGAAGCCAAGTCGTTGGACATACCGATATACACCGTCACACTTGGAAAAGACGTTGGGGCACAAAACCTGTCGCTGGCGGCCCGCAATCCAAGGATGATCGCCTTCGCAGACCACCCGCTTTCCATCAAGGTCAAGGTTGGCCATTCGGGTTTAGAGGGAGAGTCGACACAGATCGCTTTGATGCAAGGCAACGAAATCCTTCAGTCACGCACGGTCCGACTTGGAAAAGCACCCAATCTAGAAGTCCGATTCGTGATGGACCGCCCACCACAGCAACGATTGACCCGGTTTCGCATCGTAGCAACACCGATTGCGGGCGAAGCTACGGATCTAGACAACCAGACATCCGTGATCGTCCAACGTTTGGATGAGCCCATTGGAGCAATTCTACTGGAAGGCAAGCCTTATTGGGACAGCAAGTTCTTAGCGGCCAATCTTGGTACGAATCCAACAATGCAATTGACTAGTTTGATTCGAGTTAGCGATAAACGTTTCCTGCGAAAAAAGTACCCGCGATCGGAATTGAAGAAAGCGGAGAAGAAGTCCGAGTTGGCGGAGGAACCTGAAATCGATATTCGGGCCGCGGTCGAAAATGTCGCTACCGATTGGATGATCCTGGATCAGTTGGAGTCTCCTCTGGAAGACATGGCGACGCTGGAACAATATCGTGTGGTAATCCTTGGACGCGATGCAGAGGTCTTCTTGTCGGATCGAGGACTTCAAAACCTGATGGAGTGGATCAATACCAAGGGTGGCTGTTTGGTATGCTCGCGAGGCGAACCAGTTCGACTAGGAAATGCCAAGCTCAACGCTTTGCTGCCGATTCAATGGAGCGAACAAGCCGAAGCTCGCTTTCGAACCAAGATCAGCCAGTATGGATTCGACTCTGCGGTCTTTGATTCATTGACCATAGAGGGGGATCCATTGTCGCAATTGCCATCCCTTTCGACCGCCAACAAGCCGACGACCCGTTCAGGGCTACCTCAAGTCTTGTTGCAGAGTATTTCCGACGGCGCAGGAAAAAACATCCCAGTTGTTACGTATCAACCCGTCGGCAGCGGTCAGACGATTGTGGTTGAGGGGGCTGGAATGTGGCGTTGGGCGTTCCTCGCGCCCCAGTACGCAGACAAGGAAAAAATTTATGCGACGTTGTGGCAGTCGCTGGTGCAATGGATTATCTCCCAACAGGATTTGATGCCGGGTCAAAGTGTAGCAATTCGACCGGATCGAGCCACGTTCTTGACAGGTGATAGAGTAACGGCAACTCTATTGGTCCGAGATCGAGCACGATTTCTAGATGCGAATGGCAAGTTGAATTTGGCGGTACTCTTGTATCGGGATGAAAACTCGCTGCCGAAAAGGGTTGTCCCTATTCCGACGGAGCAGCCAGAAATGTTTCGATTGGAGCTAGGGACGTTGGACGTCGGTTATTTTACCGCGACTGTCGTTCAAGGGGACAAGGAGGAAGTCTTGGGAGATACGGCCATTGAGGTCCGGGACCCTTGGTTTGAAAAGCTGGAGGCAGACTCGCGACCTGATTTGATGAAGCGTATCGCGATGATCAGTGGCGGTGAGGCACTGAGGCTGGATCAAGTTGGAACGGTCGTCGATCGGTTTGAGCAACGGCTGTACCAAAACCGCCCGCCACTTATCATTCGCACAACGATTTGGGACCGACCGATCGTGATGCTCGCGATCCTAGGTGCCTGGATTACCAGTTGGGTCGTGCGGCGCCGGAGTGGCGCGATATGAAGAAGTCACCCTCCCTTGGCAACGCTGTGAAGCATTTTCTCCAACAATTCACCTAGGTTGAGCGGGAGCTTGCCTCCCCTCAACCTTGTTTTGGCGTACTACGTAACGGCCCATTAACCGCCGCACACCGCTGCCGGCTAGACCGCCTTATATATATATATATATATATATATATATAT
>JANMHA010000227.1:0-25440 GCA_031374925.1 Pirellula sp. | reverse complement strand
ACCGAATCCGCCAGTCGTCGACAACGATGCGCTCAAGCAGAAGCTGCAGGAGGCGTTGAACAAACTGGTACCTCAATTGAAACAAGCGGTGGTGACCTATCCAGAAAAGAAGGTAGAGTTGCTCACGCCGGTAGCGCAGATTAAGAAGCAGATGGATGCTGGCGAATTGCAAGAAGCAAAGCAAGGCATCTTGGCGGTCGGACAGCTTCTTAAGTCAGTGATGGCTCAGGGGACTGCTCCAGGTGGCGGCGACACGCAGCCGCAATCTGAGGATCCGCTTCGCGTTGAATACGAGCGCAAGCTCGCAGCTCTACAGCCGAGTTATATGCAAGCCCTAAAGGACATGCTTGGCGATACCAGCAAGTTCCGCACGGTCATGACCTACGCCATAGAGCAAGCCGAAGCAGGCGTTTATGGAAACGCAATCAAGGCGATCGATAAATTGGCGTTAGCTGTGGATCAAGCCATTACGGCTGGATCAAGTAAGCCGCAGCCGTCTGAAAACGATCTTGGCGCTTCCTACCAGGCCAAGCTTTCGGCTCTGCAACCGCGATACGATCAAGCGCTGAAAGAGATGCTGGGGGACACCAGCAAATTCCGCGCCGCCATGGCCATGGCGGTGGAGCTCGCCGCGGCTGGTGACAACGCAGGTTTTGAGAAGGCGATCAAAGTGATTGATCGATTGACACAGGCTGTCGATCAAGCGTTCGCAGCGGGAGCCAAAGAGACGGATGTCATTCCCGAAAACGTCGTAGCAGATCGTAAGAAGTTTTTGCAAAGTCGATGGCAAGAAGCAATTCGCGCTTCGTACGCTGAGATCGAGAAGCTTGCAGGTCCATTGGAATCAAGCGATCCTGATCCAAAAGAAGTCATCTCGGCTATTACGAGACACTTGGATGATTTTGTTGATGAACTCAATAATGCTATTCTCAATGCGCAATCGGCTAGCTCCGAAAACATAACGCCAATCGAGCAGGCGTTAAAAGCAATTCAATCCTATCGTTCGAAGATCAACTCGGATCCTTTGCTTGTTCACTTAGGACAAGCTAAGTCACAACTTGGAGCCGATTTGAAAGTGAGCGAGACACTTTTGTCGGCACTGAATGACATTGAAACCAGACTTGCAGGATAATCAACTTCATAGCAGAGGGTCGAAGGGACACTCGCGTGACATTCGTTTAATAACAAGAACACTTACAATTCTAATTTAGAGTAGTGCGAGGGATACGATGTCAACTGGTTCGATCAAGGATCGTGAAATCAATTCGAAGGAAGACTTCGTCGAAAAAGGTTCACTGGATACAGCTAAAACCTGGTGCGATGAATGCCGAAAGATCCTTGGCTTGGGGCTTGCTGGCGAAGCCAAGCGTATGGAGCAAGCGGTAGGGGGCATATCCAAGCAGCTGGAAAAGCTAAACGGTATCGCAGCCTACGGTGTAGGTCTCGAGGAGAAGCTTGAAGGCTTTGAAAAGGAGTTCAAGCAAGCTGCGTACGAACTTGAAATCCTCAGGGCGCAATTCCGCGAATTTGAGACCTTGAAAAAGAAAGCTAAGTTCTTAAGCAGCGAAGAAGCGAACGCCAAGAAGAACATGGATAAGAAGGAGCAGGAGATCAAGGATTCCATCGCAAATCTTGAATCCCTGCAAAAGAGGTCCCAAAAGGTTGTTGACGACGAGAAACTGCGTCAAAAAGGAATTCGAGACGAGATCAAATCCAAACCGGATGGAAAGCAAATCGTAAAGACTCGGGAGAGTTTCGGGAAAGAGCTGGTAAGGCTTCGGAAAATTTCTGAGTTCTTTGCAAAGAACTACGATACGAAAACAGCCAGCGACATCAACGGAGCTTTCGAGGTTTTGTCCCAATTGAATTGGCTTAAGATCGATACTTTGGCGGAAGCGCAATTTGAGTTGAACCAAATTCAACAAACCATCCTAGCATGGCAAGCAACGCAAAAGGAGTTTGTAGAAGGGAAATCAGCCTTCCAATCATCGCAGAAGCAAGCGCAGACGTTGATGCAACGTGCAGAGACAATATTACCACCAAAGGAGCTCGTTTCGGGAAATCCTTCTTCACCAGGTTTCCTAGATCGGTTTTCACTCGGTGAGCAATCTGGGCTCGTGAGGAACTGGAAGCTGGCAGGACAAAATGTGAATTCCAATCTCGTTCAGGAACTTACCAATAGGCTTAAAAATGCGGAGGGGATGTTTTTTGTTTGGGAAAAGATCAAAACGAAGTCCTACGTGGAGATCAAGGCGAGTCTGGAAAAGCTTACGTTGAAACAGTATCAAATCGTTGGCTTGCAGAAGATCGCCGACGCAGTCGCGATTGGTGACAATGACCGAGATTTTGTAGGCGCGGTCAACGCATTCAATTTAGCCGAGGAGCAAGCAAAACAATACGTGGCCGCTGAGTCCCATTTCCTGTCCAAAGATTCAGAACTTGGAAAGGAAGCATCCCGGGTTACGATTCTGGCCAATAAGGTAACTGGAGACGCTCAGAAGTTTGCTTGCGGATTTCCAGACCTGATTTTCTACGCGCGCGCGCGATTCAAACAAGAACTAGTTTTGGATCCATTCGCGAAGAACGAGGTCCCATCCATCCAGACGATCGACACGCTTCTTTCCGAATTGAAGCTTGCCATCTCGGACATCGAAAAGAAGATCTCCGATCTAGCGGATCCAGTGAAGCTGCAAGAACTGACCGATGAAATGGCGTCAAAAAAGGATATTAAACCGTTTGTCTTGGACATGAAAAACTCGGCAGCCCATGCTACTTCGAGCGTTCAGGGATATGCAGGTCTGCGATTTGACCCGGTGGGAGATCCATCCAAAATAGCCGCTTGGAATGAAAAAATAACCGGTGCTAAAAATTGGATTGAACGGCGAGAGAAAGACTTAGCAGGCGGAGAAACAATCGTATTTGACGATGTTATGAAGAATCACGTCTTGCTAAAAACCGGGCTGGAAACGGTGATTCAAGAAGCGGAGCAGGCGACCAATAATTCTGCGTTAGAGATTGAGACCGCAAGAACTGAATTGATAACGCAACTCAACGTATTAAAGAAATGGTTGGTGGCTGCTCGGCTGACAACGGTTCGCGAAGAGACCTGGCATGCCGCTGCAAACTTAGAAGTCGAGCAAATCGAATCGATTTTGAAGACGGACAACAAGACTGCGCTTCTGGAAAAAACAGCCAGAGTCCTGGAATTGCAAGGTCAATGCAAGAATGTCGTGAAGGACACATCTCTTGGAGTATTGATTCCTCAGGACGACGTGATGACCTACAACGCGTTGAAGGAATTGTTTGACGAATTGATCAAAAAAGTCAAGGGCAAGGATGTGAAGAGTGTTTTGTCAGCTTGGTCGGAACGGTATGCCGGCAAGGGAGGTGTTCTCGTTCTTGCGCTAGCCGATCTTCGAAACGACGGTGCCGGATCGATGGCAACGAAAAAGGATAAATGGACGGCGCGCTATCGGGAGTTAAAGGCTGAAGTTGAGACGAACGTACTTGGTGTTTTTGAATCGCTGGTCAAAGCGAGAAAGATTTGTGAGGAAAAGATCAAGTCCCTTCGAAATCGCATCTACAAAGATCTTTGCAATGCAATCCAAAAAGCAACCGGCGGAAAGGAAGTAGTGCTCGGTGCTAATCTTCCTCTGATGGGCAAGGTGAACGAAGCACAAGGGAACTTGATCACCGCGGATTCGAAGGATCGATACGATCAAGTGATAAAACAGTTGGACAACATCAACGAGGAGATCACCTGGGCGCTCGAGGATATCGCAGGCGGTGATGTTCAAAGGTTTGTAGCAGACAATGCCAACGCCGAAGAAATCAAACGACAACAAATGGAGCAGAACCTAAAGTTGAAAGCCCAATACGACCTTTCTAAAAAAGCATTTGAGGAGGCGAAGAAAAAGGCCATGTCTTCGCCAAATGTCGATCAGCAAGAGTTTTCTAGATATATTGATCTATTTAAGCAGGCGGAAAAGTCCTTAAAGAAAAAGACGTATGGTGATGCGGCCAAGAGGATGGATCTAGTTTGTCGTTTGATGAGATTGCTTGCGGATAACCCGATTGGAAGCCAAGTTACCGGTAGAGGACAAGAGCACTTAAAAGAGCTCAATATGCGTTGGGGAAATGCAATCACGACGCTCAACAATTCCATTGGCGGGCTTGGAGACGCCATTTTTGCATCCTGCAAATCAGCAGAGGAAGAGCTAAACATAAGTCAAAGTGGTGCGATTCGTACGAAGTTCGACACCAAGGTGGCCGTACCCATCAAATCCGCGCTCGACCCAGGAGCTTTTCAACGAGAATTGCTTGTGCTCCAAGGCGCGGTACCGCCCAAAAAGGAAGATCGCGATAAGGATGAAGCAAATAAGAAAAAGTATCGCGAACAAGCACTGGCAAAAGTCCGAAACTACCAACGACTGTTACAGAAGCACCCAATGTATCAGACGGTCATGTTCCAGAGCAATCCGTGGAGAAAAGACAACGGAACCGTCAATGCATTGGACTTGATGCGGGCGATCAACGACATCGACCTCAATGTTCAACGTGGAGTTGGCTAACGATTGGCTCCGCTTACTCTGCATCACTTCGAATAGCTCTTATCCAAACCCCATTTAGGTGAATACCATGTCGACCGGTACACAAGCTCCAAAGGAAAAGACCAAGCAACTGGACGAAAGCCAAAAGGCTTGGCTGGGTCGCGTGATTGGCGGCAAGGAACTGTATAGCGACGAAACCGGGCTTGTCCCCAAAGACTCGGACGGTAATGCTCTAGATCTTGCAGCCATCGAACTCGAGGTAGGCGAGTTCAAGGATGGGGAAGATCCAGAAGGGATGTACTCCCTTGAAATCATGGAAAAGCGTCAGATTCTGGCTCAATTTGGTGTTCCTTCGGTCGCCGACAACTCTACGGAGTTTGACAAAGAATCGAAGAAGCGAGAGAAGGCTCTAAACGATCTTCGCAATTTAATTGAGTTGCAAAAGGAAGAGATTCGGAATTCCACCGACTATGAGGTCGTGGTCAAAAAACGCATGGAAGTGTCTGGAAAGGAAATACTGTACTCAAGCAAGAAGGTCAGCACCAAGAACAAGAAATCCGAAAAAGCCTTCGATACGGAACACTACAAAGGAAGAGTAATTACGGGACCATCTCCCGAACAAAAGAAGGCGCTTGACGCGGTCATCACCCAATTGGAACTTTTGACGCAGCGGCTCAAGAACAACGAGGAGTACGAATTCACACCTCAAGAGCTAATGAACGAGATGTGGACGCCGCTGGTTCGCGAAGGGTTGATATCCGAGGATCAATGCCCGGAGGAGTTCAGTCGCGTGCTCCAGTTGTTCAAAGGAGCGAGCGCTCTGTACAACAAGCGGTTGGAGACAGAAGCTCGCAAGGAGGTAGATAGTACCAAGAATGTGCGAGACCATCTCGGAGATATTTCGGAGATCCTGGGAATCGGTGCAGGTGTTGCTGACCTCGTTTTGTCTCTTGTCGGTGGACAAGGTAACGTACAAGAAATCCTCAACCTTGTTACTAAATGCGCCCAAGGCGGTATCAAGACAACCACCGCATTGATGGAGAAAAAGACCAACTACAAGGACGCTGCTTCGAGCATCGGAGATTTGATTGGTGACATCGTTGAGGCTTCGGTTGGGGGCGAAAACGGAAAGAAAATTGGAAAAGTTGCTAAAGGTGCCTTCAACGGATGCGCCAATCTTGGCTTGTTTGCCAACAAACTTGCTTCCCGTGAATACGACGATGGCTTTGACCTTTTGGCCGAAGCAGTTGGGGCAGCTCTGGGGTGTATTTCTGACGCCACAGGAAATGAGAAACTTGAGGAAGCAGCCAAGCACGTAACCAAAGGGCTAAAGGTTGTGATGAAAGGTGGCAAACTCGCGTACTTGTTGAGTCAAGAACCAGTCGATATGGCTGCGGTCAAAAGTCAAATCAAAGGGATGGCCCAGGAAACTCTGAAAGAAGCCTTTCAAGCAGCGGTCGATAACGGACTATACAAAAAACAAGTCAAAGAGGCTGAGGATGGGCTCGAAAAACTGAAGGCATCGGAAGAAGGTGGAGAAGAGTCCGAGAAGTACAAGAAAGCCAAAGCTGAAATCGACAAAATGAAGGAAGAGCAAAGCAAGAATCTTGAAGGCTTTGATACTCTTTTCGATGGGGTCTTTGAAGAAGGAGGGGAACTATCCAAAGGATTTGAAAGCAAGGTGGAAGCGAAGGCAGTTGCAATGGGAGCTGAAGGTGCAAATCAGGAATTGATGGAGGAGAACCAGGCCTTCAATAAACGCTTGGGAATAGCATTCGGAATGAGCTTGGGAACGGACGACGGAGACTCCGTGATGCTGGAGGATCTGTATTCTATCGATTCCTTGATCGCTCAAATCGAAAAAGATCGGGCCACACTTCAGATGTTCAATTTGATTTTTGATGCTGCTGGAGCGGTTATTACAACCTTTATTCCACAACTCGGAGGCGCCTTGAAGGCCAAAGCGTTTGCGATGAACGTGGTTGCCGCCGCTGAACGTAGTCATGACTTAATCACATTCTCTTCGTTGGTCGACGATGCAAGAAAAGCGACCAGTCCTCAAGCACCGGCCTTGTTGGCGCAAGTGGATGAACTGAAACGGCATCTCACCAACGACACCATGGAGGCTGCGATCGCCCTTGGTCAAGCTGTGGCCCTGACGGTCGCCGCAGCAGGGGATCTATCTTCCGGTGCTATGGGTACGGGCGCAGTCGCTGGCGTCGCAGGACGTGCAGTTAGTTCTGGACTCGATTTATTCAAAAAGGCCAAAGATCTGCTGAAGAAGAAATTCGAGGAAAAGAAGACGAAGCAAGCTTGGGAAATGTACAAAAAAGCGTTGTCCAATCCCAAAGACCGCCAACACGTTATGAAGACCTTTCGGGCAAATCCAACGCTCGCCAAATATTGCATCGCTTACGGGGCGATCGAGATGGACGATCCGATCGCTCGCGAGACTTTGCGTCAAGTTGGACTGAATGATATGGTCTTGGCGCAGGAAGCTTCTAGCGCTGAAAAAGTTGTGATGTTTCTAGAAGCCAAGTTCTCAGACGACATCAAAGTGGAAGGAGTGGTGAGCCGTTTTGCCCCGGACATCGGCGACCCACTTACACTAACGATTTGGGTCAAGAACAAAGAAGCTGCAGCAAGTGAGGAGAATCCGGCAGATCAAAAATGGAGCGTCGAAAAGACGAGTGCGATCGATGCGGCGATCAATGATGTTGAGCGACTTTCAGAGGAAACAAAGAAAAACGACATCACTAAGATCTTCCGACCCTCGCAATTGGCTCCATGCATTGATCTGTGGAAAAAATACGTTGATGCCTTAGGCGCGCTGGAAGTGACGTTACGCAATTTCAAACCCAAGAACGTTCAAAATCAACCCTTCCAACAGTTTCAAGATTACCTAAATCAATTGGCCTCCATTGCGAATAGAACCCTCCTGGAAGCCAATGAAAAAATTCAAATGCAGCAATCAGTCATAAAGTCCCAGAAGTCTGTACTTGAAGGCACAATCCAAGCTGGAAATCAATCGGTAAAGGAGGTCGCGAATGCCATCTCAGCCTTTGGTAGTCCAGAAGGTCAAACGCCAGAAAAAGTGCTTTCCGAGATCCTCACCACAGGTCCCGGCGGAGCGCTTGCAGAGAAACTTGCCCGTTTGACTCGCGAATCGCCTAAGTTGATACCGCACGTCGAATTTTATAAACATGCTCTGGAATTTGCGGTGCGAAAAGCAGCACGAGCGATCAATACCGCGGAAAAAGATCCACGAAACGCAAACGTGATGGCTTCTGATGTCGTTCGTTCGTTGATTGCGGACGCTGCAAAGTGTCGCGCATCACTCGAAGAAGAGGTACGAACTGCTACTTCGACCCTCGAAGAATACAAGTCGATTGCAGCCTAACTCAAAAATTGTCCCTCTGGCTAACCACAAAAAAAGAGTAATCAAATGCAACTCGCGCAGTTTTGGAAAATGATTGATGATGTACGACTGGCGGTCGTCGACTCGCCCGATGAAAAAGACGACTTTCTCGTTCGGATGGAAGAATCCTTGTTGGAGCTAGAACCGTCCGAAGTAGCCAGTTTCCATACCCATTTGTCACAGCAATTCAACCGAACGTTTCATTGGGACGTCATAGCTGCTGCGGCCATCATCTATGGCGATAAATGCGATCCGCTCGATATCGATGGATTTCGTGCTTGGTTGATTTCGCGAGGAGAGGAATTCCTTTCCAAGACATTGCAGGATGTGGATAGTCTTGGCCCGCTCAGCTTAGTTCCCGACGATCTTTACTACTATGCTTTCCTTGGCCTGCCTAGCGATGTTTACGAGGAACTAAACGGTGATGAGCTTCCTGCCGAAGCGACTCCAACCGCGCCAGACGAACCTGCAGGTCAGGAGTTTCAAGTTAAGGATTTGCCCTTACGACTGCCAAAACTCGCGGATGATTTCGGATTATTCTCGCCAGCCCTGGATGTTCCTGTAACTTCGGCAGCAGAACCAAGCACCGAAGAAGACTTTGAAAAACTGCTTGGGGACGTGTCGGAGGAGGACAACCCATACGCGGATTTGTGATGTTGGGTGATCGTTGACCTGATTCCATAGTCATTTCTTGCACACCTTTGCCGAGCGGTACACCTCATCGTTGCGGGAGGAGCCTCGGCCTGGACTGCTAAGAAACTCGGGGATGTGCAGCTTTTGGAGTTAAGCAACCTTTCATCCCAAGGGGGACATCAGACATTCTGCCAAGTCTTGTTACGTCTGATCGAAATTGGGTTTACTTATTTGGGGGGCCGCCGGAAAGACGGTAAAAACAGGCAAGAACGGGAAGGGATTCTTTAGAAAGCAGGGATTTATCATGGCGATCGAAGATGACGACGATTCACTTCCACCTTTGGGCGAAAACACTCAAAAGTTTTTGGACCAGGCAAAAAAAGGGCAGCCCAGAAGCTTCTTGCTGGTTTGTAAGGGAAACAAGGTCAAATACCTAGCTGTCAAAAAGAAGCCTGTCAAAAAGAATGAGCTGAACGAAGCCAAAAAGTCCGGTTACAAGGGCGAAGGCTACTTCGGCGTCATCACGGGCAAGGGGATGGAGCTGGTCTTCAATCTATCGATGGCTGACGGATACACAGCCGAGCCGGTGAAAGACAAAATCCTCAAGGACTTTTTGGAGGAGAAGGCGGACTTCAAGTGCAAGCCGACCATTGCTATTGTTGCGACCCTGCCAGAGATTCCATTCGACGAAGAGGATTTATCTCACCCGTTGATCGCGAGGTTTATCGCTTTAGGGGAGTTCGTCAGTCAAGTCTTGAGCACGAGACCAGAGACCGAAGGGGAAATCAAACAATCGACATCAAACATCCGCGTGCTGCTGCAGGAGGGAGAATTCCATGTTGCCGAGCAGAAGATCAATGACCTTGCATCTCGCTTGAAAGAACTTGCGAGTGGCGCGCCAATTGGGGAATCGTCTGTTCCGATAGCTCCTCCATCAAGTCCATCACAATCCCCGGAACAAGCGAACAACAGCGATGGGCTCAAGAAGAAGCTTGAGGAAGCGATCGGCAAATTGGTGCCTCAACTCAAGGAAGCCGTGGCGAAATTTCCGGAGAAAAAGGTGGAGTTGCTAACTCCCGTCGCAGCGATTAAGAAACAGTTGGAAGCCGGTGATTTGCAAGTTGCAAGGCAGGGGATTCTGGACGTTGGGAAATTGCTCAAGTCATTGGCATTCTCGACGGGGATGCCGAATAGCCTGCCTAATCAGACGCAAATTGACCCACTGAGTGCCCTTCGCGATGAGTACGATCGCAAACTTGCTGCGCTGCGGCCGCAGTTCGATAAAGCGATGAAAGAATCGTTCGGGGACACGAACAAGTTCCGCACAGTCATGTCCGTTATCGTTGAGCAGGTCAAGCTCGGAGACTTTGCAAAAGCGATTCTAGTTATTGATAAATTATCGCTGGCGGTTCAGAACGCCATTGCGACATCTACAGAAAAAACGCAGGAAAAGAACGCTCCAACGACAGAATTACCTGAGCTTCAGCTGCAAGAAGAGGACTTGAAACAAGATCAAGAATCCCCGTTGGAATTACCTCAACGTGAACTTGAACCATCGGATCTTGAAGACCAAGTGCAGCAGGAAATTGAGCTTCAACCGAGTGAAAGCGTGGAATCGCAGCTCGACGAAATCTCTGGAAACGTGGTTGGTATAGGGCAGCGAATTCTTGCAGTTCGCACTCAGTGGCAAAAAGCGCAATCTGAAGTGGAAGAACAAATAGTTAAGTTAGAAAAAGCGATCAGCGTACAACTTCCCACTATCGATGCGAAAATTATCGGTCGGGGAGTCTCTCAAGGCCTAAGTTCCATGTGGTCCAAAGTCGATACGGCTTTGATGAACGGTTCTTCTGAGGGTAGCGACGAAAGTGTTTTGCAGTCTCTTGTACTCGTAGTTCGCCAAGCTTTGCAGTCATTTCCTACGGACCCTCGACTCCAACTGCTTGGTCAAGCCAAGGTGGAGATGGGCATTGAAATCGACATTGCGGGAAGACTCCTTTCATCACTTACGGACATTGATCGCAGTTTGGCGGGATAAAGCCGCACTGCGCATTCCAATTAGCCAACACTGCCCAGGATTACCAATATGACCAACGGTCCGACAACTGACCCAGGACAAGAGCGAGCACGGAGCTTTGTCAAGCAACTCATCAACCAATTTCAGATCTTGATCGATCAGTCTTTGTTGGATCCTCCGAAGGATCAAACCGCCGAGCAACCTCGAAAGATCAGTTTCGAGGAATTGGCAAAACCACTCTCGAACCGCTTTGAGAAGGTAAAGAGTCTAGATCCCAAGCATCTTCTTAAAGAACTCCGGCACGAGTTTGATGAAAAGAAAAAGCAAATGGAGTTGATGCTCGTGAGCGCAGAAGAACTCCTTCTTGAAAAGGGTGTCGAGGCTGCGGAAGCGAAACTGCTAGAGGCAAATGAAAAGGCCACTGAATTGCTGTCGTTGCGGTATCAAGAGGAAAAGGGGACCAAAAAATACGGCGATGAAGATCTTCGAGAGTTCGAAGGCAAAGAAATGCTTGAACGCTATAAAAGAGAGTCCACGTACCATTACGAAAACAAGGAGATGCAAGAGGAATCCTCAGATTACATGGACAGAGAGGGGCACTTAGTCGACCATAAAGGCGTTAAAATAGATGGCGAACATATGTATACGTCGAGGCTCGACGAAGGCACTTCACACAAGTTCGACGGAAAAACTGGACACCACTCCTATGCGACCGAAGGGACCGCGGTCATCGGCGCTGGGAGCCGTGTCGTCGAAAATGGCATCGTCCGAAAAATTACCGGAGACAGTGGTCACTACACTCCCTCTGCGAAGAATATCCATGAATACACCGAAGGCTTGATGGAACAGGGCATCAAGTTGATCGATGACGAGTCGTTGTTCATGCCCGATCCAAAAAATCCTAATCAGCACATCAAGGTCGATGATCCGGCGATTCTTGAAAACTGGACAACGGTCGTGAACTATGAAAAGAAACGAGCGCAGAAAAAAGGGAATGAGGAGCTTGGTGAGTACAATTCCGTCATCGCTAAAGTGAAGCAGGAATTGGCGGACCTCGAGGTCTGGCCTGGACAAAAGGATACTGAAATCGAAGTGGTGAAAGACGGGACATTGTTTTCAGATGAGGATATCGTGTCAGTTAAGTCGGAGGGGCCCGATCAGGCGGCTTCCAAAGTGGTTGCCATGCTGATTAAGCGTATCGGCCCACGGGTAAAAACTAATAAAGGAGAGATCAAGGAAATTACCCCGGAGTACGTCTTGATTTGTGTAAACGCGGAACGGAAAAGCGGGAATAAAATCAAGAGTCTTTTCGAGATGACACGTGAGGATATTAATACCGTCATTGGCGTCTTTCTGCGACTTAGAAGGGACGAAATCTCCGCTGGCGAAAGTAAGGCCAGAATACAAATGAGCGCAGAACAGTTTTTGCAAACCGGAGGCAATCATTCTGCAATCGATAAAAAGAACGAATTCATGGAATTGCTGGCTCCGGTCGAAAGTAAGGAAGACTCAGATCGCGCAAGGACGTTGTATGAAAAGTTGGGAGGTGACGAAATACTCCTGTCGATGTTTCAGGTCCATGATCCCGAGAGCATCGATGCTGAATTGAAGTCCGCTTGGGTCGTTAAAAAACGCATTACCAACGACTATGGTCTCAACGCAATTCTCGCGCAACGTTTCCCGAAGGAGTTTCCAGGCATACTCCAGAATTTTGCCCCAACCATGGAATGGAAGTTAAGACTCCTCGCAGCAGATAAATGGGACCCCAATTGGATAAACCTATTAACCGAGAGTAAAGGGAATGCCGAACTTGGCATAGATGTCGGCAAAGAGGGGGATACCGGTAGTTCCTACGATAAGTCGGAGTCCGAATCTCCGAATCTCCAGGAGGACGAAGAGTCGGAGTCCGACAACAAATATCTGCAGAAGAACGATAAGTCGGAATCCGAATCACCGAATTTCCAGGAGGGCGACGAGTCGGAGTCCGATAACAAATATCTGCAGAAGAACGATCAGTCGGAATCCGAATCTCCGAATCACCAGGAGGACGACGAGTTGGAGTCCGATAACAAATATCTGCAGAAGAACGACCAGTCGGAGTCCGAATCTCCGAATCTCCAGAAGGACGAAGAGTCGGAGTCTATTAAACAGGATAACGCAATTACCAAGGATGAATCATCGTCCGAAAAAGGGAGCGGCATTCCAACTCCAGTGGATGAGATTGAGAAGGTCGATTTACGGAAGGTTCGCAAGGGTGCTACGGACGGTCTGTCCGCCAAGGCTTATGAGGAACTCGGCGGTGACAAAGCATTGCTCGATCTCCTGTTAGAAAGTTGGAACCAAAAACACTCTACGATCCTTAACGAACTACGGCAGTTAGAAAAAGATCGCAATGAGGTAAAAAAACCGTTGGACTCTTATAGAGAAATGTTGGATAAGCAAGGGAAATCGAAGAAACAAATTGAAGACGATTCCGAGGTCAAACGCCTGGACGGATCACTTAAGGAATTTGATGTGAAGCAAAATCCGGATCGCAAGCGTCTTGAAAAAATCCTGAGCGATACTCGTCCTACTCTCAGCGCCCTTGAATTGATTGAAAAACCAAAAAAACTGGAGATTTTGAAGAACGCTTCCCAAGGGGAGTTTGATGAGATTCTTCAACAGATCAGCAATCGGAATGCTAAGTGATAAAGCGTAAATTCTTGGATCGAGCTAAGGCGAGCGGCATAGTAAAAACTGTCTGCCAAGGGTTTCAATGGGAAAGCGAGGCTCCTGCCGAGCTTGGCGTTGGTTCGGCAGGAGCCTCTCCCTCCCGGTATAATTAATGCTGCCGCTCGCCTAAGAGCGGGAAGGTCCAGATGCGTTCCTGCAACTCGGCCTCTATGTATAGGGTTACACGGAAACTACCGTGCTTGCGCCATTTCAATGTCTCCCGTTTCCACGCAAAGGATGAACGCTTTGTCCTTGCACCGTCTGCTTGGCAGGAGCTTCGCTCTCCCGTTGATCATTGCCTAATCAAAAGCGTTCGAACTCGAACCGTATGACGAGAGTCGGGGCAGACTGCAGTGCCGGGCTTTTCTCAATTGGTGCTTCCTGATAGCCATTTTCTGGCCCAAACCGAGTAGCTATCGGTTTCTTGGGAGTTCAAGATGCGTTCCTGAAGCTCGAGGAATCGAGAAGTGGGAACCGATTCAACCATGTCTTCCCCCTCAATAAACCTCTGGCCCGCGACTGCCTCCAACAATTCCGCAAACCATGACGGTGCAATCGCACTCGCGCGAGGGAAATGCCAAAGCAGCGCATCTGGGCTGTCTGAAGCAACGAATACACTCTCGCCATCCGGAGTGAATTGAGCGATGCAGGAGGACGATTGGAAACCAGTCCCACCGTGCGAAAAATGTTTCAAATGTGAGGTCAACGGTGTGCCTAGCGAAACATCCCAAAGCCGAAGTCCGCGAAAATCACGTGTCAACAGCCGTTCGCCGTCTGGACTGAAGACTACGTTTCGCACTCCTTGTTCATGGAATAAACTCCGAACGTGCGGCTTTCCCGTTGTCGCATTCCAAATCATGGCGGTTCGGTCGCGTGAGGCTGTTGCTATCCATTGACCGTTAGCACTTACGTCGACATCGATCACTTCACCATTGTGGGGCAGTTGGTGAATAACTTTTCCGGTCCCAACGTCCCAAATGCGCGCTGTGCGATCGAGCGATGCAGTAACGATGTGTTGGCCATCCGGTGTGAATCGAACTCGCATCACCTCATTCCTATGCCCAACCAGAGATGTCAAACGTTTACCGGTTTGACTATCCCAAATGTGAACCAGATGGTCTTCGCCCGCACTGGCAATCCATCGACTATCGGGCGAAAAACCGATGGAATTGATCTCGGAACCGTGTTTCATCTCAACGAGTATCTTTCCAGTGAGAATACTCCAAATGCGCAGGAAGCCATCGACCGAACCGGTACTGAATCGCTTGCCATCATTGGCTAGTTCCATCGGCTGAATCGTCGAATGAATATGTTCTGGCTCCTGCAGCAATTGGCCATCGGGTACCGACCAAATCGAAACTTGCCCTCGCGATGTTGTCGATATCAGCTTCGACAGGTCCTTGCTAAAGCTCAGTCCCCACGCACCGCCATCAACACGAAGTGGCCCACAAACGGGAAGTCCAGTCTGCGTCTCCAATACTAAGATTTCTTGTGTTGTCTTTCCAATCGCTAGCCATCTACCGTCAGAACTGATCGCTATTCCATCATAGCCCGTAGGCTCCAGTCCTTTTGAGCGGTCATTCGGTGGGGTTTTTTGGTGGATCCTCCACAACTGTGCAGCGCCGGGTACCGTCGACGCGTTGGGGGATTTGCCATGAGATAGCGTTGTCAAGAAAACTTCAACTTCGTCGACACTTCCTACTTCCGCGAATCTAACTCGGTTGGAATGCTGCATTGGTTCTGCAATTCGTTCTCCATTTTTTTCGTTCCATATTTGAGCTAGGGAATCATCCCCCCATGTAAGCACGCGTTCACCGTTCCCTACGAATGTGGAACCATTGATGAGATAGTAGTGCGTCAAAGGTGCGGCAAGGGGTTGTAGGGTGTCCGTCGCCCAGACCTGTACCCAATCGTTGTAACCAGAGATCAATAGATCCTTGCCACTCTTGCTGAATTCAACGGAAATGAGTGTTCGCTTGGTCTCGGTTGCATGTTTTTTTGTTCCGTTAGCCAAATCCCAAAGGGTTATCTTTTGGTGGTCTATCGTTGCAGCATGGGTTAGGTCAGGGCTGATAGCAGCACGCATAATTGAGCCAGGTTTTAAGTGTGCGATTTGTTTGTTTGTATTTGTATCCCAAAGCTGCAGTTGGGATGCATCACCATCTTGATAGGCCAAAAAAAGCTTAGGACTATCCCGTTCCAGACCGACAAACGCTGCAGCTACGATTGAGCCCGACAGACCAATCGGATCGAGTTTCGATTCACCTGACGCGACTTCATATACCGTCGCAGATGTCTTTGTCCGTGTGAGCAGCAAGCGGCCGTCATTACTGTACTGAAGCCCTTCGATAGCTTCTTTGCGATCATAAGGGGTTCTCTCGATCGTCCCGTCGGAGACTCTCCAGACTCGTACCATACCATTGGATGAACCCGTCGCTAAGAATTGGCTGTCGGGACTAAATTCAGCTTTGGTTACCGAGGAGTCGTGCCTCAATTCAGACGACTTAGGTTCAGAAGTTCGTGAATCCCAGAGTCGTACCGAACCATCGTACGAAGCCGTTGCGATGTTGTTTCCATCCGGGCTGATTCTGGCAACGCTCAATTCGCCGGGCTGACTGATCTCGGCGGAAAAGGGAATTGGAAAGTTGTTTTGCTCCATAATCGACATACCGAACATGGCTGCTTTCCAGTTTTCAGGGTTCCGACGGAGCATGGCAGCAACCCCTGCAAGTCCGCGCTGGGCCTGGCCAGCCCTTAACATGTCGTCGATCGTATCCCATCGCAATCGTTCGACTCCGGTTGCAAGTTGTTTATTGGCACGCTCGGCCCGGTTCCATTGCCAAAGCACGGACGCAACACCGCTTAGGAATGTCGCTAGCAGGCAAACAAGCAAAATGGCAATACGCGGATTTTTTGCGCACCACCGCTTGGCATTCTCCCAATACGAGATAGAACGCGCCCGAATGGGTTCGTGTCGCAAGAAACGTTCCAGTTCATCCGCGACTTCGCCAGCCGAAGCATATCGACGTTGAGGCTCTCGTTCCAGACAACGCAAAGCAATCGTATCCAAATCGCGATCCACCGAAGCATTTAACCGGCAGACCGATTTTGCATCCTGCTGAATCGCTTGCATCATCGTCGCCATCGCGCTGGAACCCACGAATGGCGGCTGGCCAGCAAGCAACTCGTACAGAGTCGCACCAAGTCCATAAACATCCGCTGCGATCGTGATATTGCTGGACCCCGACGCTTGTTCAGGTGCTACATAGCCAGGCGTGCCCAAAACTGCATTCGATAAAGATAATCCATTGTCCTCGGTTCCCATGAGTTTCGCTAAACCGAAATCTGTTAGGTGGGGATTTCCCTCTTCGTCGATAAGGATATTGGAGGGCTTTAGATCTCGGTGAAGCACTCCGTGTCGATGGGCAAAGTCCAAAGCCCTTGCGACCCTTGCAATCAGTTCTGCAATGCACTCCTCTTGTGATCTTCGTTCGGCTGCATTCGCTTTCGGATCTAACCGAAACTCTTGAAGGCATTCGGCAAGGCTTTCACCATCGATCAATTCCATGCTGTAAAAGTACTGTGTTTCGAATTCGCCAATCTCGTAGATTCGAACAATGCCGGGATGATGAAGTCTAGCCGCTGACTGCGCCTCCAACCGAAATCGATCCAACGATTCACGTGTGGCTAATTGCCCAGCCAGGATCAGTTTTACGGCAACTTGACGATTCAGAGACAGTTGCCTAGCCCGATAGACAACTCCCATACCGCCTCTCGCGATCTCTGAAAGCAGTTCGTAATCGCCAAATCGAGTTAGAATCTCATTTCCGAGATTTAAGCTCATATCGCCAGATTCCGTTTGACGACTGAGTCCCTGCGAGGTGGACGAACCCGAGCGAGACGTGCTCAATCCCAGCTTCAAAAGACACAAACTGCAACCACCGACCAAACTCTCTTGGGCCAATTCGCTGCCGCAAACGTCGCAAATTTGCTTTCTTTCAGCTGACATGTTTTCTTGAGAATTCGTTGGTGTATACTTGCGACTTGGGACCTGAAAGGGGAACACGCTTTTTTGTGATTTGTAACTGCCTGTAGTTGTACCTTTTTGGATCCGGATTTATTTCTTTCACATCGCATTATGGTAGTTTTCGAGACATCGACATTCTGGGAAATGGCTTAGCGTGCTAAAAAAAGACCCAGAGCCATTAGAAAACTGCCGATTTAACACAACTCAATGGAGCGTGGTCCTAAGGGCCTGCCAGTCTGCTCCGGAACTCGAGCGAAACGCTTGGAACCAACTCATCCAAACGTATTGGTTCCCTCTGTACGCGTTTTGCCGTCGCCAGCAAAAATCCCATCAAGATGCACAGGACTTAACGCAGAGTTTTTTCACCCACCTCATGTCGGCCGCTTCCTTGGATACAGTTTCTCCTACAAAGGGACGTTTCCGATCTTTTCTGCTGGCTTCGTTCCGTAACTATATCGCCAACCAGATAAGGTTCGCGTCGACAATCCAGCGAGGTGGAAAGCAAACAATTTTCTCGCTTCAAGCCGACGACCTCGAGGACAAATTTTCTCGAAGTTGCCGATGGGATGAATCACCCGAGCGTTCCTTTGACCGCAACTGGGTCGAAGCGCTCTTGAAACGAACCCTCGAGCGACTGGCAGACGATTATCGGAAAGCTGACCGGCATGAATTGTTTCAATTGCTCGAGCCCCATTTGTCGAGCGACAGTAATGCACTTTCTCGAATCGAAATCGGGAAACGACTCAGTATGAGCCAACCTGCAATCGCCATGTCCATTCACCGCATGCGACGTCGATACGGAGAAATCCTCCTTAACGAAGTGTCGCGGACCGTCGACAATCCAGCCGATGTCGAAGACGAATTGCGCCGCTTGATGGCAATCGTTCGAGGCGAGTAACTTGCGCACTTGCAGGGAAACTTGCCCATTTGACTCGCGAATCGCCTAAGTTGATACCGCACGTCGAATTTAATGAACATGCTCTGGAATTGTAAAGTAGCGAACCTTCCGGTTTGTCAGACACCATTGGCCTATCACCAAAATGCAGATCCGACGCGATGGGTAGTAGAAAGGAATCGTTCAGCAGGATTGGAAGTAGGATCGCCAGTTTTATCAAATGCCGATGGCTTGTTTGAACTTCGCCGCGTTTGCGACGCTGTGACCGAACTCATCAATGAAGACGGTCGGTTTCAGGTTAACTACCGAACCTGCTTCCATCTCACTTTGGGAACCCGACTGAACTCCGACAGCTCGCTGCGAGGTTTCTTAAAAGGATTGCAGCGCCTTGAACCTGGACTTATGACCCTTGTTTCTCCGTCGCGGCTCTTTGGTTTCGATGGTTCTCGCTACGATATCGGGCGGCGCAATAGCTATTGCCGTCCCACAAGAGATGGGGTTGGGGCTACTATTCATGGCGGCAACACCCTGGCTGGCGGCGTGGTTGCGAGGGTCGCCACGTCGTTGACGACCAAGGCCGACGAGCTTCAGCACTTCACTGGCGTTCAGATTGGCTTGGTCAGCGACTAGTGCAATTCGAGCCAGTACACGCCTTTCTTTCCCTCAGCTAATCAGCAATTTGTTCCACGCTAATCCGTCACTTTTATGTCCGAGAGAAGTGTCCAGCCATCACGCACGGTCAACTCGTTGGCAAAGCGAATCGCCGGACGGTCTTGCCAAGGGTCACGAATGCCAATTCCTAAGCGATAGGTTCCGGGCGGCACGTCGAAGGTAAGTTGAGCTTTCTCCGAGAATGAGCCTGGTTGCCATTTGCGAATGTCCCAAGTCGTAGCTTGTAGTGGGACCATTTTCCCTGATGGATCGAACAATGCCCATTCCACTTTCCAGGGGTAGTAGAACGGGGCGACTCCTACGTTCTTTCCCTTCAACAAAATGGGAGCCAACTGCTTCGACTTCACTTGAGAAGGATGCGTTACCTCGGTGATCTGAAACTCGTAACCCAGCTTACGGACAAGCTCCTCGCTGGGTTTGAGAAAAATGTCGTCCTTGGGCTTTGCCAATGCCGGGCAATATGGACCAACCCAGGTGAAGTGAGATCGCTCCAGCATGGTTCGTGTCGTCTCGAAATCATCGCCCAGCCAGCGTTCAGCCTCGCCGGGAACCATCTCACCGCCGACGACAGAGACTTTCCAGTTGTCGGCACGCTTTTCTCGACGCACTCCTGCGAGAAAGCTCCAGTCTTTGCCGTTATCGGTGTCTTGCGGAAACATATCGTCGTGGAATCCAAGCCAATCTTGCTTGCCAGCATGTCCTCTGGCGTAGCGAGCCATGAGGCATTTGTCGGGAAACGCTTTTCTGTATGCATCAATCACCCGACGCTCCGTTTCTGGCGAAGCGTAGAGTTTTGGACGAGGGTAGGTGTGCCACTCGCCCCAAAACCCAAGTAAGCCCAACTGGATAAATGCGATGCGTGGATTGGTGTTGTACCGCTTGCCCAGCGCAGCGATCAGTCGCTCCAGGCCCGCAACCATGCGAGGATCGTCATAGTCAGGAGACTTGCCGCCCCCATACTCCTCATAGGCCGTCTCCTTCACGCCCGCTTTCCGCAGCCAGTCGGGAAGGCCGGAAGGCTTTGAGGGGTAGTCAACATATACCCGAAAGATGACGTGCCTTCCGGTCGCGGCCTCCACCTTCCAGGAATTCTCCCATTCGTCAAACCGAAAGTCGTTCTCCGCAGGCTCAAGCTCTCGCCAGGAGATGTACTGAAACACCATCGAGTAAGGCTGGTGAATCTTGCCTGCGTTTGTGTAGGGACACCAACCCTTGAGTGGATTGTTCAAAGGGCCAGCCTTCGACTGGGGTCGGATGACGACTTCTTCGGCGGGAGTCTGACCCACCACGGCCAGGACCGACAAGAAACTCAACACAGCGCAAATCACGGATCGCTTCATGTTCTCAATTCTCCTTCCCGCTGTGCGGGTCGAGATGACGCCGCGGCTCCATATCCTGAATGTGGAAAGTAATCGTTCCTTGATCCATCGTTGTATCCCCGGTAGTCCCCGTCCGACTCTTGCCTGGGTTTCTAGTTATTTCCTCGCCAAAACGCAATCTATTCGGTTTCCTTCTCGGCTCTCAATTCGATCAGCTGCAGTTCCTGCTCGACCATTCTGCGAAACCTGTCCATCACTGCGGGAATGGCGTCATCATTGGAATAGTGTGCGCCGATCCATCGGTCGTTTGCAAAAATGTTCGAGTTCCAAGCTCATTGGTCTCGCCGAAATGTGTCGTGTGCTCCATGGCCGTTTCGCCTTTGCTAAAATCGCCGGAATGAAAAAACCACTTTGCATCATTCTATCCGTATTGTTTGTGCTCCACGAGGTGGCCGGTCGTCTTAATACATCGCCTGCTGATGAAGTCTACCTAACCCCCAGCTCATCAATTGGCGTTCGTGAGAGTGGAAAAGGTCCATTTGGGCTATTCAAGAGAAGTCGCGTTTTAGAAATTGGCATTTCCACGTTATCTCAATTGACAACCTCTGAGTTTAAATCGATCTTGGCGCACGAGTTTGGACACTTTTCTCATCAGGACACCTTCTTCGCCCGAGTTATCTCTCAGGTTACTGCCTCGCTCGCCAATTCGATGGCAGTGATGAACGCTGCCGGTGGAGCGGCGAACTACTTTAATCCGTTTTACTGGTTTTACTGGCTCTACTTGCGGGCCTACATGATGCTCGCATCAGGATTTTCCAGGTCGCGGGAGTTCCTGGCCGACCGCCGTGCTGTCTTGGCGTATGGCAAAAACACATTCATCTCCGCGCTAACGAAAGTTGTAGTCGACGGAGCAGTATTTGAGGGTTCGGCGGTCCAGAATATCAAAGCTGCGTTGGGGTCCGGCCACCGCTTCGTGAATGTGTTCGACTCGTTTCGACAGTACCGAGATCAACCGGAGCTGTTGGCAGCTCAAAAGCAATTGCTTGATGGTATTCGCGGGGCCAGGCCGAGTTGGTTTGATAGCCATCCGACCTACTCGGAGCGAATAGCAGCACTGAATGAATTTCCGGAGTCTCCTGCGCAACTCGAAACGACCCCAGCGACAAGCTTAATTTCAGATATCGATCAATTTGAAGAACGACTCACGGAGCTAATCACTCAGCATGTTTACGCGGCCTGCGAAACCGTTTAAACGATTAGTTCGACACGGAGCGCACCGTCCGCGAGCTTCGCCCGGACATGATGGCTCTGATGCGTCTATACTGTCTGGGTATCATTGCGACCGCGCCCGGAGATGACTTCGGCAGTAACTCGACCCCAACTAAACTCTAAGCAATACACAGCAAACAGCAATGAAAACACGACACTTTGCCAACACGGGACGATCCGTTTCTGAGATAGGTCTTGGCTGCTGGCAGTTGGGAGCCGACTGGGGGCACGTAAGCGACAACGAAGCCCTGCGTATTTTGGAAACGGCCGTCGAAAGCGGCATTACATTTCTGGATACCGCTGATGTCTACGGCGGTGGGCGATCCGAGTCGCTAATCCGCCAATTCGTCAAAGGCCACCAGGAAGACTTGTTCATAGCCACCAAGATTGGTCGGAAAAACTATCCAGGCCCTTACACACCTGAGGTCATCCGCCAACACATCAACGATTGCCGTCAACGACTGGGCGTGGAAGCTTTGGACCTTGTACAACTACATTGCATTCCGCCCCAAGTTATGGCGTCGGGCGAAGTGTTCGATACCCTGAGAGCGTGCAAGCAAGATGGATTGATCAAGAACTTCGGTGCCAGTGTCGAGTCGATGGACGAAGCTCTGATGATCCTAGATCAACCGGAACTGACGTCGCTCCAAATCATTTTCAACATTTTCCGCCAAAAGCCTATTAGCACGCTCTTCGACAAGGCTATCGCCAAAAATGTCGGCATCATTGTGCGATTGCCGTTGGCCAGTGGATTGCTGGCGGGGAAATTCACGAGCGAAACGAAGTTCGCCAAGGACGACCACCGCAACTACAACAAAGACGGCGAAGCGTTCAATGTGGGTGAAACGTTTGCCGGATTGCCACTTGCAAAGGGCATTGAGCTATCAGAGCGGATAAAGGCTTTTGTACCCGATGGCATGACGATGGCGCAGTTTTCGCAGCGTTGGATCCTGGATCACGACGCGGTATCCACTGTCATTACGGGCGCATCGCAACCCTCGCAAGTGGCAGACAACGCCGCAGTATCCGAATTGCCTCCGCTTGCAAAGGAAGTACACCGACAGCTTGCCGTGATCTATGAAAGCTCGATAAAAGAGCACATTCGTGGCTTGTATTGAGCGACCTAAAGTGCGGACTTTCCACCGCACAGACCCTGCATTCGACGCTCCGGCGTGTCAAACCGGAGCGAGTTGGACGGTGGTGTCTGGTTTTCATCATGTGAGAAGCTGCAAACGACCTTTGCATATGCCCAACACGATCGCTAGTGGAGAGTGCGCAGAAACGCTGGTAGCTAATATGACTGATGAAAAACTTAAGGTTAGTCGATTCCCATGGGTTCGCATGGGTGATCAAGGACCAGTGATTTGCTGGGGACCGGTAAGCATGCTCGCTGGTGGTACGCTGATTGGTTACCTAATTGCACAAACGTTTCTTTGTCTTTACTTGGACGTACCTTTTCGGCTTGGGATGCTTTCCGCTTTGTTTTCGGCTCAGCTAGCGTTCTTTGCAACCTTGGTTGAACTGCAGCGTCAGAATCTCAAGCCAGGAAAATCGGCGTTTCGGTTCAACTTGACTTATCTATTCATATTAACGCTACTAATTGCGGTGTTTTTCGCATCCATCATGTCCGACTTCAGAACCAGTCAGCGTGGTTTTGAACGCAACGAAGTAGTCAAAGCTGAGCTTGAGAAGTTGATGGGCGGAGGCAACGTTTACATGGGCGCACCCAACGGCAAACGAATTACCTGTGAAGTAACTCGTAAGGATTTTTCGGATAGCGATCTTCGTAGTTTGATCAAGGCATCACGCGGCATTGATTCCGACGTCAGCGAACTCATTATGTTGGTTCTCGAGTCAACAGCAGTAACTGAAAACGGCCTCCAAAGTATTTCAACTTGTAAAAAGCTGGAGATCCTCGCACTTCCAGCTATCACGCTAAGCGATGCGACACTTGAAAGTCTTGCGAAGTGCAAGAATCTGAAATTCCTAACACTCGACCAGAAAAAACTATCCGCTGCACAGATAGACCTGCTCTCTGAAAAGCTCCCCAACACCAAGATCAATGGTGTAAGCTATCGTGAGAAGCAAGCGGCGACTAAAAAATAGTCGCAGGTGTTTTGTCACACTTTAACTTTGGGGTTGAGTATATTGACCGATGTGCGTTAGCACCGGTTTCCACGCCGTGCGGTTAATCCGTTCGGGATGCTGCGTGATTTTAGCCGGGATATTGCCAGGGCTAGCTCGGCACGAGCTTCGTTTTCCCGCACCCCAGCCAACTCGAAAAGATCTGAGGTGGTTGGTGGAGCTATTTACCTCGGCCGCCGTTGTCCAAACTGTCCTGGCGCTGGCTCGACCTATGGGGATCGAACCCAAATACTTCGATATACTGGCCTTGCTTTGCCCAAAAGCGCTCAGCTTTTGGGCAAAGCAAGCCAGTGGCACACGAAACCAAGATACGCAACTTCAGAACTTCAAAATCGAATTCGACGTCTTCACAAATTGAAACGAAGGATAATATCGCCCAACGCCTGGTCGCTTGACTGACGGTGTTCGCTATCGCTTTTGTGGTGATTGGCGGAGCACAGTTGCTTAGAGGGCACACGCTCCGGTTTGACACGCCGGAGCGTCGGTGTCTACTCAGTTTCCCGCCTCGCCTGCCCATTCAACCATGCGGATGAGGTACATTTAGAATGTGGTTGCCGGCGCCGCGCCGGAGAATTACAAGTTCCATCTTTCAGCACTGGTTGCGAGATCGACCAGCGCGGATGCCTGCCAACGGCACAATAGCTAATTGCCGTCAATCACTTCGAAATGTGGTCAGATCGGTGAAACGAGAATATTGGTTGACTTGGATACGGATTGTCCATCGTGGTGCAGGATTGCTTTCGGGCCACGGAATTGCACGGATGAAACATGGATTTGGATTCTTTTAGCCGTGTTGATCGGTGTAAATCCGTGGCTAACAACTGTTTCAATGTCACTTGCCGTTCGTGAAAACTTTGATGGTTTCCGCTACTAGTTGGTTAATCAACTTGACCGTAGATCATCTGGCGTCACGCTTAATGGGCCGTCGAGCCTAGCAAGGAATTGTTCAATTAGTCCTTCTGGTGCTTTGACGACATGTTCGGGGCCTGGAAACCCGCTGCTTTTGACATCGTTGATAAAGTCGCGAAATCCTTCGACTCGCTCCACTTGCATCGCCTGTTCCATCTTGAAGAGGTTTCGATACTGTTTCGTGTGTCGTGGATAGGGTGGAGCATGATTGCCTAAGTTATCTTCGGCAAACATGAATTGAATGTCACCGCCACTACCCGCACCAATCGACGAAGTCACCAAGCAAGTGCGACTGGAAATCTCCGTAAGCAACTCGGCCGGTACCACTTCAACTTCGACGGCCCAAGCGCCTGCTGCTTCGAATGACTTAATCTGCTCGAACACCCAGATGGCCTCGTCCATGGTCTTTCCAACCGCCTTGAGTCCACCCGTCCATGTACTCAAGCGGGGCACCAGTCCCGCATGAGCTTGGACAGGAATACCAACGCTAGAAACAGCCCGAATGAATTCGGGTCCCCATTGGCACATGATTCCATCCGCACCGGCTTCCATTGCGTCGAAGCCCGCTCGGACCGCTTCCTGCACCGTCGCAATCTTTGTCAGCCCGATGCAGAATGTCATGAACGTATTCGGAGCAGCTTTGCGAATCGCGATGGCGCTGGCCGGATTCCTTGGATCAAATTTGACTTTAAGCGTATCGATTCCCGCCTCTTCCGCTGCCGCTGCCTCGCATGCCGTAAAGGGCATAGTCTCAGTGAGAACCGTCTTTCCCTTCAAGCTTTGAAGGTGCTTGATGGTGTAATTGCGAGTGCCATACTCCCCACCCAACGTCATGATCCGGTGCAGCCCACGTTTGTGAGCATCTCTAGGAGGTAAG
>JANMHA010000204.1:0-2023 GCA_031374925.1 Pirellula sp. | reverse complement strand
ATCTGTGGCCTGTTTCTGTCCGTGGCCAACGCCGCTAACGTTTTCGGATGCTGGCAGCATCCGCCACGTGTAAACGCTGTGAAGCATTTTCGTCCGATCGGTGCTTGCCTCCGACGGACGCCGTTTTGGCGTACTAAAAGTGCTGCTCAGACCTTAAAGTACCGCACTTCGCTCCCGCCTCGGCCGCCTTAGGCGGTCGAGGCGGGAGCGAAGTGCATCGGTTCGAGGGCCGTTACGTAGGACGCCAAAACAAGGTTGAGGGGAGGCAAGCTCCCGCTCAACCTAAGCGAATTGTTGGTGAAAATGCTTCACAGCATCTGCCACGCGTGTCGGCTCGGATGCTGGCAGCATCCGCCACGTGCTGTCGGATCGGATGCTGGCAGCATCCGCCACGCCCGAACGATTCGATCATTGATGTTTTGAGATTGACTGATCACAATAGGGGCCTGTCTCGTTTGATCCGACCGAGCGTCTCCCACCTCCCAAGCGCCCCCGCCAATCTCAATGACCTACTTCCAAGCTTTTTTGAAGTCGACACATTACGCGGGGCTTGTACTTGTGTTTGGTGTTTTCAGTTTTGCAGGATGCCATCCGCCAGAAGCGGGAAAGACGGCTGAGGTACCCCCTGAGACATTGGTTCTGGGAACCGCGTTGACAATTGAGCCCATACTGTGGCCGAAGTTGGTAAAGAGCCAAGGAACGTTGACCGCGGATGAGGTCACCACAGTAGGTGCAAAGGTTGCAGGGCGAATTGTCGATGTGCCAGTAGATCTGGGTGATATCGCCTGTCAGGACGATGTTTTGGTCCAATTGGATCCCAAGGAGTTTCAGCTGCTAGCGGAGCAAGCTGACGCGCAACTTCTGCAGGCCAGGTCAGCCGTTGGACTCAAGCCGGGCGACCCGACGGAAGGTTTGAATCCCGACAACGCTCCGCCGGTTCGTGAAACGAAAGCGATTTGGGACGAAGCAAAGAAGGCAGTAGAACGCATCCGTCTTCTGTCCAATCGAGACGCAATCAGCGTTGCCGATTTAGACTTGGCTGAATCGGCAGAACGAGTTGCATCGGCTCGGTATTCGTCCGCACAAAACGGCGTTCGCGAAAAGATCGCGTTGATTGCGGTGCAATCCGCATTGCGAGATCTAGCTCATCAACGCTTGTCAGAGACGACCGTGCGAGCCCCGTTCAAAGGTGCAATTGAATCGCGGTTGGTCGCAAGGGGGACGTACGTACAAGCTGGACAATCCCTGATGAGCATTGCCAAGACGACAGTGCTTCGTTTTCGGGGCAGCGTTCCGGAACGGTTTGCACAGCAATTGAAAATTGGCCAGCAGATAGAACTCACCTTTGACTTGAGCGATCAAGTTCGAACGGTTTCGATTTCGAGAATCAGCCCCAGTTTAGATCAAGTGAGTCGTTCTTTGGTTTTCGAAGCAAGTGTCGAAAACCAAGATGGAACATTGCGCAGTGGCTTGTTTGCTGAAGGAGTGATTCAAATCGACTCTGAAGCCAAAGCAATCGTCATTCCATCCACGGCCCTCGTTCGATTTGCGGGAGTTGACAAGGTTTGGAAAATTGTCGACGGCAAGCTGAAAGAACAAGTCGTTGGACTTGGCCGCCAAAAGGCCGACATGATTGAAATACGATCTGGGCTTTCGAGTGGGGACCGATTGTTACTAGAAGGAAATGCTGGAAAGATTGGTCGCTTTGAACCAAAGACAGCGGATACGCAGTAAAAGCGCCTCTCTCAGTCCAGAAAACACCGGCAAACCGATTGAATGCTAGTAAATATCTGAGATTTGTTCGTATAAAGAGGCGTAGCGACAAATTCCTTTGCGTAATTGGTGGTCAAACAGGGTACACTTTCGCCATGAACAAATGGACGTCCGGCCAACAATGTTTGACGGCGGCGTTCGGTTCTATCATTTGAAGGAAGAGTTGTTATGGCCGAAGGTAGCATCAAAAAGTTGACGGACAAGGGTTTCGGGTTCATCAACGTCGGCGGCGGCAAAGATTTGTTTTTTC
>JANMHA010000199.1:0-37016 GCA_031374925.1 Pirellula sp. | reverse complement strand
ACGACAACCCATTGGCCGCAGACGGTTTTCAAAAACGGTTTGAAAAACGATGTCTGGCGGTACGCGAGGAAGGTATAAAAAAAGGAAAAATAATGAACTTGACTATCCTAGAAAAGCTCCGATCGGACGAAAATGCTTCACGGCGTTGCTCCCTCCGGGAAAGGCGGCCGCAGGACGGCGCGGGACGGCGCGTGCCGGGGAGGGTGAACTCTTTTAGACAATTGCTTCTCGCACTTCACCCTCCCCTCGCTTCGCTTGACCCTCCCGGCGGGAGGGTTGCTGCATTCGTGTAAAGCTCGGGCATTTCAAGTCGGACGCGTCCGGAAAGAGTACTTGCGTGTCAACTTGCTCACCTTTCCAACACCTTTTTGAGTTTATTTCTTGGTCTTTGCTTGTACGGTTGCGTCCTGACCTTTGTTAAGATACGACGTGAGAAATCGCGACCGAGCCGGTGTGATTTGTTGTGAAGAGACTGAATTACTATATGTGAATGAGAGTGGATTCCCATGAATCAACCAAAGCGGATTCATCAGCGCAAGTCAGACAGAGCCAGACGACGAAGTAGAGGCGAAGTTCGACGATTGCTCCGAATCGAAATGCTCGAGGATCGGCGCGTCCTGGCTTCGGTAACCGTTATAACGCATGGATTCACTCCAAGTCTATCATCGCCAGTCGATTTGCCTGATTGGCCTGTGGCGATGGGGCAGGCCATTCTTGACGTGAGTGATGGTCCAACTGTGAACTCTCGTTCAACAGGCAGCATGTTTCGAAGCAACCCAACCGTCGGCACTTGGGAACCGATCGAAAACGCAGTCTGGAATAATAGCAATAGCATCAATCAAGATATTGTGTTGCTTTACAATTGGGTCGATGAATCCGATAAACCTCAAAACGGTTGGCTAGAAGCTGCTGCGGATAGTCTTTATGCGGGCTTGTTACGAACGAATATAGGCCTTGGCGGCGAACTTGGTGGAAAGAGTTTCTTCGACGCAGCGCTCAACACAGCCGGCGATCTTCTCAACTTCCATTTCATTGGGCATAGCCGCGGTGCAGTTCTTAACTCATTAGTTACTCAGCGGTTCGCGGCGAATTTTCCAACATTGAAAATTGACCAGGTCACGTCCTTGGATCCGCACCCTGCGCAACCCATGAGTGATGTGGGGTACAACTCCGTTACTCCAAATGACAGCCAACTATTTACCTACAGCAATGTCGTCTTTGCTGACAACTATTATCGAAAAGACGGCTTGCCGGTAATCGGAAACATCTATGAAAATGATGGCGATTTTGACGGTGTTACTGCCGTAGGCGCTTACAATTTGCAGTTGTCCGATTCGCTACTGAGCGGAGGAGCACTTTCGGAACACTCGGACGTTCATACATGGTATTACGGAACGATTACCGACACCCTCAACAGTGACTATGCTGGGTTTAGCGGGGCCGCTCGAAACCACGATGGCGACGTCGCCTTCCCTGAAAGCTGGTTTGGGCAACCTGGCATTCCAGTTCGCAATCAAACAGGTTTTTACTTTAGCCAGTTTCGCAACGGAAATCGAAGTTCTGTAAGTCCCGATGGTTCCAAGATCAGCCCTGCAGTCATCCCATCGCTTTTCAACGGTGATTTTGAGGCACTGAACCTCGCCACGAACCTCGTACCCGGTTGGAATCTTCAAGCTGGTAGTGGACCTGCCACTACGGTTTTTGTTGGAACGAATCACGGATATGTCATGGAACTCGGACCAAGTTCGCTATCGACTCCTGGCGGCCTCCGAAAAACGCACAATCAACTATTCCTACCTTCAACCGCCAGTTTACTATCGTTCGATTGGCGACGAGTTTCCTTGACATCTCAAAATGCGAAACTACGAGTTAAGATAAACAATGCAACTATTGACACGATTGCACTTGATAGCTCTGACAATTCCTGGCACTCGCAACGTTCGGTCGCAATCCCCGAAAAGCTTCGCAATCAGTCGGTAACGCTCAGCTTCGAAATCATAAGCGATCTCGCTTCCTCACAACCATCGGCGATTGTACACCTCGACAATATCCGTCTTCTTTCGGGAGGCAAAACGGGCGACGTCGTTCCGGTCGATCTGCAGAGCTTCAGCACAGTAAAATCAACCTTTGGTATCAAGAGCGTTGAGATTCTTGGACCGACAGCACTCGATACCAAGACCGTTACAGTCCATGTAAATGCGCGCGGCGATTGGGATCTGGCCTACGGTGGTAAGAACGTAGGTGCGATCTTGTTCGCGAACCGATTGGCTACGGGTGAAAAATTTGTTGATACCGGCAAGTTCTTTTTTGTTCCGAGTACCGTTTCGGACGTTGCCAATGATCTCTCGTCTGTCGATGCGGGATTTCAAGGAACCATTCGCGTTCGCTATTCTCTGCTAAGCGCAACTAATGGAATGGTACAAGAAGTTCCTAGGTACGTAGATTTGGCAATCCTACCTGGAATGTCCGGTGACGGCGATGCGGCAGTATCGTCGCAGAGCGGCTTCGAGCAAGCAATGGTCCTCCAGCAACGACTCAATTTCTTAAGAGCAAAAGATTTTCCGAACGACCCCATTTTCAGCGGAGTTGCACCGCTTGCGGTCGATGGAATTATAGGGCCCTTGACCCGCGATACGTTACAGCGATTCAAGGCATTGGCAACCGTACCAACGGGCCTGCCAAGTCAACAGCTAACCGATCTCGACAACCTTACAGTGCTTCGACTCAATGGTTCCGGCGGCATATTGAGCACTTCCGAACGACAAGCGCTGGCGCAAGGACTAAGGACGGCCAGTAGCCGCTTCTCGCTCGGTTCGCTTGAGCCCCTCAAGAAACCGCTTCCCTTGGTTGGTACCACCGCCGCCGAAACAAAATCGATCCCGACTACACCGAAAGACGAAGTTACGCTGGCGAGCGCTTTATCGATCGACAACCAATTACGCGAAAGTCTCTTGGCCCCTTTAGCCGACTACCTAGAAGCGACCGAAATCCCAACCGAGTCAGGTGCGCAAGCGTATCTGGCCGCCGCTGGTCTGACTGGCGTAACCCTTACCAGCTTCGTCCCGACAATCGGCACGGGTGGAACGCAGGTAAACCGCAATGCATTCCGAATCGCATTCACGCGAGCTGTTTCGGATACCGCACGAACACTTCACCTAGGCGAAAATGCTGCGGCTGCGGGACTCGCGACAAGCCAGCAAGTGTCTATTAATTTGAACACGACTTTGACTGGTGATCTCGAATTCGGATTTGATTTGACGAAATCCCTTTTGGACGACGCGTTCTTCCTAAAGATACATAGCTTCAGTGCTCAAGCCAGCGCGAGTGTCCCACCAACAAGCCTCGTAAACTTAGACATCCTGGGCCGCTTTCTCAGACTAGATGTGACCAATGGCAATCTAAATCTAGCCGCCAATGTCAGCCTCTCGAGCCCTGAGTTGACGCTGCGCAGTTTGATCAGTAGTCCGCTTAGTAGCCTCGTACCACTACCCACCGCCACGGCACTTGTTTCGGGCGGACTTACAGCCTCCACGCAACTTTTCGGAACCACCTACACCGGTGCGATTAATTTTAGCGGAAACGGTCTCAATGTCTTCAACGATTCGCCAATCAATGTTTCAATCGTTGACTTCTCGGATGGACTCAAGAACCTTCTAACAATAGGCTCATCATCCTTCAAAGAAGCACTCAGTCAATTCGGCAACGCGATCGACAACTTGCGTGGCACAAGCCTATTTGATGGCTCGCTTGGATTTGCACAAGGCCTCGATATTGGCGATGTTCTCAAGCTAAAAGAAGCTTGGGACGCAGCGGTCACGAGTCAGTTTGGTGGCAGCAACCCCGTCCAAGATCTCGGTTCGCTGCTTAGTCGGTTAGGTGCAAGTTCTGGGGCTTACAACCCAACCACTGGCCAGTTGACCATGAACCTCGATTTGTCCCGTGCACTTGTCAAGCAGTCGGGAACTGTCGGGTTCGCTAGAGACCTTGGTCCCATTGGCTCATTCTCATCTGCTAGCCTAGCGGAAATCCAAGCCGACGCAAACCTAAATTTCACGCTTGGCATCGATCTAAATGGCTCGCTGGGAAGCAGATTCACGCTAAGCAACTCGACACTCTTGACGACCTTAAATGGCCCTGATGGAGTGACCGAAAACGTCGCGCGATGGCAAAACGCTGATCGCCCAGGCATTCTCGACGGCGCTCGGTTCACACTCTCGGACGGAACCGTTTTCGACGTCGTGTTGGACAATCTAACGACGGTTGGGGCTGTTCTCAACGCAATCAATACGGCTGCAGTATCTAGTCTCACAGCAACAAGGTACGCTCAACTCTACACCAATGGGGCAAAATTTGTAGATCTTGATGCGTCCCAAAAGTCCTACAAATTCCTTGATAAGACACGCGGCGAAGCGGGCGCGTTCTCGATCACGGCTCTCAATAATTCGGTTATCGGAATCGCCGGAGTTGGCTTAGGAATCTACGGCACCAGCGCATCGCCAAGCAGCAACGGCGATTTCGAGATTGCGGGTGCACCGCTCCATAATGATGGTCTGGCTCAGCGACTCTACTTGGTTAGCACTCCTGCCAATGGCAACACCCCTGCAAATCGTCCAACACTCGGTGGCTCGGTCGTCGTTTCAGCAAGCGACATCGACGCGTCTCTTAAGGTTCTAATTGCACAAGCCAAAGTCGTCGATGGAAAAGGGACCGCCCGAGCCAATGTTAAAGTATCGCTGGATGGTACAGCCGCTTCGGATGGGAAAATCACTCTCACGGAATTGCTGCAGGCCATACAGACTCCAGCCATCCTCGATGTTGCCGCAGAAGGCACAGCATCGCTCAATTTAAACTTGCCGATCACCGCGAGCGCGCCTTGGTTGGCCTCCAATGTATCGGCTTCTGGCAACATCGTGGTTTCATGGCCGGACTTGACTTCGATTGGAACCTTGGAGGTCACCCACGACACTGGCACCAACAACAGCCTCAACCAACTTTTTGATTTCTCAAACCTGGATGCAGTCGATGTTGCCAACGCACTCTCCAGCGTAACGACCTACCTGTCCAACTTCGAACAGTTCAAATTCTTGCAGGAGAAACTGCCCTTAGTCAACCGAAGCCTAGCCGACCTCGTTGGCATCGGCAGCCGATTTACCTCGCTGGTGGATCAGTTCAAGAAGCAACCTGTTGAAACGTTGATGGGATTCAAAACCGTCTTGCAACAAGCCCTGGGTGTTCCAGTTACCTTTACGGCTGATGGTAAAGCACTCAAAATCGGCTTCGATTTCGCACATGCATTTGATCAGCAATTGAATATTAATTTAGATCTGGGTACCCTGGGGATCGCCAATCTCGATGGGCTTGTTGATGTTCGAGGGGAAGGCAAAGTTCGCATTGCAGCCAATGCAAATTTCCATATCGATCTGGGAATCGATATGTCCAATCCGGAATCGCCACGCCCCTTTTTGTTTTCTGGGACAACCACCGCTGGATTGGACGCGAAAGTTTGGGGCAAGGATCTGAATTTTTCAGCCTCAGTCCTTTCGTTCGGCGTGAAAATAGTTAACGGATTCGTCGCGATCGACGGCAACAGCAACCGTCTTGCGGAATTGCCATATAACCCTAATGACAAGGTCTCCTACGGCGTTACGCTGACCGACACACGGGACGGTACTGCAGACGGACGGGTGTATTTCTCGAATCTTAGCGCTGCCGACATCCATGAGAATCCGCTCAATGGGCAATTCCATGTCAACTTGCCGATGTTCAAAACGAGTGACGGTAGCTCGATCGGTGCCCTTAATTGGGAGTTCGCTATCAACAATCCGTCGCTTCCATTTAGTTGGGACGGAGTCCCTGCACTAAGTAATGTGGGCCTTAATACAGTCCCCAATTTCAGACTTGATGGCCCCCTGTTCTCTGGCCTGAACCTTTCTAATGAACTGGACGGTTTCACCGGTGGCATCGGCGATTTCTTTACCGTTCTCGACACCGCTATAGAGAATCAAGCACTCATTGCAAAGATTCCTTTGATCGGCGATGCATTGAAGGATGCCGTGCGGTTTGTCGGCGATATTCGCGACAAGATCTCGGATAACTTGCAAATCTTTGGACCCAAGTCCGCGACCATTGTCAAGCAAAAAATCTACGAAGCACTCGGCCCTGGTGGCCTCAATTGGCTCCGCGATCAAAGCAACCCGAATTGGCGTACCGACCCGCTCAGCCTATCGGCCATTTCAGCCGACGACGTGGTCATTGTAGAAAATTCGAGCAACGACGTTCGCTATAGCGTCCGACTTAAACAGTCGTTGGCCCGTGTTTCCGTGCCCGTCGATTTCGATCTTGGGCTGCCTCTGATAGGTCTGGATGTCGATGGTCAAGTGCAACTCGATGTCGGCTTCGACTGGGAACTCAGTTTTGGTTTGGATAAGAACCAAGGGTTTTATTTGACCACGGGTGTGTCCGATGAGATTCGACTTTCGCTAGAAGCTGCCATCCCAGGTCTACGCGTGACAGGCAAACTAGGCTTCCTCCAAGTGGATGTCACGGATGGCAGTGACCTGAACAACAATGGAATTATCGAGGCCGGTGAAAAGACGAAGCTGGTCGGCAATATCAACATCGATCTCCGCGATCCTGGAACCGGCAGTCAAAACGACGGCAGACTAACGCTTTCGGAGTTGTCCAGCGCGAGCATTCCGCAAGTGATCGCGGCCAGTTTCCCCAACACTTCGAACACCAACCGAGCCGACGTTCGGCTGCATCTCGTGGGAAGCATCGCGGGCAATTTGAATTTCCCTCAAATTGAAACGGATCTAACGGTGGGGTGGGCATTTGGTGGTTCCAGCCCCACTATAAATGCATCTTCGTTCGGGAGTGCGCCTGAAGTTTGGTTCCGAAATATCGAGATCGATCCAGGGCAAGTCATTCAGAGTTTTGCTAAACCGATTCTCGACCGCGTCAACGCGATCCTAGCACCGGTTGCACCCGTGATAGCAGTCCTCCAGACACCACTCCCTATCATCTCGCAATTGGCAGGCCGCGATTTCACGATCTTAGACATGGCCGAATTATTCGGGCCAATATTTGGCGGTGAGTTATCGCCCGAAACGAGAAAGTTCATCAAAGCGGCTATCGACCTGGGCAACCTCGCAACCTTTGTAAATCAAATCTCGGCATCGGGCAAGATTGCGCTTGGCAGCTATCGATTGGACACGTTTAACAACCCTGGCACCAGCACTAACGAAGGTGACTTACGCAAAAGCGATCTTTCGAAGATCGACCCAGCCGCCTTGATCGACAGCGTTACCAACTTGACGCCGGGTAGCATTCCGCTTGGTTCCAAATTGAGTGGTGCAGCAAAAGACTTTATGGGGCGCAGCGCTCAGATTCCAGATGCCAATGGAACTGGAAAAGGGTTGAGTTTTCCGATCCTCGAAAATCCGCTGGGCATCTTGCAGATTCTAACCGGCAGCGGGAATGTCGACCTCTTTAAATATGACATGCCGCAACTAAAAGTGGTTGCTCCCTTTCAGATACCGATTCCAATCATTCCGCCTTTTTTGATAGGCTTTTTTGGCGGCAGTATCGGCGCGCAAGCGGATTTCAATTTCGGATTTGATACGTCGGGATTCAAAACAGGAAATCCGCAAGATGGTTTCTACGTTGAGGATACCATCGGCGGAACGCCTGGCGGCAAGGATGTATTGGAAGCTTCCCTGTTTGGCAATGTAGAGGTGGGCGCTACCCTTGGGATTTCTCTTGGTCCGATCCAGTTGGTGGTAGGTGCAGCTGGTGGACTGTTTGCCGAAGTCGGATTGAATCTCTATGACCCGAATCACGATGGTCGCGTCTATCTGCCAGAGTTAGCAGAGAATCTCAGTCGAGGCGTCGAATGGGTATTCGATTTACAAGGATCCTTCGGGGCTTATCTACGCGCGTTTATTAAAATCGAATTGGATCTTGGGATTTTCTCGATCACCATCATCGATGCGCAGATGGAATTGGCTCGTATTACCCTCTTGAGCTTCTCGGTTCCACCACGTGGTGAAGTTAGCATCGATGAATTGGCTACCGTCGATGCCGGAAATCTTCGTTTGAATTTGCGACCTGACCAGGACGACAATTTCAAGATACAGCAAACCGCCACGGGCGCCGTAGTCATCAATGCAAGAGGACAGTCACGAACTTACTCGGGCAACTTTGGCAAGATCGTTGGCAATGCAGGTAAAGGCAACGATACCATCGTATTCGACGAGTCTGTTGTGCTGGGTGTTGACTTGTTTGGCGGCGATGGAAATGACACCCTCACTTATCGTGGCACGGGTGCAGCGATTTTGCGTGGCGAGGATGGCGACGACACGTTATCAGGATCCAGCGGAGCGGATACGCTCGATGGTGGTGCAGGTCGCGACAAGATAACTGGGAACTCTGGAAACGACTCGCTCCAAGGCGGCACAGATGATGATGAAATCTACGGCAGCGCCGGTGACGATACAATCGATGGTAGCGATGGCAATGACGTACTCTATGGTGAGTTAGGCCTTGACATTATTCATGGCGGCGCAGGTCAGGATCGTCTGGACGGCGGGCTGGATAACGATCAACTCTATGGCGACTCTGGTGACGACAATTTGATAGGTGGTGATGGTAGCGACCGACTGTATGGTAGCACCGGGAAAGATCGACTCGACGGGGGACTTGGCAACGACTTTCTTTATGGTGAAGCGGACGACGACTACCTTGACGGCGGTCGTAGCAATGATTCGTTGTATGGTGGCCTCGGAAATGATCAATTGATCGGTGGTGCAGGTAGCGACAGTCTCTTTGGCAATGAGGGAAATGATATTCTCATCGCTGGTATCTCGCGAGTGGGCGGTGATACCGGGGCGATCCATACCCTCGACGGCGGCGATGGCGACGATGAAATCTATGGGGACATCGGCCCAGATACAATCTTCGGTCAAGCTGGTAACGACTTGATTTATGCGCTCGCTGGCAACGATAGGATCGATGCCGGGGTTGGCAATGACATCGTCCAAGGTGGTGCGGGTAGCGACTACATCATCGGCGGTTGGGGACGCGATCGGATTTATGCAGACACTTCCGAGAGCGGCACGCCAGCCAATGCTACAGTTAACGACGTTAACTTTATCTATGGCGATCTGGATGGTATTAACCGCGACGCGGCCTGGACCAAGCCCGGTGTTCCTGCTGATCACGAAGATCTAATCTACGGTGATCAAGGAGACGATTTTATCTATGCCGGATTCGGCAATGACACTGTCTACGGTCTGCAAGGCAACGATTGGATCGAAGGAGGTTGGCAATCGGACTTGATCTATGCTGGAGTCAACGAAGCAGGCAGCACAAACGATAGTTCGGCGCGACAGCACACGATTTATGGTGACACCAGCGTTGCGATTTCGTCCCAATCACCGCCTGGAGCCCTCGAAGATCATAAAGATCGAATCTACGGTGATCTAGGAAACGACCTGGTCTTTGCTGGAGATAGTTCGGATACAGTCTATACGTTGGCCGGTAATGACACTGTCTATGGCGGTGCAGGAGATGACCTTGTCGATACTTCTCTTGGTGATGACATCGCCTATGGCGAAGCGGGAGAGGATACGCTCATCTTGGGTGTAACGACTCTCAGTGTCGGACAGTCGGACAAGGACTTGGCGTTCGGTGGAACTGGTCGAGACATGATTCGAGGCTTTGCCGACGACGACTTCCTCGTCGGCGGAACTGGGGATGATGATATCAGTGGCGGCGATGGCTCGGACGTGCTTTGGGGCGGAACCGAAGTCATTTCGTTTTCGGCATTTAATCGTAACGTCATTGGCGACTTTGACTACCCAAGCAATTTCCCGGGTCAAGAATGGGCGGCGGTTGTTTCGCAAACGCAAACTCGCATTGTGCCAACCGTACTGGCTGGCCTGAGCGTCGAAGGTCAAATTGAAGACGGTAGCGACACCCTTCGCGGTGAAGGTGGAAACGATTGGCTATTCGGCGGCGGTGCGGACGACAGTCTCTTTGCAGGCATCGGTAACGACTATGTTGACGGAGGAGCGGGTAATGACCGAGTCGAAGGGGAAGATGACGATGACGTGCTCCGCGGCGGTACCAATGACGATATTTTGCTGGGAGGAGGCGGAATAGACCAACTCTTTGGTGACGCGGGCACTGACCGATTGTTCGGCGATGCTGGAACTGGAACCGGCCTTCAACAATCACTGGCCAATCAACGTCTCTTTGGGGGCGATGGTATCGATTACTTGTATGGTTATTCGTTTTCAACAAGTTATGCCGCCACAGATCCGAACAATCATGTCGGTACAGAAACGCTGTTTACTGGCGATGAATTCCACGGCGGTGCAGGTGGCGACTGGATCTACGGCAGTCTTCGCCAAGAAACGTTCTACGGGGATGGCGGCAATGACACAATCCAGGGAGACGCGTTGATCGGCCCGAACTACGCAGAGAATTCCCTGCGATCGCTTACTGCCATCGCTGAAACAATTGGTGGTTCGCTTCCACGTACGAATTTGGTTTATGTAGGAAACAGTACAGTAACAGCGACCGCAACGCAACGTCTGCTAAGCGGCAAAGACGTCTTCTACGGCGGGACCGGCGAGGACCGACTCTATGGCGGTGGCGGCAACGATTTCATTTGGGGGGGAGCGGATTCGGATTGGCTCGAAGGTCAAGATGGCATCGATACGCTTTACGGAGGATCAGGCATCGACATGCTGTTGCTCGATACGAGCACCGCGTACGCATCGAATACATCGAACGAAGTCTACGACGGTCATTTTGGCAATTCGATCGCGGGCGATACACCCGACGATAACGCGACGGATATTCTGCTGGTCGAAGGGACGGATAATGCCGACGTCATCTCAATCGGCCAAGTCAGTTACGCGATTTCCAATTCGACACGAACGGGTTCTCGATTGGCGGTCAATGTCAATGGCATCACCATCACGGGCGATTGGCGTTCGTTCAACGATCCGGCCGATCCAAATGGCAAGCCGCTCGTAGAACAGATCCGAATATCTGGCCTTGGTGGTGATGATACGATTCAGTTCTCGTCCAACGCAGCTGTACCGGCGACGTCCACAACGGTTCCCTATGCACTGGATGTTTCGGATTTGACCGCCCGCAGTGATGATTGGGTGGGTGTGCTTGATGGTGGTCCTGGCAACGATCTACTTCGGGGCACGGGGGCCCGCGACCGTATCGATGGTGGAACCGGAAGCGATACGATTTATGGCTTGGATGGTAACGATCAGCTTTGGGGCGATGGCGGACCTGGACTTGGCAGCCCGAGCGATAACGACACGATCTATGGTGGCCTAGGAGACGATGACGTTCTTGGTGGCCAAGGAACCAATACCCTTTACGCGTGGTCAAGCGCCCCTGATTTACTCAAGCAGTCAGGGCTCACGGCGGCCACTTCTGTTGCTGGATTTGTCTCGACAGGCATTGCGGATGGCGCGCAGGCGGTTCCCAATTCGTTAACCCTTCCCACCCTATGGACGATCGATGGCTCGATCGCGTTGCCTGCGAACGGCAAGACCAGTGGCGATTGGTCGATGGCGATCCAGTCTGCCAAAGGACCGCGCGTTGTCGTCGTTCGTCAGTCGGATACGACGAGCAACACAACCGCAGCCGATCTTGTTGCGGACTTCAATGCGGTCTTATCGAGTGCTGGGTTATCCGTAACAGCGCTGCTCAATGCAGGCAAGTTGCGATTGACCTCCCCTCAGTCGTTTGAGTCCTATGCAATCGGACCGTTTGGCGTTTATGTCGACGATGCAGGTCGCGATTTTTATTCCGATGGCGATTTCAATGGCGACGGCAAGCTAGATTCCGACACAGCCAAACCTGCGCGTAAGCTCGAAGACACCGGGCTCAATCGCATGCTCGGAGGTCCCAAGAACGATGCTCTCTATGGTGGCACCGGTTTGGACTTCATGTACGGCTATGGTTCGAACGTTCCGAATTCGCCCGACGTTCTCTACGATCGAACCGGCAGTACTTTTGATGGACGCGGTGTACTGGCAGGCGAAGAGTGGAAAGCGTATGCCAAATCGACTGACAAAGTCTGGTACTACGGAGGAACTAATCGCGACGATGTGATCAACGTCGACTATGTGACCGAGCCAGGTGTGCTGCAAGGTCACCATTTGATAACTCGGCTAACGAACAACAATGGTAACTATACCTTCGATGCTCAGGTTCAGCTCGACTTTACGAACTGGTCCAGCGATGATTCGTTCTATGGCTTGGCATTGACCGGCTCGGCTACTCTGCCGCTGGATGGCCGAATCAGTGAAGATCTTAGTTTCTCGATGAGTGTCGATGGCGGCAATCTGTTCCTGGTAAACATAACTGCGGCCAGTACCGCTTCGAATACGAGCATTCGTGATCTTGCGAGCGACATCGAATCTGCCTTGCCGGCGGAACTTGGCAGCCTAGTCGATGTACGAACCAATAGTGGGAAAATCAGTTTCACACGAGGTTCCTCGATCGATGCAGCCGGAACATCGATCGTTGTTAGCTATGCCAATGCTGCCGCACAAAACCTACTAGGGTTCGCGTCTGGCCAATCGGCTACGCGCGGTTATGTAGGCAGCAATGGCCTGAAGAGCTTGCTGCCACCTGAAGGCAATTTTCAAGCGATCATTATCGATGCGCTCGACGGCAACGACAAAATCACGGTCGGTCCTACAGTGATCAAAAGCGTTTGGACCGATGGCGGCAAAGGAGACGATACGATTACTTACGTATCCGGCAAACCGATCTTGATCGATCAAGGTGATTCGCAGGGAGCCAACCAATCGATTCGAAACAATGTCCAGTCGACCGCATTTCCATTGCCTTCCGCTGGCAATCCAATCATCTCGTCAAGTCAATTGTTTACGGGGCTTTCGATTGATAACCCGATCGACGTGGATTGGTACAAGTTTTCGCTTCAAAGCGTCGTTTCGGGCGACTATTTGCGAGTTCCCAGTATCTCGCCAAACGATCGATTGTCGTTCGGGCTTTACGATGCCAACGGAGTACCGGTTGCAGCGACCGGAAGCTTGAAGCGTCAGTTTGACGGCAGCGTCGACAATACGAATGACCCTCGTATCGATCTAGCTGGACTAGACGGCAACTATTGGTTGAAGGTGTCGACCGATCGCATACCGACTGCCTACGAATTGAATTTTGTGGTCGGAGCAGCGCAAGGTTCCTCCACATCGCCGATAGCAATTGCAAATATCATATCGCTCAACTCCATCGTTGGAGCGCCATTGAAGCAACCGGCACTTGCGGCAACCAGCGAGATGAATTACACGTTTACGTTGACCGCGGACACGCGATCCGACGATCGAATTCTGCTAAATGCGTTCGAGGCAAACTCGCCGGTTTCTATGGAGTTGATCAACTCAGCGGGCATCGCGGTGGACGCCGCGACGAGTGCCGGGGTGGATGCGCCAGCGTTAGTCTCGCTGATGAGCTTGAAGTCGGGCGAATATCGGCTGCGCATCTATTCCAAGGGATCAGCACGATACGAATTGCAACCTCGGATTGCAGTTGTCACGCTGTTGCCAACAGGACAAGAACTCATCAGTTATGGATCGGGCAGCCTGGATTTTTCGGCTCAATCGGAAAAGTATTTTGGAAATCCGCTCCTGAACCCGCTTGATCCATCCTATCGCGTTCGCAAGGACGTGCTCATCGGAGGTGATGGCAACGACGTACTTCAAGGCGGGCCAGGCGAAGATTGGATCTTCGGTGGCAAAGGGAACGACGTTTTATCGGGCGGCTTCGATCGACAAGCCGGCGATTTGCTTTGGGGTGAAGAAGGCGACGATATCTACCAAGTAGTAACTGACCGATTGCCGGCGACGAAAGCGGCTCAGCGTCGCGTGGGCGAAGCAGGCCAAGAAACTTTTATCCCGACCTATACCGATCGCTTCGATGGCGGAAGCGGCGACGATCAAGTGCTGTATCTCGGCGGCGATCTCGATGCGAATGGTCGCCCTGTTCCCGACAACGTTGCCATGCGATGGAACACGATCCTGCATCGCTATGAGATGACCAGCCAAGTCTGGAACTACCAAAAGCAATCGTGGCAAACCGAGGCATTGGCTTCGTCGGCTTCGGTCCTAGGCACGAAGCCCGCGCCCGTGAATGGCATCCTAGATGGCGATTTGGTGATAACCCTGAATAGCACGGTGGTGACCGTGTTGAAAGCAACCTCGGCACTGAATACAAATCTCGATCATTTGGTTTTCCAGATCAACGAAGCGTTGAGGGATAAGAATCTAAGAGGACAACTCGTTGCCTTTGCGCGAAACGGGCGTATCGGTTTTGAAACCGTTTTCAAAGGTCCTACAGCGCAATTCACCATCTCTTCGGCAGCGGGATTGATCGCCGACCTTCAGCTTGGTCTACCTACAGCCTCGCAGCAGATCAAGATTGATGATCCGTCCAGTAATCTTGCGCCGACGCAGTACTATGCCTTTTATAACATGATCGATACAGACGGAACCACCGAGACGTTGATCGACACACGTCGTGGTGATGACGAGGTTCATGCCGATCCAGAGTACCTCATCCGAGGCAGTGAATGGGGCATCGATCCCGAGGATCGTTCGCAGCGAGCCAATGTGAACCTAGTCATTCGCGGCGGCGATGGCAATGACCGTTTGTTTGGCGGAGCGGGCAACGACCGCATCGACGGCGGCGCTGGAGCGGACGTGATACGTGGTGGCGGCGGCAACGACTCGATCGATGGTGGTCCCGGTGACGATTGGGTCGCGGGCGGACCATCGCAAGTTGTTCCGGGTCGTTACGAGCTTTCCTCCGGGGCGGCGAATAACACCTTTGCTTACGCGTCATTGTTGACTGAAGATTTTTCGGTCCTAAAGAAGCGTGATTTGAATGGCAATTTGTTACCGGACCGTGATGTTGCGATCCGTAATTTGAATCTTAGCTACGGAGACTCAGGGGATTGGTATGTGCTCAAAACTCCAGAAGCTGTGAAGACTTATGGAGCGACAAACGCCGCACAGTTCATAAAGGATTCGATTGCCATTACTTTTGCGGACACCGATACGAATGTTGCATCGCGGTTGGCGGCCTACGGTTACAATCCCAACACCGGGGCCTCGGGACGTTTGCTTTATCTGTTCGCCGGTCAAGACAATGACCCGGGCGTTGGTCTGTCCGTATCGCCCGTCGAACAGTTCGAGGGTGTTCCCGACTACTACCTTGTTCATGTTGTCAATCCCAATGCGTTTGCGATTATCGGAGAAGCGCCGGTCGTCGATGCGGATTTGAATCTTGGAAGTGCGGCAACTTTCTTTCTATCCATTGGTTCTGGCGCACCCGTCCAGGTTACCGTTCCCAACAAAGTCGTTAACAGTTCGCCGGTAGCCTACGATCGAACCGAATTGATCAATGCCATTCAGTCTGCGGTGAATAATAGTGGCGGTGCAGGGTCTGTTTTAGTTGGTCAAGTCAGCCAACAAGATCAACGCATCGGACTATGGTTGACCGGATCGTCGCAACGCCAAATGACGGTCACCTCGCCGAACGCGGTCGCTTCCAAAAAGCTCCACATCGTGACATCCAGTGTCAATGCGAATACTCCAACCACGCCGGTGGAGGCGGCAGGCGGATATCAACTGAAATTCTCAGCATCGAAGCTCGGTGACACGATCAATTTATCCGCCAAGACCGATGTGATGGCGCATGTTCAGACCAGCAATCCGAGCGACCGACCAGCGGCCATTGCCCTTGGAGATCTCAATGGAGATGGCTACGGTGATTTCGTCGGCGCATCGTATGCCAGTGGTAGTGACTATTTCGCCCGAGTGTTCTTTGGTGGTCCTCAGGAAGCGACCGATCCAACCAGCCCGGATTTTGCCAACCAGATTGCACGCAACGACACGATTTTGACTCGACATACACTTTCCATTCGATTGCCGGCGCCGCTTAGGACAATCATCGGCAGCACAAGCCCTCTGATCGCAGGCGTTTTTTCAACCATAACAGCCGGTGACATCAATGCCGATGGACTGTCGGATACTGTCGTGACCGTAACGGGGGGAAGCAGCGATGGCATGTACGCCTTGCTTGGCCGACGAGATGCGTTTGGCTTGGTTGGACGAACCGCACTTTCTGCCGGATCGACGTTACCAGCGAACACGATTTTCTACTTAAATGTCGATGAATCGGGTTGGAAGAAAGTAACGCTAGCGTCAACCAGCACACTCGGGAACCTCCTTCAGAACTTTAACGACTCATTGGTGGCGGTTGGGTTAGCCGATCAAGTCATTGCAGAATCGTCGACGGGAAATGCAACTGCCGCTGTCGGCGATCGAATTCAATTGCGACTGAAGTACGGTCGTTCTATTCAGGTATCAGTTGACGCTGCTTCACCATTGCGAAGTGTATTAGGCTGGGAGGATGGTGATCGCAACGCATGGTTCGGCGGGGTGATATCATCGCAAGCGGTCAGCGCATCGCAGGCCTATGATTTGCGGATCCTCACCGGTAGCAACTTTCAGTTCTCGACCGATGGTGGCGCATTTGGCAATGTCCTGGGAGCAGCTTCTACACCGCAAAATCGCCAGCCCGACGACCTGGTAGCCGGACTTGCCGGAAGCTCCTATCGTGTCTACTCCGGTGACACCCATTACCGCGAGTCTCAAACGCTTTGGTCGACAGATTTTGCGGACGCGCGTGGTCAGGCGGTTGACGAGCACGTCGCCGCGAAATCGGGACTGTGGAATCGCACCGTGCGGCGAACCGCGGGTGCCAATCACGCTGGACCAGCCTACTATTTTGGACGTGATGTTGAAGGCAACTACGACGCCGGATTCGTATTTGGACAACTGATTACGGACACCATCGACCTACGCGGCGAAGGGACGAACAGTAAAGATAACAACGTCGCTCTTACGTTCAGTTACCTATTGCAAACGGAGAATGCTTTAGCGGCCACCAGCTTCGACAAAGCTCGTGTACTGGTGCAAACTACCAGCGATGGCATAACCTGGTCTTCTGGAACTTACGTTGCAGGCAACACCGGTGAAATTGGCTCGGCAACCCCCTTGATCGACCGCGGGCCGACGTCTGCATATCCGGCCAATGAGGATTGGAAACGAACGCCCAACATTAATCTGAATGCCTATCGGGGACAGCAGATTCGATTGGTGTTTGAATTCAATTCGATCGACAATCTCGCCAACAACTTCGAGGGCTGGTATCTCGACGATCTTGCGGTGGTTCGAGCTCCCAAGCAGTTAACGCCTGCCGACGCCAACTGGACCCTCAATGGCGCCAACTTAAGTGTCAATGGTGTCGGCGATAATAATGCCGATGGTCGACCGGACATCGCATTCACCACCCAAGTCTCGCTTGGTGGTGACATAAATCAAATCATTGCACAAGTCTACAATGGCGGAACGCTGCCGACGCTCGGGCAACTTATATCGTATGGTCCTGGTTTCGAATTTGGCGGGCCGGAAGTCTATTTCGAAGTCCGCTCAGCGGGTGGCAATGCCATAGGTTCACCCTCGGACGACATCTTGCTTAGTACGATGTGGGGATCGTTCTTGCTTGACGGTGGGGCGAACATCGCCTTTGAAGGATTACAAATTGATGGTCCTCGCGCCAAGGCCGTACAAGCAAACTCCCTGATTGCACTGGGTGACATCGATGGCGACGGAAAAATTGATGTTGGAATCAATGTGAATGAAACTTCAGATGCCTTGACAGAAAATGGCACAGGCTTGGTTCATGGTGTTGGCAATGTCTATTTAGGTAGCGATTTGTTTCAGCAGGGTTTTTCCAAACCAAGTTTGGTTATTGAAACCGACAAGCCGTTATACTATTCTTCCGATCCACTTGCCTTCGGCTCGATAGGCGATGTTAATCGGGACGGAAGGCCGGATTACGCTTTAGGCGACTCACTGGTCGCCCGTCGATTGCACGTGCTCCGTGGGCAATCGACAGTTATCAATCCCTACGTTGCGCCAGGCTTCACGGAGACGGCGGAACTGTTTACCGTTGGAATGGCCGTACCGCTTTTAGCTGAGCATACGAAGCCGGTGCAACAGCTGGTTTTGCCAAATCAAGGGATGGTCAGCGTTGAGGCCTCAGCAGCTCTCGAGGGCGCAGCCACTAACGAGCAACTCACGAGTGGTCGACGTGTTGGCGATCTCAATGGGGACCATTTCGATGACTATTTGTTTGAAGGCACAACGACCAGTTATTTACTGTTTGGCCCTATTTCGCTTGCCAATGTTTCGTCAATCGCACAGCGAGCGGACCTTGTGCTCAATACGGGAGATGTTGGGACTAGTACCACGGCTTTTCCCGCCAATTACTTAGGTAAACCCATTGCGGGTATTGGCGACGCCAATGGTGATGGAGTCAACGATCTCGCCTTCTTGCGACCAACCGACAAAACGAGCAATTCTCCGTGGCAGTTGAATACCATTTTTGGAAGCAAAGTGCTGCCTCGTGACCCTGGGGGACTACTCAGCGTTTCTTCGGATCCCGATCGGGTTCGTCGCTACACAACGACACTAACGGTACAACCAACAGCCGGTTTTTTGCCGAGTGCCGAGTTTATTGACTGGGATGGTGTGTTGGATTCAAAGGGTATCAAGTCCAGCGAACTGCTATTGAATCTAGGAGCGACATCCCAAGTTGTTCGCTATATCCACAACACGGATGGAACGGGGGCACTCAACACAACGGCGATTGCTACGATCAATGCCTTGGGACCTGCATCGAGCTGGCGTGTGAACGGTATCGGAGACATCAACGGTGACGGTCGCGACGATCTCGCCGCAAACTATACGACTACGACGACCCCCGTAGGTTCCTACATTTCAACCTACTTGGGCGGCCAGGTAGGTGTCGTTGCACCGGACCTACAGACTTCGTATCGCGACACGCAAGCTCGCTTTGTGCCAGTTGCTGATGTAAATTCGATACAAGATGGATACGACGACTATGCCGTGGTTCGCCGCAATGGTGTTATGGATGAGGCAGTCGATATCTATCTCGGCGGCACAAATAGCACCTCGTCAAGTTTGGTAGCCGATAGCACTTTTGTTTCGACTGATTGGTCCTCGTCGGTCGTTGTCGGTCCCGCCAACTCAGTGACGATTGTCTCGAACACAACCGGTGGAATCGACGGGGGGTCTTACCAGTCTGGCACGATTAGCAATTCAACGGTCTCGACCCATGCCGTTCAGTTCTTGGCAGGTAAGAAATACGATCCGTCAACACAAGGCGGATTACGATCCATCGATGTTTCCTTCGATTTCCGCTATACCAGCCCAAATTTCGTCAGCCGTGCCGTTGTTCTCCGCCAGAATGGCAAGACCTATCTGGCGAAACGAACTGAAGAAGATGCCACGGCTGCCTGGGCGCGGATTTCGTATTCAGCATTGTTTTCAAGCGATTTTGACGAGATTCTGGCTGGAAACTCTTCATTGGCGACCAACCCAAGCTCGCACCCTGATTTCAGCTCAACCGGTAGCAGCATTGAGTTTGGATATAAGGCTGCCAGGCTGGCCGTTGCTGGAAACTCCTACACCTGGAACATCGATAACTTTCGAATAAGCACATCGGCTCTGACTATTAACCGAACGGGCAATACCAATGGTGTTACGGTAAGGCTTACTCCTTCGACGGGGGACTTTAACGGCGATGGTCGAACCGATCTTGCACTAGTGGAATCGGTTTTGTTGACCCTCAGTCAAACTCAAGTCTCCGGAAATGTATACGTATTTTCAAACATAGGTTCATACATCGGCCAGAATATCACCGTGGCCAATGCGGACGTAGTAATTTCTTCGGACAATTCGACTGGCTTGCTGAATTCGATATCAAACACCATTGGCAACGATTTGAACGCAGATGGATTGGATGATCTGATCGTGGGTGCTTCGAGTGCGAGCGGAACGCTGGGGAATTCAATCAGTAGCGTTGGGCGCGTGTATGTCGTCGACGGTGCGCGGACGCGTGTTGCGATACCTCTCACAGGGGTCGATCCGCTCGTCAACCGAACGATCACAGCCAGTGGCGACTATTTGGTGGATCGCGCCACTGGTCAACCGGATACGTTCACTCGCACGTTGCTTGCCGGCCAATCGGATCAGTGGTTCAAATTCACGACGCTCGGCGATGGCTTGGCGGGGAACACGTTAACTGTCGGGGGAAATCTACAAAGCGCTACATTATTGGCTCCAATTGTTGCAAGCGATGGACTAGCTTTCGGATCGTTAGGATTCAATACCGTCAAGTTTGGGACACAAAGTAATTCTGCAAGAAACGTCAAGGTCGATTCTCAGGGAAGATACACCGCGGCAGGGTGGTCGACGAATTCCCAAGGCAATCAAGATCTAACACTTATTAGAACGCTACCCACTAACGAGTTAGATCCGACATTTGGCATTGGCGGAAAACGCGTTTTCTCCATGGATTCGGCGAGACAAGACTATGCAATGAATTTGACAGTGCAGCCAGACGGAAAAATAGTTGTCGTTGGAAATGTAGTATCTGCTAGCGGCGTATTTCAAATGGTTGTTATTCGCCTTTCGAACGACGGTCAAGTCGTAGAAGGCTTTAGCAATGATGCCCCCGGGACCGTAAATCCGGTTTTCAATGGTATCTTCCCTGTGGGACTTTCTGATTCATACGCACTTGATGTCGCGATTCAAACAGATGGAAAAATTGTCGTTGGAGGAACCGCGACCACTGTCTCCGGAAACGGTAGAGATTTCTCGTTTTTGCGTTTCTTACCCAACGGAACGCTTGACCCAGCATTCGGGGCGGGTGGGAAAGCATTTCTTTCCTTTCCACCCAATCCAAACGCATCGGCCGCTAACCGAGACGATTTGCGAAGTATTTCTATTGATTCCTTGGGTAGAATCATTGCGGTTGGTAGTTCGATGTCGGATGGTTCGCAATACAGCGCCATCGCGATCGGTCGCCTAAACAGTGATGGTTCACCGGACTCGACATTTGGAACGAATGGGAGAAGCACAGTTGGCTTCGGTTACTATCAACAATACGCCACTGGAATTGGGGTACTACCGGACAACAGTTACCTACTTTCTATTGGATACTCGCTCAGTTCTGTCAATAGTGGGAGTAACAACAACTTTACCATAGTGAAAATCAAGTCCGACGGAACTCAAGATTTGAGTTTTGGCTCAAATGGCAGGGCTCTAAGTCCGTTTGTCGATGGAGGTGTCCGAGCAGAACGTATCGCCGTGCAGTCGGATGGACGAATTCTTGTTGCAGGTTATGCAGGAACTTCCTTTAATACTCCCCAATTCACCGATTTCATGCTCGTTCGATACGACCAGTTCGGGCGCATTGATACCAGCTATGGGACGAGTGGTTACGTAAAGGTCGATGCAAATGGCTCGTATGACGAATTGTATGGATTGACTCTAGATAGTCGAGGTAACGCGGTAGTTTCTGGTCTCACTGCTTTCGGCGCAAATGTGGAAATGTTGATAGCGAGAATTACTCAATCCGGGAAGCCAGCAGCAACCAATAACTCGACGTATCAGTCCATTTTGTTTGCCGGAGGCAACTCGTCGACAACAACGTCCCCTGGTACTTTTGATTTCGACCTGTCAGGCATTCAAAATCTCCTAGCTGACATTCCGTCGACTATTACAACAGATACTTTGATCGACGACGCGCTCACTAAGGTCAATTTGCAATTGAGTTACTCGTCGGCGAATCTCAACTTCCCAACGACGATCAGCCTTTCTCAACGCGCCGTCGTCGGTAGCATCCTGTACTTCGTCGGCGGTTCGACTGGAGGGCAATCACTTTGGCGCACTGATGGTACTGTCGTTGGAACGTATCAAGTGCGGCAAGCAATTGGCAACGCTCTCGTCGCCATGACTTCGTCCGATGAACTCATTGCCGTTGATTCGGATAGCAATGGAACCAACGACAAACTCTATTTCAGTTCGCAGAACCAAATCTGGTCATTGAATGGTTTGAATCAAGCGATTCAGACGACAAACTTGTCGAGCGTAACAGCTATTGGCAAACTTAAGTATCTCGGTGAAAAATCTGGACAAAGTATTGTCTTCTTCGCAGGGACGGAAAGTAGTATCGTACGACTCTGGCACTTGGACAATGCGGTTCCAGTAGTTGGTGCGCGCAAGGTTATTTCCGAGCACACTCCCGCAATCTTGGTAAAGTCTCCGTCTAATCTTGAAGTTACTCCGATCTTGGGCCAAAAGACGCTGTTCTTCGTTGCCGATCACTCGTCGACCGATGCAACGCGTCGACTATGGTCAATCCGTCTCAATGAAGTTAATGCGGACGCCCTAGGAGATAGCAGCGCGGGTCGCGTCAACCTTGTTCTCTCCGATCCTGCTAACGTCACTGCCGTTCCATCGATGCAATCTTTGTTCTTCACGGCGTTATCGTCTGGTAACCAGAGTTTGTTCCGTATCGACTCGACGAGCAACGCATCGCTTAATCCAATTCAAAGCCACTCAAATAATCCTATCAGCAGCCTTACTGGCGTTAATGACAAGCTATTTTACGTCGTAGGTTCCGGTGACATTTATGTCTCCGACGGAACATCTAGCGGAACAACCCGTCTGATTGGTGAGCGCGGTGCTATTATCACTAGCGCTAGCAGTTTGACTTCACTTGCTGGGACAAAACTCTTGTTTGCCGCGAGCAGTGATACGCGGATCGGTATCGAACTCCTCAAGTACGATACTTCGGCGATACTCGGAAGTGGCTCCCTCGTATCAGCAAGCGGTACAGGAGGTTCAATTACGGTAACAACCTCTGCAGTTCACGGATTACAGAACGGTGATGTTGTCAGCATTCTTGGTTCGACGGGCACCGGCAATTCCATCGTAAATCAGCTGCGAGCCGTCAAGAATGTAACTTCCACGACGTTCGAACTCGAAGGAATCACCGGCACTGTTTCAACGACGGGGGGATTCTGGCAACAAACCAACATCGCTCGCTACGTGAAAGACATCGTGCCCGGCAGCGGAAATTCATCTCCGACCAATCTATCGGATATCAATGGGACTCTGTATTTCGCGGTAAATAACCTCGTGACCGGGAACGAACTTTGGAAAAGTGATGGTACGTCGATCGGGACGAATCTAGTGTCAAACATTCGATCCGATTCCCCAACCATCGCCGGATCCAATCCATCGAGTTTTGTCTCCGTTGGTGGTGTCCCGTACTTCCTTGCCGATGACGGATCCGGTGTAAGACTGTTCAAGTCCGATGGAACTGCGTCCGGTACCATTCGCGTCGATCAGACATTGGGCGCAGAAGTTCTCGTGAACGTTTTGCGCGACGAGGGAGACAGTCGAATTACGTCCGATGATTTTTCGGGCTCGGCAAATCCTGTTGCGTACTCTCAGCGATCGTCGAGTATCAGTTCCATCAGTGGTTTAATCGATGATCCGCAGATCAACACCATGATGAAAGCCGCGGTACGGGACGCGCTGCTTGCGGGCAAGACGCGTATTACTGTTCGGCTTGAATTACCAACCCGGCTCAATGGTGATGTCCAAGACAACGTGCGACTGGAGGTCGCGACCGATCTCGCCGAAGCGTCGACACGATTTGGCGTGCCGTCCCCTGGCGATCTGGCGTCCAGCCCAGGCGCGACACGATTGGTGGTTACTCCAAATACAACGAACTCGGTCCGTTTCGATCTTATGGATGCGCAGGGAGGTGTCATCGGCACGAACTTGACGAGCACCGACATGCGGCACCTCGATGCGGGGACTTATTATGTCCGCACATACCGACCAAGCGGTGTGTCGACCGCTAACGCGACGACATTTACTTTTTCGGTCGCGGCGCCAGCCGCTGGCCAGACTCGCGTTGCCTTCTCCGATCCTGACCGCGACACGATTCATGGCGGTGACGGCAACGATTTCATTATTGGCAATGGAGACATCGACGCGCTCTATGGCGATACCGGAAACGATATCTTTACAAGCGATACGCTAACGGTCTTCAGTGGCACAACGCAATCACGACTCCGTGGTCCCGAGATACGTGACTACAGCGGAACTCTTAATGTTGCGGGTTCGGAAGTCATCGTACAAACGGCCTCAAGCGAGTCGGTGGGGCAGTACATCCAAGCACAACTGGACCGCGTTATCAACATTCCTGATCCAGGATTGCGATTGGCCATTGCAGATGCGCTAGGTATCGCAGTAACTAACCGCTACGACTCGCACCCCTTGCTTGCTCGCGACATCACTGCAAGCGACCTGGCAAGTTTCACGAGCTTGGACGCAGGCAACCACGGTATCGTTTTGTTAACAGGACTTGAGAATGCAGTAAATCTACGGTCATTGAATTTGGCAAATAATCAGATTTCGAGTATTGACCCTCTCGCCAAACAGATCAGCACACGAACGGAGGACGCGGGAACACCTATCGGGCTTTCAAAACTTGAGTATCTTTCACTCGACAATAACAAGGTAAGCGATCTTTCTCCACTGAATTTGCTCTCGAGCTTGAAATCGTTGAGCGCAGACAACAATTGGTTAAGTTCCGAACCATGGTCTGGGGGAGTCAGTACCAATTCGAACTGGTCCGCGAGTCAGGCTGCAATTTCAACGCTATCGAATCTCACACAGCTGAGTCTTGATGCTTCCCGTACGATATCGCTAAAATCGATTCCACAATTTGGAATCAGTTCGTTATTTGCTGGATTGGGGCCTGGTAAGACAATCGTCCAGCCAGATGGCAAGGTTTTATATGCCACCAACAGTTCGGCCACCACCAACGATTGGGTCGTAATTCGTTACATGCCGGATGGGTCGCTCGATTCGAGTTTTGGAATTGGAGGCCTCTTTCAGCTTTCCGGTTTTAGCGGGCAACCAACACCTATACTAGGACTGTCTGACATCAGTCTTCAGTCCGATGGACGAATCCTGCTGACGGGTGGAACCAAAGGAACAACAACCGCCAACATTCGTGATACTCTCATCGTTAGGCTTACCGCGAGCGGCCGTATTGATAATCTTACGAATAACCCTGTTGATCCTTTCAATGGCACCGCAGGATTCCAACGAATTGAGTTGAGCTCCGCTGATGCGGATAATGGAAAATCAATTCTTCAACAACGAACTGGTGCCATAGTCGTTGTGGGCGATGCTGATCCAGTCGTTGATTTCGCAACTTATGGCTTAGGAGCAGTTCGATTGAATTCTGCCGGTGTCGCCACAGCAATGCCACAAGTGGTTCGCTCGCTAGGCACCAACGCTATCGTAAGTAACGCAGTACTTGATTCGTCCGATAGGGTCATCATTGTTGGCTCGACCTATGATGCTACTTTCACAACGGCAAGCTCAGGTCGATATTTGGCCCGTCTGAACAGTTCTGATTTGACTCTGGATACGAGTTTTGGAAATGGCGGATTTGTACTTACGAACGACCCGAATGCGGAAGACCTATCGCTAGATGTTCAAGTTGATTCCCTTGGGCGCATTGTGGTGCTCGATTATTACCGTCCGCTAGCGGGTGGAAATTCGCGGCTACAAATCTCCAGGTTCCTGACTACGGGTATTTTGGATCCGACCTTTGGACCTGGTGGACGCGCCGATGTTCCAGGCGTTTTTCCCAACGGGTATCCTAATCGTCAGTTGCAAATTGATTTCAATGACTACATTCTCGTAACTGGTTTTGCTGTATCGAGCGGTTTGCCAGTTCTCGTGCGAATAAGCCCAACGGGATCGATGGATTCCAATTTTGGTAACGGAGGACTGATCTTTCCTTCCCTAACTGCACTTGTGTCATCAGGACGCGTCAGCCTTGGGCGGTCGGCCACAAACGATATCCTCGTTAGCTACGTTTCGAATAGTGTCGGCCTGGCTCTGAGCGGCGCCTGGTACTCTCATTCGCCAAACGGGATTTCGAGTATCGATTCGATTGGTTCGTTGACAAACCTAACGACCTTGAGTTTCCAAAATCAACGATTGCAAAATCTCGATTCGTCTCAAGCACTTTCAAATGTTCAATACGTAAACCTCGCAAATAACCAATTGAGTCGGATAGACTCGTTCACAGGAATGCGTCTTGCCGATGACGATCAACCCGGCTTTATCGGCCCGACTTCGCTGACCGACACACACACGGAGTTTTCCAATTCTTACTTTACGCAAACGGGTAATTGGCAAGGGAACATCAGTGTGGCGCCTGGGATGTTCCATGGTGACTATCGATTTGCAGACAGGGCGCCGAGCACTACCGCAACCGCAACATGGACCTTTGAAAACCTTGTTCCGGACGATTACGAGGTCTGGGTCACTTGGTTAGCAAACGAAGCCAATGCGAGCAATGCACCGTATTCGTCGCAACAATCCCGAAGGGTCAAGAACACGACCACGGGATTGTTTGAGGACCAGCAGAGCGCACTGAATGGCAGTGTAGCCAACCCGATACGGTTAAACCAGAAATTCGCGCCTAGTGGTTCCTGGCGAGGCGTACCGATGCAACTGCTTGGAACCTTTCCGATTCAGTCAGGCGACGATGGTTCGCTTAGCAAATTGCTGGTTACACTCTCCAACAGTGCCGACGGCTTGGTGATCGCCGATGGAGTTCTAATCCGTCGCGTCTCATCAGCATTTCCCAACCTTCGATTCCTGGATATTCGACAGAATCCTATGGGTAACGATTCTGCCAACTATTTCATTCCGATTGTTCAGGACCAGTTGCAAGCATCCGCGGGAACTGCTCTGTTTGATACGACCTATCCCGTTCCCGCGTTGTACTCTATTGCACCGCAAGTCGTCCTCAGTGGCAGTTCCAAGACCATCGATCTGCGGTTGGAGCAGGCCGGACTGTCACAAAGTTCGACGAGCCCCTCAACCTATCCAAGTCTTACACCCAATGCCTACCTAAAATTCGACGGGATCGATGATTTTGTGCAGGTTTCGACAAATACAAACTCCGTTTTCAATCTTCAAGATATGACCTTGGAGTCGTGGGTCTTCATCGATCCCGCGACGAACACCGGTGAACGCCGAGTGATAGCCAGAGACGATTGGACCGTTGCCGCGACGCGGACGTTTTATTCCTTGAAATCGAGTACGGTGGTAGGTTCTGCGAGCGGACGCCCTGCGTTTGATATTCAAATCAATGGGGTTAACACGCGAGCCATCGCATCCACATCACTGACCTCGGGTTGGCACCATTTGGCCGGAGTTCGGGCTGGCAGCACGATTCGGTTGTTCGTCGATGGTCTCATGGTTGCAGAAACGCTAAATGCGAGTGTCGGAACCATCAGTCCCCAGACGCCGCTCTTTTTCGGTCGCACCAACGGTGTTGTCGGAGAATATTTTAGTGGCGGCATCGACGATATCCGCGTTTGGAATCGCGCCAGAACGCAACAGGAGATCCTTTCCACGATGAGCGTGGAACTGGCAGGAACGGAGACTAATCTAGTCGCCTACTATCGCGGCAACGAGGCGAGTGGAGCGTTGGTGGATCGTACCATCAATGGCAATGACGGATTGCTGGCCGGTCAATCGAGCTTCGTTCTGCCGCAGCCGATAGCGATCTGGCGATTTGAAGATTCGTTCAATGACTCCTCGGGCAACGGGAACTTTCTTGATAACATTTTCGGCAATGCGGTCACATTTGGGGCCGGAATGTTTGGTAGGGCTGTGCGATTCAATGGCGCTTCATTCTTGTTTGGACGAAACAAGACCCAGCTGAACGGACAGTACGCGGACTTCTCCATGGGCGCCTGGATCAAATCGGAAGGTTCGGGTAGCGACCAAATTATTTTGGGTCAGTTCTATCCCACGTTTGGTTCGGGAATTACCGATCACTTTGGCCAGCTTTATGCGTATAACGGATCAGGTGGTGGATATAATGCAGCGGTGCTTAACGCCAACTTGAATGACGGCGGTTGGCATCATCTCGTCATGACTTCCGACGGCAGTGCAAGCTCCAGTTTGATTCGAGTGTACATTGACGGCGTAGAGCGAGCGAACAATACCTTACCGGTCACTACATCGACAGGTAGTATCGAGTTTTCGATTGGGGGTCGCTCAGTGAATCAGCTTAATTTCACCGGACTGATCGACGAGGCCTTCTTTACTTCAGGCATTCTCACGGCGACTCAAGTGCAGTCGTTCTACAATTCCCAGTTGAACGGCGGAACGCTGGTTGCCGGACCAACTCGGCAACCAACGCCTGATAACGGCGTGGTTCAATCGCTCTTCAATGAGAAGTCGTTTGGGGCAACCTGGAATTCGACTTTAGTCAATTCGATCGGTGCTTTTACGCAGACTTCGCAAACTGCGACGTTGGGAGCGGATGTAAATGTGCTGAGACGAACAAACGTCTCGAACACCTCCAATCTGGTTTGGGCGAATCAACCCATCGCCGATTCGGGCGACACGCGAAGCCAAACTTGGACGCCGGAACAGTATGCACTTTCTGGTGACTTCAATGGCGATGGTCGAGCCGACATCGTTTATCCGGTCAGCCTAGTCAACGGAGTCCTTACACTGAGGAAACAGCTTTCCAATGGTAACGGAACTTGGGTCTCGCAGACGCAAACCGTGAACGTTCCCGCGACCAATGGTCAACCGATGCGCGACAATCTTTTCTACTACGCGATGGCTGGTGATGTCAATGGTGACGGATTGGATGACATAGTGTTGCCTTCGTTCACTACCGGCCAAGGAGTCGCATTTACAACGCTGTTTTCTCAAGCAAATGGATCTTGGAATTACGAGTTTGAGCAATCGGGATTGGGCGCTGGCAACCTAGCTAGGCCAATGCTTGCCGATGTTACTGGAGATGGCCGGGACGATGTTGTTTTCGTTTACGATAATAACGGTCAACTCGTTATCAGTGTGATCGAGAAAAATGCAAGCGGTCCAGGCTGGAATACGGCTCAGGGTTCCACCCTGCCATGGGGCTCAGGTTGGTGGACGAACGCCGTTGCAGGGGATGTCAATGGAGATGGTTTGGCCGATATCCTATTTCCATTCAACGATCCTTATGGAACAGGTACGGGTTTGGTGATACGAACATTGTTGCGAGGTCTGAACGGAGTTTGGACGTTGGTAGAGGCCAACCCAGGCGGCACCACGGCGCTCGGTAATATCCGAATTTCCGACACAAACGGTGACGGTTTCGCCGACTTGATAATTCCCTTTTTAGATCCTTTGGAGAAAGTCAAGACGCTCTTCTCCAATGGGACGGGAGCGGTATGGACGAGCAATTTGTCACATCCCCCAGAATCACAAGGCAATGAGGGTACGGGATGGTTATCTCGAGTCCTCGTTGGCGACGCTGATGGTGATGGACGCGGCGATTTGATTCAGTTATCGAGTTTCATCGACGCAACACAGAAACAATACATCTTGTTCAAACGCTCGACCGCTTCAACTGCCGAGGTTTTCAATTCGGTTAATCTGGTCCAACCTAGTTTTGATCTGAGCACGCAGGGCGGTATCTCATCGATCAACGTCAGCTTCGATTATCGTCGGCTGTCGGGCGGCAATTTGCGACCACAGCTCGTCCTCAAGCAAAACGATCAGTACTTCCGCACGACGATTCCCTATCAGCTGAGTGCAAGCCAGGCTTGGACGAGTTTTTCGCGATTCAACTTAAAACCGGAAGATTTTATTTTAGTGGGTGGAACAACACAGCCTGATTTTTCAGGCAATGGCAAGGCGATCACCTTGGGTTACATCGCATCCAACGAGACATCGCCGGGTTCGAGCGCCGCGTTCATCGTCGATAATTTCAATGTTAGCGTCGTCAGCAGCAATTTCGGTTTTTCGGCGACCACCGATAAGCCTGCTGTCAATGTAAACCAAGGTTCCTTGTTGTTCGCCGATTCGGCGGTATTACTGAAAAAGGATCTAATCCAGGGCAAGTCAGATTTTACGACGGAGTTTTGGTTCAAGACAAGTAACAGCCAATCATTTCAAGCATTGATGACGACGCATGTGGCAACCGCGGCGCAATCGGCCGATGGCGATGGTCAATTGGCTGCTTTTATTGAAAATGGATTTCTCACAGTTGTCGTGCCGAATAATAGCAGAAATGTGCTTTCCAGTCTGGGCGACCTTCGGGACGATCGCTGGCATCATTTGGCCATTAGTCGCAACGGTGCGCTAGGCAGCTACGCAGTGATCTTCGACGGGATTCAGAGACTTGTCGTGTCGGGTCCCACCAACAATGTCAATTCACTCGTCCTCGGCCAGGAACAGGACGCCCAGATGGGAGGCTACACAACCAACCATGCATTGTTCGGTCAAATGGACGAAGTCCGCTTCTGGGATCGGGCGCGCACTGCCACTGAGACCCAATCGGACATGCATCGGCGGTTGGTGCCAAGCACCATTGGATTGTTGGCGTATTACTCGTTCGACGATGGTTCAGCCGTCAATCAAGCGTTATCAGGATCAGCCTATGACGGAATACTTGGAGATTCCGCCGCAACCGACTTGCCTGGAGACCTCGACGCCAGCTCCGCTGCGGATCAACGAACGAAACCACTGCTGTCCGGTTCGGCGACGGTGGTAACCATGGATCCTCCTGGCGTTGGATCCGTAGTCGCATCGGTGTCAGGCAGTCAAGTGATCGTTGAGCCAATCAATGGCTTCATTGGTCCTGCAAGGATCACGGTCAATACGTATCACCAAAATGGAGCAACACTTGTCACCAGCGGTCGTTCGAGCCAGGCAACCTTCGACATCGATGTCACGGAATACATCACTCCCACACGAGTTTCGCTGGGACCAGCTGGCGTACAAGGGAATGGCACGTCGGCTACCCCGTCGTTGTCTTCCGATGGCCGCTACACGGTTTTTTATTCTGACGCGAACAACCTTGTCACCGGAGACACCAACGGTTCGACCGACGTATTCGTCAATGACCGACTAACCAGTACTACTTCGCGTGTTTCTATTGGACCAGCCGGAGCGCAAGGGAACGCAAGCTCGTACAACGCTTCGATTTCCGATGATGGGCGATACGTGGCATTTCTATCCGGCGCTAGCAATCTAGTTGTTGGAGACAGCAACGGTGTAGAAGACGTATTTGTTTATGACCGGCAGGCCAACACGACCTCGCGCGTCTCCGTAGGTCCAGCCGGTGCACAGGGGAATTCTTCCTCTTTGGCTCCGTCGATTTCCGGCGACGGCAGATACGTTGTCTTTCACTCGCTAGCTACCAACCTTGTCACTCCAGACACAAATAACACATGGGATGTCTTTGTTTCTGATCGTGAACCGATCACGAATACCTATACGACTTCGCGAGTTTCCGTTGGGCTTGCGGGCGCACAAGCGAACGGTACCTCCTTTGCCTCGGATGTTCGATCGATTTCAGCCGACGGACGCTATGTCACTTTTACTTCAGATGCAAGCAATCTTGTCACAGGCGATACGAATAACGCCAGGGACGTATTTGTTTTTGATCGACAGACAAATACGACAGCGCGCGTTTCAATAGGAATCGCCGGCGCCCAAGCGAATGCTGCATCCAATACAAGTCCTTCGATATCGGCCGATGGTCGCTACATTGCCTTTTGGTCTGGCGCAAGCAACCTGGTACTCGGAGACACCAACAACACAGATGACGTCTTTGTCTTTGACCGGCTGACGAGCACAACCACGCGAGTCTCTGTTGGGCCTGCCGGAATCCAGGGGAATGCAAGCTCCTTCGTTCCTCGGATTTCGGCCGACGGGCGATACGTTGGCTTCTCATCACAAGCCAGCAACCTCGTCGCGGGCGACACGAATAACGCCACCGACGCATTTATCTACGATCGACAGACGGGCGTTACCACTCGCGTCTCGGTCGGTACACCGGGCATTCAGGGCAATGGTTTATCCTACAGCCCGTCCATGTCTGCCGACGGGCGTTTTGCCGCATTCTATTCCGATGCAAGCAATCTAGTAGCTGGAGATACAAATAATACTACCGACATATTTGTCGTAAATATTCCGTCGAGAGTTGCGGGATCAATTTATGGAGCAGCTTATCAAGAGGATCTCAGTGGCAACGGTGTCAAGGACTCAGGTGAAGGTGTTGCAGGTGTAACAGTCTTTCTCGATATCGATAATGACGGACAATTCAATAACTCAGACATTGCAACTCGAACGGATTTCCTCGGTGATTTTGTCTTCAACAACTTGCCATTTGGCAATTACACGGTTCGTGAAATTGTTCCGATGGGCGCCAATCATTCGCGCCCATTGGGCGGTGCCAGCTATGCTGTTTCACTCAGTCCCACGACTCCTATAGTTACAGGCAGGGATTTCGGTAGTGTCCGTGTCGTCAATGCCGGAATAGATCGATCGACGCTGGAAAACACTTTGATTTCTCTCAGTTCAGGGGTTCCGAGCGGAGCATTTGCGTCCATAGCGTCCTACTCTTGGAGCGTGCTCGGTGGACCGACAACCATCGTTGGGCCAACCGATACCGCAGTCTTTCAATTCCGTCCGCTCGATGGAGCAGCGAACGGTACAAAGTACATCGCGAGCGTGACAGTCACCGGAGTTTTGACGGGTCAGTCAACCGCTTCCAATTTCACGGACACGGTGGATGTGTTTGCCAACAACGTCAATCCCACCTCCGCAGCCGGTGGGCCCTACAGTATCCAGGAAGGAAGTGCCTTGAACCTGGATGCATCAGGCTCGAGCGATGTGGCCGGTGTCAACGATCCACTTAGCTACGCTTGGGATTTAGATAACGATGGCCAGTTTGACGACGCGTCGAGCATTTTGCCGATAGCCAACATTAGCTGGACCGCCTTGAACGCAATTGGGATTACTAATGACGTGGCAGGGCAAATAATCCGACTGAGAGTAACCGACGGGGATGGTGGCGAAATGATCGCCGCAACGACTCTCAATGTGCTCAACGCTGCTCCGACCGCCAATGCGGGCGGACCGTACACGATCACAGCGGGACAAGGTTTGGTTACCTTCAACGCGTCCGCTTCGACCGATCCTGGGAATGATCCCTTAACGTTTGCTTGGTTCCTGGTCGGTAGCGGTAACACCGAGATTTTGCTCGGGTCAGGTGTCACACTTGCAATGACTTGGGAACAGCTTGCGGCCAAAGGTGTTTTGCTACAAGGTCCGCGCACCATCCGTGTGCGAGCCTCCGACGGCAGTTTGACTAACGATGCAGATACCACACTCACTGTTCTGAACACATCCCCGATCGCTCGAGCTGGTGGAACGTACGCAATCACAGAGGGTTTGCCTTTGACCTTGGATGGCGGTGCATCTACCGATGCCGAAGGACACTTTCTTACTTACACTTGGACCTTTGACGCGAACAACAACGGTTCGTTCAGCGATCCGGAAGACGTTACCCGCGCAGGTCAGGTTATTACCCTGCCCTGGAGTGAACTCGAAACCTTAGGTATCAACAACGGAACAACGCCAGTCCTAACGCGCAATGTTCGACTGCAAGTCTCCGATGGCTTCGGCGGCGTCAGCACGGTGAATAGCGATGCAATCGCGACCGTCACGGTTAGCAACGCAGCACCAACGGCTACCCTCAACGTGCCGTCGACAGGCGTCGAGGGGAATGCCATACCGATTAGCTTCACAAACGTTTTCGATGTCGCGGCCGATCTCAGCGGTCTGTTGTACAAGCTCGAAGTCGATCTCAATGAGGACGGCGACTTTGCCGATTCGGGTGAAACGACCGAACAGCCAGGTAGCACGTTCAGCGTTACCTTCCCCGACAATGGTACCAAAATAATTCGCGGTAGAGTCCGCGACGCCGACGGTGGCTTTACGGATTATTCGTCAACCATCGTTGTCGCGAACAAAGCGCCGGTTGGAGACCTGTTCCTCTCGACTGGCAACAACGAAGGCTCGACCTTCACGTTTGGATTGACAAATGTAAACGATGCTCCAGGCGACATCGCAAAACTTCGCTACTCTTTCGATTGGGACGGCGATGGTAGCTACGAGATCACAAACTCAACCCTAGCGACCTCGGCCAAGCAGATCTTCGAGAATGGTGATTTCCTATTGCGTGTTCGAGTCGACGATACCGACGGCGGTGTGACCGAAAAATCACTCGTGCTGCGAGTCAACAACGTTGCTCCCACCATCGGAACCGCTTTCTCAACTTCAACCCCTTCCATTCCACAAGGGACCGTCGCTAGCTTCGCCGGTTCGTTCGTTGATCCGGGCGAAGCCGCCGATAAACCGAAGTGGAGCGGTGTCGCGCTTATCCGGCAAGGAACAACATTAATCGATACCGTCCCGTTGTCGGTGGTGGGCGACACCAAGACATTCACTTTGAATCATGCTATTGCTCAAGCCGGGACGTTTTCTGTTAGAACCTTGATCACCGACGGGGAAACCAACCTCGTGATCGACCCCACGACAGGGCTCTATAAAGATGCCCAAACGGGCTTGATCCTGGAAAGCTCTGCACGCGCTGTGGTCGTTGGCAACGTTGCTCCGGTCATCGATGACACTTCGATTTCGGGGATCGTGGCCGGACGACTTGCAAATCGCACCTTGACTTTTAATGATCCGGGAAGCGACACGTGGACTTACTCGGTTGATTACGGCAGCGGCTCAGCGTTAGCCAATCTGACTAACGTACCTGTCAACGCGGCGGTTAATGGACAATCGATCGCACTGCCAATTCGATACTCGACCGCTGGGGCCAAAAGTCTTGTCCTTACGGTCAACGATGGAGTTGCCTCGGTTTCTCGAACGTTTGCGTTCGATGTTGCGAGCAACCAAGCCCCCACCGTTGCCAGCCCAATACCAAATCTCTTGATCAATCCGCAGACGACCGATCGACTATTCTATTCCGATTTGCGACAGGGTTTCAGCGATACAGAAGATCTAGGGTCCGAATTGGGTTTCACCGTTCAGGGAAATACGAATCCAGCATTGATCACGCCAGCGATTGACGCCAATGGGATGTTGCATTTGGACATTGCAAATAACCCTGCGGGATCAACGACTATTACGATTCGAGCGACCGATACGGCCGGGGCCTTTGTCGATGCGATTTTTACCGCCAGCGTACAAACGCCGTCGTTCAAGATCGCAGGCTTGACGTCGACGACCACGGGATTCCAGATTGCGTTTGGTACGGCGCCTGATTTGTCTGCGATCAACCTCTACGATGGGGTGGATGCGGCACTCGATGCGGCTGACGTAACGCTGGTTGGAACAAGCACTGGGCCAGTTCGCGGTTCGCTTGTTTGGAACGCGACGACGAATACGGTCGAGTTTATTAAAACAGGCGGACCGTTGGCCGCGGACGCTTACACGCTCACTCTTTTTAGTCGGGCTGATGGATGGAAAACAATCCTAGGCGAGTTGCTCGATGGTGATGAGGATGGTGTCGCGGGTGGCAACCTTGTTCGTTCTTTCACCGTTGCGCCAACAACAGCCCGTATCGTTTCGATTCCCGATTTTTCACGCGGTGCGACGAGCACGAACGGGCAAAGCGTCAATCTATCGTATGACAATGGCAATCCAGGTGTACCGGTCACCATAAACGATGGAACGGGTGTTCTAGCGGTCGATTTCGACGTGGTTTACAACCCTAACTTGATCAATTTTACGAGCACGTTTTTTGACGTCTTGCCGGCAGGTTGGAATACGACCGTAAGTCTTGTATCGGCCGGACGCATGCGGTTGACGCTCTCAGGCTCGGCACCGCTGGCTGCCGGACCGCAGGTGATTACCCGCCTGTTAGCGGGCGTGCCTGCCAATGCACCGTACGGTGCCTCCGATCTCGTTCGCATCGACAGTTTGCGAGTCTTCACCCAGTCAGGCGGAGCAACGCCGGTGGCTTCGGTAGGCGATAATGGTCTGCACAAAGCTATCTTCGTGGGTGACAGCAACGCCGACGGGCAGTACACCGCACAAGACGCGGGTTGGACCTCTGGCGTCGTCGTGGGAGCGTACACAGGCTTTGACGCCTACAGCTGGACCGATCCATCCATCGTGGCCAACGTCAATCAAAACGCTGGCCTCGATGGCCTCGACTCGTCCTGGATCGCACGCAAGGGACTTTCTAATGCTCTCCAGCCTGAGATTCCCAACTTGCCAGCCGGCAGCATTTCCGTTCAGGCGGGTGTCGACCCGACCATCGCGGCCGATGCGTTGGTGATCGCCGGACGTGGTGCGATCGCCAATATGCCGATCCGCATTACGGATAGTGCAGCTGGTCTTTGGGGCGTGGATGTCTTCCTAGATTACAACACGAACGTGCTCGATCTGCCTAGCGGGCTCAACGTTGGTGGCGTGACACTGGCTGGCATGTTTACCTCCGAATCCGGCTGGAGCATCGATTCGTTTGCGGACGATGCGACGGGCAAGGTACGATTAGCCATCTACCGTGCGACGCCATCGGCCTCGACTGCGGGAGTGATTGCCAACGTAGCCTTCCAAGTGAGATCGGACGCAGCCCTTGGCGTTTCGCCGATCCTAGTGGGTGGGAACGCGAATGTGCCGCCGTTCAGCTTTAGCTTCGTGAGTGGTTCGATCAACGTCGTCAACAGCGCGCCAACTGACATTTCGATTGCGCCACAAACGGTACGAGAGAATTCTTCGACTATTGTCGACTTGTTGTTCGGAACGCTGGGAGCGAGCGATCCAGACGGTAACGATGGTTTTGGTTTCGCACTTTTGCCTGGCGCCGGCGACACGGACAATGCTCGGTTCAAAATCTCGGGCAACCAACTGCTCTTGAAAGCAGGCCAGCAACTCGACTACGAATCGAATCCAAATTACTCCGTACGAGTGCGCGTTACCGATTCCGCGTCGAATAGCTATGAGAAGAGCTTAATTTTGTCGGTAACGGATGTTTCCGAAGTGCAGTCCGTTGCGATCAACGGTGGCGAAGTCCAGCGATCCATGGTTAGGTCGCTTGTCATTGGATTCGACGGGGTGGTGTCCATTGACAGCGATGCCTTTGAAGTTCGCAAGCGT
>JANMHA010000311.1:0-20840 GCA_031374925.1 Pirellula sp. | reverse complement strand
CGCTGATGGTTCGGTTCACTTCCTAACGGACAACTTGGATTATCCTGGCGAAGCTGTCTCTGGCTACGCCAAAGGATCTGGAGTCTGGGGTGGAATCAACACCATCACCGGTGGTGAAGTTGTGGCTACACCTGAGTAGTTTAATTTGCGGTACCATTTTAGGAGTTTAGAATGCAGAAGATTTGCCGTTACGGCTTGGTTTGTTTTGGACTTTTCATCGTGACTGGATGCGGACCTTCAAAACCATCTGCTCCATCCGAGGAAAAGATTAAGGAATTAAATACTGCCATGGAATCTGATATGAAGACCATGATGCAGAATGTTCCGAAGACGCCTCCAAAGTGACATTGCCTTTGACGTTCAATCGCAATCCGGGATAAGTACCGCAAGGAGACTTTCCTGGATTGCGTTTTTTTTTGAAGCTGGTGCAGAACTCCCATGTCGCGTTTCAAGTTCGCCATCGTCGCACTCGCGTTAGGTTTGATTGTTTTCGAAGCGATTCGGCAAGTCAGAAAGCCTCGCCTGCCCAGTGAGTCGAACGCAAAACCGAGCGCGCCAATACCTTTTTCGACTGGTAGTGGCAATTCAAGTGCGTCTTGGTTTAGGGATGTATCCGATGAAGTCAAGTTAAACTTCGTACAGGCGGTTGGTCCATTCGGCACACACTTCATGCCGGAAATCAATGGGTCTGGAGGCGCGCTTTTCGACTACGACAACGACTCCGACCTAGATCTGTTCCTGGTCAACCTTGGCAAGTCGCCCAAAGCTCCGCATGATTTTGCATCCGATGTCAACATATCGCACCGTCTGTATCGCCAAGAGGCGGGCGGAGTCTTTTCGGACCAAACTAGCAGTGCTGGTTTGAGCAATACCAGACGAAGCGATGGTCCGCAGCTGGGAATTGGATGCGCCATTGGCGATGTCAATAACGACGGCTTTTCTGATATCTATGTTACGAATTATGGGCCAGACCAACTCTTTATCAATCAAGCTGGTCAAAAGTTTATCGATAGTACGGAAATAGCTGGACTCGGGTGCGCAGAGTGGGGAACGGCATCGGCTTTTTTCGACTACGATAGAGATGGTTGGCTTGATTTGATCGTCGTCAACTATTGTGCAGACAAGCTTTACGGGCACTCCATTGCCTGTGGCTTCACGGATGGGACAGTAAGCTATTGTGGGCCACAAAAATTCGAAGCCACCATCGATCGCTTGTATCACAACGAAGGAGCCGCGTCGTTTCGCGATGGAGTTCCGAAGTTCGTGGATGTCACTGCCAAAGCAGGCTTGGATAGACAAACATCCTACGGACTTGGCTTAGCCATCGGCGATTTTGATGGGAACAAATGGCCGGATATCTTTGTCGCCAATGACATGGGTGAGAATCGATTGTGGATGAATCAAGGTGATGGAACGTTTCGCGAGGAGGCACTACTACGCGGCGTTGCGCTCAGCGGCGAGGGGATGAAGCAAGGGTGTATGGGGGTTGCTTGTGCTGACTTCGATAACGATTCTGATTTTGACCTGTTGGTAACGAATTTAGTTACCGAAGGTGCCACGCTATACGAGAACAATGGTCAAGGCGTTTTTCGGGACAAGTCTCAGGTAACTGATATAGCGAGACTGACGAAACGTCACACAGGTTGGGGAGTGGCTTGGGTAGATCTCGATCTCGACGGCAACCTGGATCTGCCGATAGTCAATGGCTTTGTCGTACCAAATGGCTCTATGTTTCCTCCGCATGGTGAAGATACGTTTCAAAATAAAGTCGTCGAAGTCCAGCATGGAGAGGCATTCATCGGGAGATACCGCGACAAGAACCAACTCATGATGCATAGCGGAAAAGAAAGCTTTGTCGATCAGAGCCTTAATGCGGGCGACTTTTTTCGAATGGACGGTTCCAATCGTGCATTGCTCTACGGTGACGTGGATGACGATGGGGATATCGATTTGATCACCACCTCGATCGGGGGTCGAGCCAGGATGTTTCGCAATGATGTTCCGCGCAAAGGACATTGGCTTAAGATCGATTGCCGTTTGCCAAAATCAGGCCGTGCGGCCATAGGTGCCGTAGTGCACATTCGATCCGAAAGGCGTTCATGGACTTCGCAACTGGCGCCTTCGACGAGCTATTTGGCAAGCAACGACCCGTGCATCCATTTTGGTTTGGGAAATGTAGATCGCATTGAGCGGATCGAAGTAAATTGGCCGGATGGTTCTAGCGAGGTCTTTTCCGGTACACTTGTCGATCGGAGATTGTCTCTGGTTCAAGGCACTAGTTCAAAATCCGCAGATTGACCAGGCGATCAGAGTTATGTTCACAATAAACGTATCGATGCACTGGTTTTACTGGGTTGTATTGAGCTTGGCTTTTTCGTGTCAGACGGACAGTCCTGCACAGCAAAGTTCCGAAGCGACAGCAACTCAGCCCCCTTTGTTTAGCCAACGCACCGAGGATCAGGTCGAGGCCTTTCTTGCCAACGCGCCGGCGACGGATTCCCAGGGTCCAATACCGGGCCTTCGGGTAAGGACGTCAGAGAGATTTCGATCGGGCGATCTTTTGGCTGCAATGATTGCTAGCTGCGTCGCGTTGTGTTTGATGGCTCCGGGAATGTATGTTTTTTATTGTTCGATTCAAGGCCTATCGTTGAACCTAGACGGCCTCGGAAAGGGAGTTAGTCTTCTTTGCTTGTTAGCCCTGGCTTGGGTGTTGTTGTTTTACTCCCTCGCGTTCTCGCGAAACGCACACTCCTATGACGTGTTGGCGCAGGAAATTGAGGTCATGGATCGCGAATCAGCACCAGGCAATCTCTACATCGGTGAACTCAGGAATTCCGCTCTGAGTGGACTTGGATCGGAATGGGGCGGCGGGAAGGTGCGTCATCCGTTGAGACGCGTCGATGATCGCATTCCGCATATGCTGTTCATGACCCTCCAGATGATGATCTATTTGCAATCGGTTGTACCACTCCTTGTCGTTGCTGGCAAAGGGATCGGTGTATGGCCAACGATACCTTTTTGGTTGTTGTGGAGTGCCAGTATCTATGTGCCGCTTTGCTATTGGACACAAGGGGGTGGCTGGCTAGCCGAGTGTATCGATGCGAGCGGGGCGGTCCAAGTGCATATTGGAATTGGCTTTACGGCATTAGGGCTTTGGTGGATCAAGACGCCGTCGATTTCCCTTTCGGAATGCACAGCTCAATCCACGGGATTGGTGACCGGATGGTTCCTATGGGTCACAGGCCTGTTGTTGCTAGCTGCATGCCGAAGCTCAATTTTGCATGCTGGATGGACACCTGATGTTCTGAACTATTTTTTGGCGGGTTGCGCAGGGCATTTGACTTGGGTAGCATTTCAGTACAAGTCCACTAGCCCCAAGGTGGATTTTTTGTGGCTCTTCGGTTCGATCGCGGGCATCGTGGCCATAGCCTCCGGAAGTGGGAGTGTCTCTCCCGGCTCGGCAATCATCATCGGATTTTCTGGAGCCGCGGCGGCTAGGGTGGCCTTCATGTCGCATCGCTACGAGTCGATCAACATGCTTTGGATTGTCTTTGCCATTCAAGGTGTCAGCGCAATGGTCGGATTGGTCATGACTGGTATCTTCGCAAGCGCGAATGTTGCGGGGGACAATTTAGCCGGCAAAGCGATTTTTGGACTTTTAGGTGGAAACATGGAGCAACTTCGCGTCCAACTTTTGACCGCTTCGATCTCCGCCATTTTGGCATGTGTGTTTGGAGTTGTTTCATTGAGAGTAGCCTCGGTATTGGGGAGTATACTGAAACGACTTTTTGAAGAAGCCAAGGTTCACGAACTCGCTCAAGGACAAGACTGACATGCGAATCTGTGAGTGTTTGCGATACGTTTTTATGGCGGCCTACCTTTTATCGTTAACGGGTGGTTGTACCCCCACTTCAACGAGCTCCGACCTTGCCAACTTGGAACATGAAAAAGGAAATCAGCGACTGGTCGAGAATCAACTCCAAAGGGTGCAAGCATCCAAGGAGCCAGAGAGCCTGGACGAGTTTCAGCAGAGCCATCAACGCATGCTGGCAACCTTGAAGGCAGTTGACAAGCAATCGCAACAGGATCATCCCTTTCTTGGTTTGCGACCTTTGAGAATGGCTGAAATCGCAGTGCGAACCAGTGGTCCTGGTGTCCCCGCTTGGGACAAGAGTGTCATGCATGGTATCTATGGACAGCAACTGTTAAGGGCGGGACGCACGAAGGAGGCGTTGGCCCAGATGCAGTTGTCCATGGAACTTGTGGAGTCCCTGGGGAAGGATGTGCCTGTCGACGTAAAGCAGCAGATTCTCTATCTGTTTGGAGTGGCCTACCTCCGCGACGCGGAAACGGTCAATTGCGTTCATTGCATTAACGGCGAGCGTTGTTTGTTTCCAATCTCAGGTGAAGGAGTGCATGAGGACCCATCGAGCAGCCAAGGAGCTGTGACGTATTTCGAGAAAGCCCTGAAACTGAGGCCAGATGACTTGAAGGCTCGTTGGTTGCTCAACTTGGCTTATATGACCCTGGGCCAACACCCCGAAAAAGTCCCAGCGAATTACCTGATCGATCCCTCGAAATTCTTTGGCGGTCCATCACCTGTTGGGGAATTCGTAAACAGGGCAAGCCAACTTAAGGTAAACGTCAAGGGCTGTGCAGGAGGGGTCATCGTTGATGATTTCGATGGCGACCTCGACCTAGACGTCCTCTTCTCGACTTGGGAAACCGATGGTTCGCTTCGGTATTTCGCTAACCAAGGAGATGGCATCTTTCAAGAAGAAACCGAGAAAGCCAATTTGAGTGGCATCTTGGGTGGCCTCAACCTGGTGCAAGCCGATTTCGATAACGATGGCGATCTCGACGTACTCGTTTTGCGAGGGGCTTGGCTAGAGAGTCATGGACGCCATCCCAAATCGCTGCTTCGAAATGATGGAAAAGGAAGGTTTCTGGATATCACCTACGCGGCTGGTTTAGCTAACGAGATGTATCCTACGCAAACGGCTTCGTGGGCAGATTTCGATCACGATGGCGATCTGGATTTGTACGTCGGGCACGAAGGCTTTCCCAGTCAGCTTTTTCAGAACGATGGAACAGGTCGATTCAAAGACATCGCTCCGCAAGCTGGCGTTGTGAACGGAGGACCAACCAAGGGAGTGGCGTGGGGAGATTTCGACGGTGATAGCTGGCCGGATATTTATGTTTCGAACCTCGGTGGCCGAAATTCACTATACCGCAATCAGCAGGATGGCACTTTTGTCGATGTTGCAGGCGAGCTTGGAGTTGAGGGACCGTTCAATAGTTTTCCAATCTGGTTTTGGGATGCGAACAACGATGGCCTGCTCGACCTCTACGTGTCGAGCTACAAACCGGGGGTGGAACACGTAATTGGTGACTATCTAGGCATGCCGGAGCAGTCCGAACCGGATGCTTTCTATTTTGGTACTTCAGAGGGTAAGTTCGAGAATCGAACGCGGTCTTTGGGGTTCCAGCGTGTGACGCAACCCATGGGGGTCAACATCGGTGACATCGATAACGATGGGTTTTTGGACTTTTACCTTGGTACGGGCTATGTGGACTACGAAGGCTTGATGCCCAATCTGCTCTTTCACAACCAGCTAGGCGAGAAATTGGTTGACATCACCTTCTCTGCTCGCGTCGGCCATCTACAAAAAGGACATGGGGTTGCATTTGCGGATTTCGATCAGGACGGCGATCAAGACATCTTCGCCGTTATGGGTGGATGGTTTTCCGGAGATGCATTTGCTCGGGCCGCATTTGTTAATCCGGGTTCGACGAATCATTGGTTGTATATTCGGCTAGTCGGGAACGAATCCAATCGATTTGGAGTGGGTTGCCGTATTCGTGCGACTTTTGAGGATGAGAACGGGAACTCGAGAAACGTCTACCGCTGGATGGATTCAGGAGGAAGCTTTGGTGCGAATCCACTTCGAGTTCACATCGGGCTTGGCAGCAGCAAAACGATAGGAGAGTTGGAGGTGTATTGGCCCAAGACCGGCAAAAAACAGAGCTTTAGAGATATTTCCGCGGACCAGTTCATTGAAATTACGGAAGGCATCCAAGAGTGGCGTCGCCTGGACTACTAGCGATTTAAGGGGAGTAGGTTTTGGGCAGGCTTATCACAACCTTCGTAAAACAAGGGACATGCAACACCATGCCAATTGTTTGGAACATTCAACAGTCTTCTTCTGATAACATAAAGGCTATCGGTCGCCTCGCAACAGTGTCGGGTATTCAGCACCTTGGTTCAATATGAAACAAATTGATGTTCAATCAGGCGGGCTTTCGGATACGGGGAAATTGCGATCTGACAACCAAGATCAGTTCTTGGTAGCTGACTTAACTCGAAGTGTAATCGTTCGTTCTGGATCCTTGGAATTCGAGCAAGGGGCAAGACTCTTCGGCCGACCGATGGGGCATTTGTTTCTGGTCGCAGACGGTATGGGGGGACATCGAGGTGGAAATGAAGCAAGCAAATTTGCGGTCCAGTTCTGCGTCAACGCAATTCTAAACAGCACTAGCTGGGTGGCTAGTGTTGGGCCGGCCAATGAAGACTTGTTTGTGGATGACCTCAAGAGTGTGCTTGAGAAAGCACACCAAGCCATCGAGGAGCGATCCAAGACGACCGATGGGTACAAGGGAATGGGTACCACCTTGACGATGGCCTATGTTGACTGGCCTCGAATGTTTGTTGTCCATGCCGGTGACACGCGTTGCTATCTATTCCGAAACAACAAACTTCGATTGGTTACTCGAGACCATACTGTCGCCAATGAAATGATGAAAAACGGTCGACTTGCTCCTGAGGAACTGGAAAGGTCCCATTGGTCGAATGTACTAGTAAATGCACTTGGAGCTGGCGCGAGGAGCGTTTATCCTGATATTTACAAACTGGATTTGCAAGAAGACGACTCCATCATGCTGTGTAGCGACGGCCTCAACAAACACGTTTCCGATCTTCAAATAGGTAGGACACTCTCCGCGGTTAGTGATCCTCAAAGCGTCTGCGAAGAATTGGTTTCATTAGCAAATCAAGGCGGCGGATCCGACAATATCACCGTGGTCATGGCGAAATTCTTGCAAAATCAAACGACGGACAATCGCATGCAGATGTTCATCGCACTTCCTTCCCAAGAAATCGTACTTCAGGATCTTGCGATCCCAGAGGCAGAGTTGGATACGCGAGACGAAGAACCTAGCCAACAAGCAACGGCAGACGTGAATGACGATGATCGCGAAGGTGACGGGAAAGACACGGTCGATTTCGACGAAAATGGCGAAGGGCCTACCGGCAAGTTTTACGACGAAAAGCCATAAGTGAGTTGTCCAAGGACAGCTACATTGACCGCTATTTCACAATAAGGATGATCGGTCGATGGTCTGAATCCGGCGCCAATGGACCAACGCCGCGATAGAGTACGGAGGTGTTTTTGGAAACCAACGCATGGTCAATCGGGATGGCTAAATATCCCAAGTCTGTTGGCCATGTGGCAAAGTGGCCTCGGTAGCTTCGCGTGTCCTCGAGATCTCCTCGTTTCAACAATCGAGAAAAAGGAGGAGACCATGGGGTGATGTTCAAGTCCCCAATGATGATTCCCGTATTCGTTTGCAAGGTTGCCCACTCAGCTAGGGCATGGAGTTGTTTGTTTCTGTCTAAAGTCCGCTGATGCAGATCTGGCGAGCGTGTGTGTACCGCCATGACGCAATGACTGGTATGTGCCTCCGTCTCCGGAATGGTCGCTTCTATGGCTGGCATACCTTCGTCCGCCAAGTCGATCGATCTAAACCGGGTTCCATCAACTCGACTCAAAACAGCCATGCCGCGCGATGAATAGGCGGGAATCCAATAGGAAAAGGGATACACTGACTCCAGCTGCTTCAAAACCACTGCTTGATCTGGACCGACTTCAATCAATACCAAGACATCAGCATCGTAGCCTTGAACCACTTTTAAGACCTGCTCAGGCGTGTTGTTATTTACCCATATATTCCACGATAGGATTTTGAGCCCCTTGGAATCCGAATCGTTGGTGGCAAGTGGAAACACGGCCCATGGAGTTGTTACCCAAGTCAAATAGAACCAGGGCGGCAATGCCATTATGAAACGATGCCACCAACGAATCCGCTTTTCACCAAGGCACACTCGCATAGAAAAGGTGGATACTAGCAACACAAAGCTGATCGCAACCCACGTATGCCACGACAAATGCGAAGCGAGGTCCCAAATAGGATGCGTGTCGCTCATGATGCGTGAAATCGTGACAAACCATCCCGACATTGCAAACATAGCTGCCAATAAAAGAAAACCGCGATCAAAAATAGATAGGACATGTCCAGCTTGGATGGCTACTGGTCCATTGCGGTCGGTTGGATTCGTCACTAACGTACGCCTTGAAGGCTCGGTCCAATAGCCTCCGGGATCGAACTCGAGTTCACGAACTCATGTTGCGCTTCCCGGTCCTCGAAATCGACAATTAGCCATTCCTTGCCGCTTTTCTCCATGGTAAGCCCAACCCACCGTGGGATTTTAGCGGACATACCAGAACTTTCGGCTTCGACAAAAACATTCATTCGAACTCGGGCGATGGGGCTGTTCCCTTGGTAATCGACTTTGACACTATGGATTCTGGTAATCCTTGCGACCGTGAACGTCACCGATTTCATTCGCTCGGCCGCATTTGCAACCCGATCGCTATGGTTCGGCGAAAGCCTCTTTAATACTTTGTCGGCTTGATTTCTTTCCAATTCGGCGGCTACGTCGACAAGCCAAGTTCTGACCTGTTCCGCGTCTGTGACGACCCAGAGATTCAGAATCATAAGCAAAACTGAAACTGCCGCTAAACCGATTCCCGTTTTGAATGCGATTGCATTTCCCGTCTGTGTCCAGCCGTAAAGGGTTACAACCGTTAAAATCGTTCCCACCACACCGACAATCCAGGGTTGCTCAAGAAGCACGGTGACCATTGTGAAAAATTCCAATTTTGGGTGTCGGACCAGCCTGGACAGGAAATTATGGCCTAGGGTTGCCGAGCGAACGTCTCAATTTCCCAAGCTTTGAGGATTGTACCCAAAGCGAGAGCCGCCATGTACTAAGTGTATGCTTTTGCCATGCTTGAAACAATTCGAAGATATTGGATCGGCTTACTCGTGATAGTCTTGGTTGGACTACATGCAAGCATCGTAGGTGTGATCCGCCATCAAGCCTCGCTGGCCAAAATCGACGCATCCTGCGAGGTCGATTTGGGACAGTATCTCGCATTTCAATCAGGCAAAAAGGCACCGCTTCAGATGCGTCTGCACGCGATTGTGCCACTCAATCATCGCATGAAAAGCCGACAACTCATCGATTTAAACAAAGCCCAGGTTCGCCAGTCGATTGAAGAGTATTTACGTCAACTGGACAGCAAGTTACTGATCGATCCCTATTTGGCGGACTTGAAATCGCAACTGATGGAGGTCTTGGTCCAAACGATTGGTGACTCTTCTATCGATGACCTTGTCGTTACGGAGCTTCGAGAATCGACTGAAAACGCCAGCTTGGAATTCGTCACGCATAGTAACTCACAAAGTCCAAGAAGATTGGTCGCTACCCTACGCGATCCGGCAGCGGATGAACCGTCAGAAAGCGCAACCGAAGCGAACCACGAGGCGGACTACACACATGGAGAAGCTGATGGACCTGCCGAGTCCGAGTCAAAGCCCCACGCACCAACTGTGGCACCAAAAGAAAAAGCCGACGCACACGGAGCCACCCCAAAGAAAACATCTGGCCATTCGGCACCTGCAAAGAAACCATCGGCCACTGGTCACGCGGCTTCTGCAAGTTCACATGGGGCCGCCAAAAAACCGGTGAAAGACGTCAAAAAGTCAAGCCACTAATCGGGATCAGCGATTCAGGTATTTGACGAGCAACGTAATCCAAATCACCGACAGAACCGAAATACTGCACCAAGCTGAATAGACCCAGAATCGGGTCGATGGATAATTGTAAACCAACTTGGAAGCAGGTTTTGTTTCATTGTGAAGGAACTTTTCTCGATGATCAGAATCCTCAAACATGGCTGTCTGAGAGGCTTCGAGAAGCCCATATTGGATCGAAAACTCCAACACGCCATACAGAATGTGGCGACGTCCTGATTGGTCTATGCCGATAGCCTCAAAACACCACATCTGTTTACCAAACAGACAATCCGATTCTTCGACCAAGTGAACGCATCGAAGATTTTCAACACGGGATTGTTCAGGGCAAAACTCGCGGCGCGTTAAACAACGGTGCGCATGCTCCGAGGCGGCCTGCCATATCTGACGTGAAAATTGGATTTTGTCTGCTTCAGGAGTCATCGTTTCGATTCCTTCGTAACTAAAGGTGCGTCTTCCGCCGTTGACGCACTGCTAATTTTGGTTGACGCTTCATTATACGAAGCCTCGTCGCTGCGGTCAGCATCACTTTGCAATTAACGGCCATTTTTCTTGAAAATCAGTACTAAGTGTTTCCCCAATAAGTTGGTTGTCGCTACTCTAAAGACATTCTATGCCCTACAAAACCATACTGTTGGGTGGTAAGTGGCCCCCAATCTTTCGTGACGCATGTTTGAACGAAAAAGCCTCAAGTGGCCCATTTTGCTTGCAATCGTAATGATTGTTTTGTTGGTTGGACTTACGGTTGGATGGGTATTGCTCAATGTCTTCGGTGCCATCACTAGCCAAAAAAGCTCCAATATTTACTGGGCGCTGCTAAGCGTTGGGTCGGTGATGTTCTTGTTTGTTCTGGCGGGTGTGGTTCTCTATCTCATTTGGAGTATCCAGCAAATCAATCTCAATCGGCGTCAGAGCAATTTTATCGATGCGGTGACGCATGAATTGAAGAGCCCGATTGCCTCACTCAAACTCTTCCTGCAAACTCTCGAAAAGCGCAACATAGACGAGAGCAAGAAGCAAGAATTTTATAGTTCGATGCTGGACGATGTAGAACGGCTTGATCAATTAATAACCCAGTTGCTGAACGTCGCTCGCTTGCAGCAGAAATTCAGTTCGCCTGAACCTGAAACGTGGGTTTCCGTTGAGTCGATTCTGGAGGAGTGCGTTACGAAAATAGCCAATCTGCACCATGTGCCACGCGAGTGTTTCGTTGTCGATTCGCCAGTTTGCGAAATCTGGTCCCGGCAAGTGGACATCGAGATACTGTTTCGCAACTTGATCGACAATGCCCTAAAATACGGTGGGAAACCTCCAGCAGTCCGAATTGTTGTGGTGTTTGACTCGCAAGTTAGTTCCGCCAAGATTTCGATTGCCGATAATGGGCCTGGGATTCCCAAGAACCTGAGGAAAAAGATTTTCAAACGCTTCTATCGAGTCGGCGACGAATTGGAGCGAACCAAACCTGGAACCGGTCTCGGTTTGTTTCTAGTGCGTTCCGTTGTGCGTAGGCTCAAAGGTTCGATCCGAGTGGCTGACCTGCCAAAAAATAGTGGAACTCGATTTGACTTGATACTTCCAAAAGCGAGGCTACATCCGTCAGGAGCTGCTGAAATCCAACAAAACTCTGTCGTCCCAATTCTCTGACTCTTTAACGCCCTTCAGCGACATTCAAACAACATGCGAGCTCGGAAGCACATTCTCATTGTCGAGGACGAAAAGCATATTGCAATGATTATCAAGTACAATCTGGAAGCGGAAGGGTATCGGGTAACGCTCGTCGACGATGGCCCAACTGCAATTCGTCTCGTTCATGCAGATCATTTTGCATATGACCTAATGATCCTTGATTTGATGTTGCCCGGCATGAGCGGTTACGCTGTATGCGAAACGATTCGCGACGAAAACATCACGATGCCAATTCTCATTCTGAGCGCGAGAAGCTTGCCTGAAGACCGTGCCCGAGGATTTGATTGCGGAGCCAATCAATACTTGAACAAACCGTTCGATTTGGACGAACTTTTGGCGCGCGTTAAAAATCTGCTCAAACTCCATCCGCGACAAAACCAAACGGCCGCATCTGCTTCACCTACCAAAGTGACCACCATCTCGTTTGGCAAGGCTTCGATCAACTTCGAAACGTATGAAGTTCGAGTCGAAAATCGCGACATCAAAATGACGCACAAAGAACTTCAATTACTGCGCTATTTTGTGGAAAATCAAGGACGCGTGATTAGCCGTCAGGAGCTGCTCTCGGAAGTTTGGGACGTCAATGGGGAAATGCAAACTCGAAGTGTTGATCAGTTCATGCTGAGACTTCGGAAGATTTTCGAAACGGATCCGGCGAAACCTAAGCACTTCCTAACGCTTAGGGACGCTGGTTATCGATTCCTGGCCGAACCGACAGAGGGCCCCATGGCAGACGCGGAAACTCCCGTACAACCTTCCTCTAACTGAAGAACATCCCCCCATTTTCATATGCCCAACAAGCTTGACAAAACGGACGCAGTGGTACGCATTGCCGAATTGAGCCGAGAGATTCGGGAACACGACCACAACTATTACGTTCTAGCGACGCCCACCATTACGGACCTCGACTACGATCGGAAACTTCGGGAACTCACCGACCTTGAGAGATCGTTTCCCGAACTTGCGACACCGGATAGCCCAACGAAACGGCTCGGGGATAAACCATTGGAAGGGCTAGTCCAGGTCGCACACCGTGTCCCCATGTTGTCGATCGAAAACACCTATTCGGAAAAAGAGCTTCGGGAATTCTTTGCGAGGACCGAGAAACTGCTTCCGGGCGAATCCATCGAGTGGGTCGTCGAACTCAAAGTGGACGGAGTTGCAGCCTCGATTCGCTACGACGATGGATTGCTCGTCCAAGCGGTGACGCGAGGCAATGGCGAGGTCGGTGACGACATCACACATAATATTCGAACGCTGCGAGGCCTTCCACAACGCTTGTTGGGTACAAACGTTCCCAAGTCCCTCGAGTTTCGCGGCGAAATCTACATGACTAACGCTGACTTAGTCACTCTGAATGAACAACGTGCAAAAGCCGGCGAATCGGAATTCAAGAACACGCGAAACCTAACCGCAGGCTCTATCAAGCTGCTTGATTCCAAACTCTGCGCTCAGCGCAAGCTTCGTTTCTTTTGCCACGGAATCGGCTTCTGCGACGGCCTCCATGTTCGCAACCATATGGATTTCTTGGAACGGGTCCGAGAACTAGGAATTCCAACGACCCCCTACGTTCGATGCTTTGCAAACAAAGAGGATGCCATCGCACATTGCAACCGGCTTGTTGAGGAACTTCACGCTTTGGATTTCGAGGTCGACGGCCTAGTCGCTAAAGTCAATTCGCTGGAACAACGGGAAACTCTCGGTTCGACCTCCAAATGCCCTCGCTGGGTAATCGCCTACAAGATCGAAAAGTACGAAGCCGTAACGCAACTCCTCGATATTACAACGCAAATTGGGAAGACCGGAACCGTAACCCCCGTCGCAGAGCTCCAACCCGTCGAGCTGGCTGGCACAACGGTTAGTCGAGCTTCATTGCACAACGTCGAGGAAATCCAGCGCAAGGACGTCCGGGTCGGAGACTGGGTGGTCGTTGAAAAAGCGGGAAAGATCATTCCGCATATTGTCCGTGTCGAAAAACACCGACGGGAATCGGAACTGCCAGCGTATGTCTTTCCTACAAATTGCCCAGAATGCAATTCCGAATTGGTCAAAGACCCCCAAGGTGTCTACATCCGATGCGTTTCGAAACAATGCCCTGCCCAATGGCGACAAAGGCTGCGGTACTTCGCGACCCGTGACTGCATGGATATCGAAGGCTTAGGAGAGAAACTCGTCAATCAGTTGGTGGATAGCAATCTTGTCGGTTCCTTTGCCGATCTTTATTCGTTGTCATTGGATCAGCTCATGTCGCTCGAACGCATGGGCAAGAAATCGGCCGAAAACCTTCTGCAGGGCATAGCAGCCAGCAAAAGCCGTGGGATGACGCGAGTCCTCAACGCGATCTCGATTCGGCACGTGGGACAACGCGTTGCTCAAATCCTGGCAAGGCGATTTGGTTGCATGGAGAGATTGATGTCAGCCGATTTAGAAACCATAGGTAGCACCAACGAAATCGGCCCCATCATTGCTCGAAGCGTATTTGACTTTTTCCATAGCGACGAGGGTCTCGAATTGATCCAGCAACTCCGATTGGCTGGCGTATTCTTGGATGCGACCGCCGAAGACGCTGTCGATGATTCCGGTGTTTTTGCAGGGAAAACCGTGGTCGTGACCGGCTCGCTCAGCAAATACTCACGCGATGAAATCGAACGTCTAATCGAACAGAAAGGCGGTCGAGCAGCCAGCAGCATATCCAAGAAAACCGACTTTTTGATCGCGGGTGAAGCGGCCGGCAGCAAGCTCGAGAAGGCTCAGAGCTTAGGAATCCCTGTACTGAGCGAAGCCGAATTCGATGCCTTGATTTCGAGCTGAGTCAGACCGATAGTAACGAAGCTAGTGTACAATCATCTCACCCCCAGCCGCAGGCGACGGTGTTGGATCTCCATTTCTCACTGCGAACACTTCATGATTGAGTTGAATGATTTTGGCAAGGACTACGGCGAATTCACTGCCGTCAAAAACGTCACAATGAAGATAGAGAAGGGGGAGCTTTTCGGGTTTATCGGTCCCAATGGTGCAGGCAAAAGTACTTCCATTCGTTTTCTCGCTACTTTGCTCAAAGCCACGCGCGGCGACGGCAGTGTGAACGGCTTTAGCGTAAACAAGAGTCCGATGGATGTTCGGCGAAGCATTGGCTACATGCCGGATGATTTCGGCGTCTACGACGGCATGAAGGTCTGGGAATTCCTTGATTTTTTTGCGGTCGCATACAAAATTGGGCGAACGCAACGCAAGCAAGTCATCGGCGACGTTCTCGAGTTGCTCGATCTAACGCACAAACGCGACGACTTTGTCAACGGTCTGTCTCGCGGAATGAAGCAAAGGTTGTGCTTGGCCAAAACACTGGTGCATGACCCTCCGGTACTCATCTTAGATGAACCGACAAGCGGCTTGGATCCCCGAGCTCGCATCGAAGTCAAAGCCTTGTTGAAGGAACTTCGCCGAATGGGAAAGACGATTCTGATCAGCAGCCACATCCTTTCGGAACTGGCGGACTGTTGCACCTCCATCGGAATCATCGAGCGAGGCGAGATGCTAATGCACGGCCCGATCGACTCGGTTTATCGCAAGATTCGACGCAACCGCATTGTGGAAATCCGGTTCATCGGCAATCAAGATGCGGGGATTTCTATCCTTCGTAGCGATCCGACCCTGAGGGGACTGGATATCGACGGCAATAATGCAACAGCAGAATTGGAAACCGACGACGAGGGCCTTGCAACTTTGCTTGAGAACTTAATAGCGGGCGGCGTCAAGATGAAGTCCTTTAGCGACAAAGACCCAAGCCTTGAGGACGTGTTCATGCTGATCACCAAAGGCTTGGTCGCGTAAGTGGTTTCCAGGTTGTCTAGCGTCGGCTCGGAGGCCAGCAGCATCCGCCACGATTCTACTCGGCCAAGTGTTCTACTCTTAAAATTCCTTTGCGGCATGTCACCGCGATTTTGCCAGGCAGCTCAAGCCGTTTTGGATGGGTGGTTTGCGATGCAAGATCGATGAGCCTTTGCATTTTCCGCCAGTGCTTATGGTTCATTTCTCTCAAAGGCCAATTCATGCGATGCCAAATCATCACCATGGCCTCTCGAATTATTGGCCAAGGTTCATTTCTGCACATGGGAACAGGAACAGAAAAATGACTCGGTTTGTTGGGCTCCTCTGGAGGAATGCCCACCGTCTCTTCGGGCGCATAACCAATCTTGGCGAGCCAACGATCCGCCAGTTCCCGAAACGCAGCATGTTCCTCTTCGATTAATTCGCGGGACTGAAGCAAGTGTCGGTCCAGCGAATCCGATTGCGTGAATGCCCTCAATGCAGGTAATAACACATTGCGGATTCGATTGCGTGTGTAGACCTGCGACTCGTTCGAACGGTCTGTTCGAAACGTTTGGTGTCGTTCTGTCAGATAGTTTTGTATTTCCGAGCGGTGAATACGGAGCAGCGGCCTGACAATATCGATCAAGGAATCTAGAGGCCGAAAGACTTGGATGCCCGAGAGACCGCTCGGTCCGCTTCCGCGTAGCAAATGGTGCAAGAAAGTTTCCACCTGATCGTCGGCTTGGTGCCCCATGGCGATCCAGCGTGCGTTGTGAGATGTAGCTACATCCTTCAGGAATTGGTGACGTAGCTTACGTAGACTATTTTCCGAGGGATTTGCAATTTCGGTCGTGCTGGCTTGTTTGGTGATGCATTTCATTCCAAGCCGTGCCGCGTGCGATTCCACAAATGCTTGGTCGGCGTCACTCTCCTCACCTCGCAAAGCGTGGTTGTAGTGCGCTACGACGGTTCGGTCGGGATCCGGTCTGATGTGAAATAGAATCTCGAGAAGGGCCGTACTGTCGGCACCTCCACTGTCTGCGACGACGATGATTGACTCTCGCCACAACTCAATCGGCCACAAATCGAGGATCGCCTGCTCCAGTTTGTTCGATAATTTCATCGCAGTTCAGGGCTCATCAAAGGCCCGGCTTTCGTTATGTCCAATTGGCAAAATGCCTGAATTCAGGATAGCAACTCGGTGGCGTACGGATTTGTAGGAAGTTCTGGAAATGGATTCACGGGACTACTGGTACGACCAAACACAATGAGTATCCTACTACATACCGACAAACGCCGCTAAGCTGACCCATCGTTTTCATGTGCGACGGAACCCAATCACTTCGCTATTGCTCTGCGCAATGGTAAATTTTATACCTCTCTGATATGTAGGTCACTGATATGCTGAGAAAACTCACAGGCGTCCTTTCAATGCTTGCAGGCCTCTTCCTTTTTGCGGGCTGTACCAATTCCGACAGCACGAAGCCAATGGCTGGCGCTTCAAGCAGTTCAACCAGCGGAGCCGGCGAAAGCACAAATACCCCTAGCGGCTTAAAGCGCATCGTACTGCTAAACAATACCGACTCACCATTCTGGGACGCGGCGAGGGCTGGAATCAGCAAGGCAGCGAAGGATTTCAAACTGGCCGAAGCCGGGTTTTCCGCAGGTATGGACACGAACGACGGTACCGACCAAGGACAAATTGAGAAGCTTCGACAGTACGGAACGCAAAGCGATATCGTTGCTGTCGTTATCTCGCCAACGTCAGCTTCCAATCCTGCCGTGGCTGATGAATTGAAAAAACTGAAAGCCAAGGGGATAATTATCGGTTGTTTCGACAGCGACTTGGACGAAAAATTTCGATCGATTCGCGAATTCTATGTTGGGACCGACAACGAAAAAGGTGGCAAAGTTCTCGGGACGGCTGCCAAGAACCTCAAACCGGACGGTGGGGAGTATGCTCAGTTTGTGGGTCTAGATAGCCAATTGAACGCCATCCAACGCATGGACGGATTCACCGCGGCCGTCGGAAAACAATTCAAACAAATCGCTCGCCGAACCGATGACGTGGACCGCCAACGAGCCCGCGACAACGTACGCCAAAGCATCGACCAGAATCCAAACTTGTCGATTCTAGTTGGCATTTGGTCCTACAACGCGCCCGCCATTGTGGATGTTGTTAAAGAGCGCAAACTGCGTGAAAAGATGACGATCGTGACCTTCGACGCGGAACAACTTGCGATCCAACAAATGGGAGATGGCATGATTGACGCCATGGTTGTCCAGAACCCGTTCGGTATGGGCTATGAGTCGGTGCGGTATTGTCTGGCTAAGCTTACCAAGGATGACAAGACGGTAAAGGAACTGTTCCCGAAAATGGGTACACCGGGGGGCGATATTTTGGATACCGGTCTCAAAGTCGTGGTTCCAGAAAGTGGTTCCGCTCTCAAACAAGAAATGTTCACTGAATTTGGTGCTGGCGTTGAGTTCATTTCGATGAGCAAATTCCAGGAGTGGCTCAAACAATACGGTCTGACCAGTTCCTAGTAGGATATTGTCGCCTTTCGCTCTGCGAAAGTGTGCATTGCAATCGCACTTTCGCGGAGCGAAAGGCGACAATGGGATGCACGCCGCAATGAAATGGTTTAAGACAGAGCTTGACTCTTAAGTAGGAACTGTGAATGAATTCGCATCAGCCAAGCCTTTTCTTTCGACTGTGGTCCACAGTTGAGTTCAAGTTGATTCTGGCTTGGCTATCGGTGGTCGTCGTTACGGTGCTGTTAGATCCTGGTCATACTTACTGGAACAATCCTGGCAACGCAGCGGAACTCATTATTCGCAACTCCGTACTCCTTGGCTTTTTTGCACTAGGCAGCGCAGTCATCATCATCTCAGGGGGGATCGATCTGTCGAGTGGATCGGTGATTGCCATGAGCGCCACCGTTTTCGGCTCACTGTTGATTGCCCTCGATCCAACTGGCTTTCGCGAAGGACACATCGCGACCTGGGCTGTTATCGTCGCATTCTTGGGAACGCTGCTATCCGGAGCCATGGTGGGAACGCTTCATGCATGGCTCATCACCTGCGTTGGGTTGCCTCCATTCATTGCAACGCTTGCAACCTTAGTGGGACTTCGCAGCTTCAGCCGCGGTATAACGCTTTCTGTGACCAACAACAAGTCGCAGATCGATTTCCCAGACTTGGTTCTTCGAGACTCGTTGAAGGATGTTACTAGCGTCTCTTTCGTGTTCCTCGTTTTGGCGTTTGCCATTTGGTTTCTAATGAGCCGAACCGTCATCGGCCGGCATCTCCATGCGATGGGCGGCAATGAGCAGGCGGCTAGATTGAGTGGGATTCGTACGGATCGACTCAAATGGTTGGCTTACGTTATCGGTTCCGTATCGGCATCGATGGTGGGTATCGTTTACTTTGCCGATACGGGATCTGCCAAGCCGGATATCTTGGCTCGCGGTTACGAGCTAAACGCGATTGCCGCATCGGTCATCGGAGGCTGCTCCCTGCAAGGTGGCATCGGTACGATTCCAGGGACTATTCTAGGCTGCTTGTTTCTGAGGACGGTTATCGATTCCGTAAACAAGATTGTTGGATCCGGAGCGGATGTGTACGAAGGGATGATAGTTGGCATCGTTGTCGTGATGGCGGTTACCTTTAGTCAAAGAACGGGCTTGGCCAAGGCCCAAAGATTCTTTGCAACTCCGATCGGATGGGCTTGTATCCCAGTGCTGGGGCTCCTAACGGGTATCTCCTTTCTGCTCTTCTTCCGCGACAAACCTTGGTTTTCTTCGCTGCATGCGATTGCATTTGGTGCAATCGTGGCATGCATTTTGGTCGCGCGTGGCATCCTGGAACTTCGAGTCAAACGAACATGAGAGTCTCGCGCTAATAGGCCATGACAGAATCCACTCCAGTAATCTCTATTCGAGGGATCGGCAAGCAATTCAATGCAGTTCGAGCGTTGAACAACGTGAGCTTTGACGTGCTGCCAGGCGAATTGCACGCCGTCATGGGTGAAAACGGCGCGGGAAAAAGCACCTTGATGAAAATCCTGTCCGGCGTCTACAGCGAGTACGACGGAGAGCTATTGTTGAGAGGCAATCCCGTTCGCTTTCAAAGCACGCGAGATGCCGAAGATGCTGGTGTTAGCATCATTCATCAAGAGTTGAACTTGGTGGAACAATTGACAGTAGCAGCCAATATTTTCTTGGGCCGAGAGATAAAACGCGCGATAGGCATCTTAAATCAAGCTGCGATGGATAGAAGGTCCGCCGACCTGCTCGCACAACTCGAGTCCAATATTTCACCCAGGGCGTTGGTAAGTTCCCTGCGAGTCGGTGATCAGCAATTGGTGGAAATTGCAAAAGCGATTTCCCTGGAAGCGGAGATCCTCATCATGGATGAGCCAACCAGCGCGCTAACGGAATCGGAAGTCTCGAGGCTGTATGGAGTCATCGATCGATTGCGGAAACGCGGCGTCACAATCCTCTACATTTCCCACAAGATGGATGAGGTGTTCCGATTGGCGGATCGCATCACCGTTCTCCGGGACGGCCAATTTGTGCAAACAGTCGACAGAGCGGAGGCAACGCCACGCTCGATTGCTCATCTCATGGTCGGTCGCGACCTGGAACCTGCACGCCGTCGCGAAAACAATTCCGATTCCACAGTGGTCTTGGAAACCAAAGCCCTATCGCTGGTGTGGCCTGGGCATCCCAGAGGCTGGCGGCTCAAGGATGTTTCATTCCAACTGAAAAGGGGTGAAATCCTAGGGTTTGCTGGCCTGATGGGTGCTGGTCGAACGGAGTTGCTCGAGTGTCTTTTTGGGGCTAGCCCTGTGCAACCTCAGGGGCAATTGCTTGTTCAAGGGAGGATAGTGCAATACTCCCATCCGGCCGAATCAATGAAGGCAGGCATTGCCATGGTTACCGAAGATCGCAAACGACTTGGGCTGTTCTCGCAAATGACCGTTCGAGAGAATACGACTCTGTGCTCCCTAGTGAGTTGCTCGACGGCTGGTGTTTTGAGTCGTTTGCGTGAACTGACCGCGACCAACCAGCAAATCCAAGCCTTGGCGATTAAATCCAATGGGCCCGAAGCCCCGATCACCAGCTTGAGCGGCGGCAATCAGCAGAAGTGCATCATCGGCCGCTGGCTCCTCACGAACCCTAAAGTGCTCCTGCTCGACGATCCCACCCGCGGCATTGATGTCGGAGCGAAAGCCGAGCTCTATCGGCTCATGGATAAACTCTGCCGCGAAGGTTTGGGCATCATCATTACTTCCAGCGAACTGCCTGAACTACTCACCGTGAGCGACCGCATCATCGTCCTCAGCGAAGGCCGCCTCACCGCCGAATTCCAACGCCACGAAGCCACCGAACACAAGATTCTTG